>JAFXZK010000048.1 GCA_017541265.1 Bacteroidaceae bacterium | reverse complement strand
CTACCCAGCTGGCGTGTACCCGTCGGCATACGGCGAAGTGTCCGTAGGGCGAGCGTTCGGTGGTGGTGGAGGCCGAGGCGCCGCCCACGTAGTTCTTCAGCTTGTTGAGCATCGGGAGGCTGACCTTAATCTCGTCCACCAGATAGACGATGTTGCGCGAGAGGGCGAGCACCTCGTCCTTGTCCTTGAAGTTTGAGAGCTGCGTCAGGTTGTGGATGTAGCGGCGCATGGGCTTTGGCAGGAACTGAAGGACGAAGTAGGTCTTGCCCGTGCTCTCCATCTCGCCCGAGAGGATGAGCATGAGTTCGTTCTTCGTGTCCTGCTCAATAGCGACGGCCACCATCCAGACGAACCATCGCTTTGCCATCTGGAGCAGGAAGTCGCGGTCGTCGTCGGAAGCCATGCCGAGGTGTTCGAACATGTCGGCAATGTAGTCCTTGTGCCTGGGATTCCAAGGCTTCAGGCTCTCGGCGTAATCCACGACGGGGTTGTAGGCGGGCGAAAAGTCTCGCTGCAGATGTAGGTTTCCAGGTTCGCCTTGGAGACCGGCACCTTGTCGGCGTGAAGCTCGGTGAGCAGGCTGTTGAGCTGTCGGTCGTCCATCTCCTTCCATTCCGCATTCTGGCTCTTAACCCTCACCTCTGTCTGCTCCGTGATTGTGTTGTGGCGGAACTCATAGTGAGAGTTAAGCCACTCGCAGATTTGCTTGAAGCGGTCCTTCTCCTCCTGTTCCTTCTGCTCAGCCGTCTTCGGTCGGCGACCCTTCGGCAGTGAGACGTCGATGCCGTGGCGCTTGGCCAGCTCCATCAGCGTCCCGAGCGTGATGTCGCCACGTCCCGTACGGAGGCAGTTGTCGAACTTCTCGTCGCACTCCTCGCGTGTGTAGCGGGGGTAGAAGCGACAGATGTCTTGATAAGGTTCACGAGCCGCTTCACCGAGCGAAGCGCAGGCAAACGTCACCCTAACCCAATCGGGGTAATCTCTCGTAATGTCGATACCGTCCTGGACGATTCGACTTGCCACGAGCTGCAAGTGCTCGAGGTCAGTGTAACTGTTGTTGTTCATGTGTTGAACTGTTTAAAACATATTTGGGGTTAACTATGCATTCTGGATCATATCCGAGGAAGCAGGCCCGGCAGACATCGCTGCCGCTGGTGTCGGCATCGTAACCGTAGCGGAAACCAAGATAGCTGCGCATGCGGTCGAACTGCTGTTTGTAGTCGAGGTTCATTGTCCATTCGGGCAATTCGAACACCCACTTCACGCCCACCCCAGAGGGTGAGACGAAGCAAAGGGCTGTCTCCACCTCCTTGTCCTGGCTAAGCCTGATTTGCAGTGCGTGAGCCTCGTCCTCAGACGTGAGGTGGTCAATATCAAGCACCATGAAAGGCGAACGCTGAATCAAGTTCTCCGCTTTGCGATATGAGAACGTGCCCGCAAACGTGGCGTACTGGAAATGTTCCAGCTTGAAGTTGTTCTTCTCTTCCCTTGTGGCTATTGGCAACATCTTACGATAGCCAATCGTAGCCACCGAAGCCGCCACGGGAGAAGTAATCCACTGGTAGGCCCATTCTATTGTTTGCGTCTGCTGTGGCTGTTGTCGCATCACCACTGTTCCGTCCGCCCTCCTGTATCCGCAAGGGAAGACGCTGAACCGTACGTTTGTAATGTCTGTTGCCATATACATTATTATTTTAATTAATTTATGCGAAGATAGCGCTTTTTGTTGTCCGGGTCAAGGGCACATGCGTTACTTTTTCGATGCAAAGGTACGAAGAAACCAGGGGACACCAAAAGACACTAAAGAATACAGCACTCCCTATGCTGTGTATCAAGGACTTAAATACAAAAAGCCGACTACTCGCACCATACGAATAGCCGACTATCAATAAAAAAGCCGACTCTTGAAAAAAGAAAGTCGGCTTTTAAAGTTTATTGGAGGAAATAGTATTTTTGTTTCAGTTCTTCATTGATTGTTTTCCGAAGTGTATTTGGTTCATAAGAAGCATGGTATTTGCAGCCCACAATGTTGCAATAGTCCTGATACCACTTCGAGAATGTCATGTAATCATTACTTAGGAAGTAATTGGATTTGTAAATAAGGAGAGCTACTCTTGCCAACTCTTTGTCGCTCTGGGGCTCTTCAAGGAGTGTCTTCAGAATGGGAAGATAAGTATTCTTATCAAAATCTCGCTTTAAGTGCGGGCTGATCTTGTCAATGTTTACTTGCCTAATAGGTTTCGGTTGTTTAGTAGACTTAGGTTTTGGTGTGTCTGGCATATATTTCTTTCGTATATTCTGTAGGTAGAGAATATACTCCTTCATCACATCACGCACCAGTTGCCTGTCATCGGGAGTAATGTATTCAAACAACGCTTCCGATTGCTTGATAAGTCTCCGCTCGCTGGGGATAATATGGTGGGTGTAGAAATCTCTCTCGAAGTCGCTGCGCCAACAGGAAGGAGTTTGCTCGTGATGTTTCTTATATGCTCGCAACCTGTCTGCTGTGTAGTCTTGAAATATCTGTGGAATGGATTTGGCATCAGGACCAAATAGGCTCGCCAAGCGATTGTTGTTCTGGCGAAAATGTAACCAATAAGCCACAATACCTACTGCTACGACAGGAGCATCTTCATCATTATTCGACAGCGCATGAAGATTTCCGTTAATATCTCTTTCTGCTTGATGAAACCTGTAGATACATTTGCCAGAATGGTCTGCAATACTTCCTAAAGTTCCGTTAGCCCAACCATCGTAGAAATAGTTGTAATTCGTAGCCTGTGAAATTTTATCAAGTACACTTTGTTCCATATTATTTCGTCATTTCCTGATACATCTTGAACAGTTCAGCCACGCAGGTGCTTTCTGTCATTGTCTTGATGTCGAAGCCGTAGGCTCGCATGACGGCGCGGTCGTTCTCCTGGTGTGCTGTGCGGAGTTCTGGGGGCATCGTCAGCTCGTCGTAGAGGTCGGCAAGTGAAGAGTCCGGGTACTTCGCTCTTGCATCAAGGATGGCCTGTGCCGTCTGCTCTATCTTTGCCCTTTGCTCGTCTGTAGGCTTAGGCCAGGGGAAGTTATTGTAAACATTGTTGACTGTATAACTATAATCGCTTTTTAGTCGTGCACAGATTGTTCTCATCCAAGCCATATGGACATTGCTTTCAAGCACGCCAAAGTGATAAAGTGTCCCTCCTGGCATAAGGCGAACCTTATCACTGCACATCACAGATTCATCCATATATCCCATTGGTATATAGCGACGATTCTGTGAGGACACTTGAGGAATAACGATATAGTTCCCCTTTGGCATATTCTCTACATGGAAACGCGTAGGTTTGTCTGCAAGTTTGATAGTGCCTGGACTTTTGCTGGCCAAGCGAAAGTTACGAACAGCTTCTATGCGTTTCAAACAATGCGGCATCTGACGAAGTTCTGCAGGCGTGCAATCTCCAAGCCAAAGGCAATAACGTGGCTTGCTGTGAATAAACTCAAATGCACCGTAATAAGGATGGAAGTATTTTGCTGATTGTGGTTCTGCTTTTACAAATTCATCCCTTTCTTCCTTTTCAAAAAGATAGTAACCTCCATCTATGGGCTTGTTGCCAATGCCTATCTCTGGCACGTTGAAAAGAGGTTTTTCTCTGCTGCCAACAAAAACATTAGAAGTATCAAGTAAATATGCGTTGATATTGTTTGCTTTAATTACTTGTTCTCCATCATAGATAATCCGCTCCTTGTTATCAACGTAGCTAAAGCCTACAACAATACAATGTACGTGGGCTTTGAGTGTGGCTTCGCTGTCCCAGCGGAATGTGCGATGAGCGAAGTTGATTTGCAAACCTTCTGCCATCAAAGGCTGCCATAGGTTAGCAACTTGTTCGCCCTGACAGATGGAGTTTGTGGAAACAAGTGCTGCCCTTGCCTGTGGAGCTTGTTTCAAGAGCTTTGCTGCTTTCTTGTACCAGCAGCATACATAGTCGAGGTTGCCAACGTTCTTCCATTTCTCACCGAAGATGTTGAGCACATCCTGCTTTTGTGCCTCGCTCATCATCCTTGCTCCTACAAACGGAGGGTTGCCGATGATGTAGTCAAAGTGAACCTGTACCCTTGTGGTGTCTTTCTTCCCGAAATGGATATCAGATGTTACAAGGTTAACCTCATCGAAAGAAACGACGGGTTCTCCTACCATCAAAGCATTGTTTTCCTCAGGAATGACGTATGCTTTCTTTGCATATATCGTAGGAATGTCCGATGGATAGTCTATGATGTTCCAATCCATCCTCAGGGCATTGCCTTCTCTTATATTATAATATGGTTTTAGGGGCAGGAACTCGATGTCGTGCTTGATTATCTTCTCCGTCTCTGCCAGCATCTGCGCCTCACTTATCCAGAGGGCTGTGGTGGCGACAGCTACGGCAAAGTCGTTTATCTCGATGCCATAGAACTGCTGGATGCTGACCTTGATGATGTTGTTTGCATCGAAGCTGAAGAACGTCTGCCCATGATAGCGTTCGCGGATGACTTCGTTCTCCAGCCTTCTCAATGAGAGGTAGGTTTCCGTGAGGAAGTTGCCGCTACCGCAAGCGGGGTCGAGGAATGTCAAGGATGCCAGCTTCTCCTGATAGGCATCGAGTTTCTTCTGCCTTTGCTTCTCCACCTTCTCTTCGAGGATGGTGTCTAGCTCACGGCGCAGGTCGTTAAGGAAGAGCGGGTCTATGACTTTGTGGATGTTCTCGATGCTCGTATAGTGCATGCCTCCGGAGCGGCGCGTCTCAGGGTTCAGCGTACTCTCGAACATGGCTCCGAAGATGGTGGGCGAAATCTCGCTCCAGTCGAAGTCGAGGCTTGCATTCTTGAGGAGCAACTGTTTCAGCTCCTCAGTAAACTGCGGTATTTCAATTTCCTCCTCGAAGAGTCCGCCGTTGGTATAGGGGAATGCCTTGAGGTCATCCTTCAAGTAAGGGCTGCGCTTCTCTATGGGCATGTTGAGGACTTCGAAGAGGTCGCGCAGGGCACGGCGCAAGTCCTGTGCCTCATAGCGGGCAAGATAGTCGTGGAACTGGTCGTGCAGGAAGGCTCCCGCATCCTCGGCATAGAGGCAGAAGACGATGCGCACGCAGAGGATGTTGAGCCAGCGCAGAGCCTCGGGGCTGTCGTTGTGGTATTGCTCCTGCAAAGCATCGTGTATCTCGCCGATTATCTTGCTTGCCTTGGTGGAAATTTCCATCTCCTTCGTCAAGTGTTCGCTCTTCACGTCCACGAGAAACATCAGTCGGTAGTACTCCTTGCCCAAGTTCTCCAGCAGGATTTGCTGTGGCTCACAGTTGGGCTGCTCCATGTCATAGACGAGGAACTCCTGGAAGTTGCATGTCACTATCCAGCGGGGATGCTGGCTCAGGGGCAGGCCTGAGACGTATTTCTTTGCCTGTTGGAAGGGGTTGAGCACGGCGCCGTCGCTTTGCTCAATGCCTTTGCGCAAGTCCTTTGTGATGGATTTCTGCTCTATCAGTACCTTTGTCGTGGGGATGTGCACGTCGATGAAGTTGGTGGTCTCCACCTTCACCCTCTCTTCGAAGCGGATGAACGAGGTAATGTCCTCCACGCCGAAGACGCTCTGCAAGAGGTCTGTCCAGAAGAGTTGCGACTGGCTCTTCTCGTCTCCCTTGCCCCGCCATCGCTCGGCAAATGCCGCTGCAGCAAGCTGTGTCTGTTTCTCGGTGTTCATGCTTTTGATGTTTTGTGGGACAAAGTTACGAAAATACACAATATGATGCAAGGATTGTTCATACTTTTTGCAATAGCCAAGTCTTGATTAAGTGTAGTGAGATGCTTTCTGCATTTTCTTGTGGATAAAGTTGTGTGCATTTAAAAAAGCTGTACCTTTGTAGCTGAAAATTCAATTTCTTATCTTAACAAAAGAAGTGCAACAATGAGCAGGAGACCTATGTCCGTTCCTGCCTCGCATTCTAATAGCTCTGCTTAAGAATCTGCTCAATTGATTATTTGAAACTTTTTCCGTGTCCGCAAGTGTTTGTCAATCAACGCTTGCGGATTCTTTTTACGTGTTCTATTAATAACATTTCCTGCAAAAGATTGGCTCTTTTGGAATTATTTCGTAATTTTGCAAGGCAAAAGCTCAATAGTAAAATGACATACAATCAGGCAATAAAGTATCTGTTCGACGCGGCGCCGATGTTCCAGAACGTGGGGGCGGCGGCGTATAAGGAAGGACTCGACGGCACGCTTGCCCTTGATGAATACTTCGGGCATCCGCACAGGCAGTATCGGACAATTCATGTGGGCGGCACGAACGGCAAAGGCTCCACATGCCACACCCTTGCAGCCATCCTGCAGGCGCAAGGCTATCGCGTAGGACTCTATACCAGTCCGCATCTTGTTGACTTCCGCGAAAGGATTAGGGTCAACGGGAAGATGATAAGCAAGAAGAGAGTGGTTGACTTCGTCAAAGAATTGAAAATTGAAAATGGAAAATTGAAAGGAAATTCAATCTTCAATCTTCAATCTTCAATAGGCTTTTCCTTCTTTGAACTTGCCACTGCCCTTGCCTTCAAGTACTTCGAGGAGCAGAAGGTTGATTTCGCTGTCATTGAGGTCGGCTTGGGAGGCAGGCTGGACTGCACGAACATCATCACGCCTGTGCTGAGCGTCATCACAAACATCAGCTTCGACCATGTGCAGTTCCTCGGCGACACGCTGCCCAAGATTGCCCGCGAGAAAGCAGGCATCATCAAGCCCGGCATTCCCGTCTGCATTGGCGAAAACATCAACGACGAAGTAAAGGCTGTCTTTGCAAACAAAGCAAAAGAAGTCGGAGCACCGATTACTTTTGCGGAAAGCCCCCTCCATCTCCCCCTTTGGGGGAGTGACTTGAAACCCGCTTTGACTGGTTTGTGCCAAGAGAAGAACACTCGCACCATCTTGACTTCTGTGCGTCTGCTTCGGGAGCAGGGGATTGAGATTAGCGACAATGCCATCAGGAAAGGCTTTGCCGAGGTCACTACCATGACTGGACTCATGGGGCGCTGGCAGACAATCAGCACAAAGCCCCTCACCATCTGCGACACAGGCCACAACGTCGGCGGTATGCAGTATATCGTCAAGCAACTGAAGTCAATTCAAAATGATAGGAAGGCAAGACTGCATATCGTCATTGGCATGGTGAGCGACAAGGATGTCAGCACCGTCCTCTCCATGCTGCCGAAGGATGCCACCTACTACTTCACCCAAGCCTCGGTGCAGCGGGCCATGCCTGCAGAAGAGCTGGCGAAGAAAGCCCAGGCAATTGGACAATTTCACAATTTCACAATTTACAAGGATGTTGCGACTGCTTATCAGGCAGCCAAAGCCAATGCCTCCGAAGACGACATCATCTTCATTGGCGGCAGCACCTTCATCGTCGCCGACCTGCTGAAGAGCTTGCCAATGCGTTAAGAGGCTGTGCCAAAACAGATTTTCCTTTATTTGTAACTGCTTTTCAGCATTTGAAAGGCAGTTTTTTCTTGTTTTCCTTTGAAGCAATTGATATTTTTGCTATATTTGCAAGGAATTTTGGGCAAAAGCGCCCAAATATAAATAGACAAATCGTAAATAAATAGTAAATAGTAAAATCATAAATTACTCAACGCCTATGGACAAAGTACTTATTTCCGGTCTCAAGAGAGAGAACTTCCAGTCTGTCATTCAAGGCAAGGAGACTGACCTCTACGTCCTGACAAACTCAGACGGCATGGAAGTCTGCATCACCAACTACGGCGGTGCCATCATGGCCATCATGGTTCCCGACAAGGAGGGCAAGATGGCCAATGTCATACAAGGACATGACTCCATCCAGAACATGGTGAACAGCCCCGAGCCTTTCCTCAGCACGCTGGTAGGCCGCTACGGCAACCGCATCGCAAAGGGGCATTTCGTGATGAACGGCAAGGACTACAGCCTCGCCATCAACAACGGTCCGAACCATCTGCACGGCGGTCCCACAGGCTTCCATGCCCGCGTTTGGGATGCTGAACAGATAAATGAGCATGAGCTTGTACTGCGCTATGTTTCAGCCTACTATGAAGAGGGCTTCCCCGGCGAACTGCACATGAATGTGAAGTACAGCCTGACGGAAGACAACGAACTCATCATCGACTATCGCGGCACGACGAACAAGAAGACCCCCGTGAACATGACCTCTCACGGATTCTTCTCCCTCGCCGGCATCGCCAACCCGACCCCCGAGGCTCTGAACAACATCCTCACCATCAACGCCGACTTCTTCATCCCCATCGACGAGACAAGCATCCCGACGGGCGAAATCCTGAAGGTGGAAGGCACACCCTTCGACTTCCGCACACCTCATGCCGTGGGCGAACGCATCGGCGACACCAGCAACCAGCAGATTGTCAACGGCACAGGCTACGACCACTGCTTCGTGCTGAACAAGAGGGAGCCGGGCGAACTCAGCTACGCCGTGAAGTGCGTGGAGCCAGTCAGCGGCCGCAAGATGGAGATGTGGACAACAGAGCCGGGCGTGCAGTTCTACAGCTCGAACTGGCACAGCGGCTTCACAGGCAATCAAGGCGCCACCTATCCGAAGTACTCTGCCCTCTGTTTCGAGGCACAGCACTTCCCCGACAGTCCAAACCGTGCCTACTTCCCCAGCACCATCCTCAAAGCCGGCGACATCTACAGGCAAAAGACAATCTACAAGTTTGGAGTGGAGATTTAACAAAAGATACAATAAACAATAACCTATAACCAATAAACTTTATTTTATGTCACAAACAAAACAGAATGGCAACATTGTTGCCATCATTACAATGTGCTTCATCTTCGCGATGATTAGTTTCGTAACCAACATGGGTGCGCCTTTTGGCAACATCTGGGGCTTCAAGTATGACTTCGCTGCATCATGGGGCAACCTGATGAACTTCACAGCCTACCTGTTCATGGGCATTCCCTCCGGTATGCTCCTGAAGAAGATTGGTTACAAGAAGACCGCACTTGCTGCACTCGTTGTCGGCATCATCGGCCTCGCCCTGCAGTATCTGTCGAGCACCTATGGCGACGACATCCTGGTGAATGAGATGAACGGCCAGCCCATCGCGCTGAACCTCTACATCTACCTGCTCGGCGCCCTCGTCTGCGGTTTCTGCGTTTGTATGCTGAACACCGTTGTGAACCCCATGCTGAACATGCTCGGCGGCGGTGGCAACAAGGGCAACCAGCTTATCCAGATTGGCGGCACGCTGAACTCTCTGACCGCTACCCTGACTCCTATGCTTGCAGGTATCCTCGTCGGAACAGTTACAGCCAACACCAGCATGAGCGACGTTGCTCCTCTGCTCTTCATCGGCATGGCAGTCTTTGCAATCTCCTTCTTCATCATCCTCTTTGTCGCTATTCCCGAGCCTAACTTCGGTGACAGCGGTTCGCTGATGGACAGCATGAAGGGTGCTTTGCGCTTCCGCCACCTTATTTTGGGTGTCATTGCCATCTTCTTCTATGTAGGTATCGAGATTGGTATTCCAATGCACCTGAACTTCTATGTGACAAACATGGGCTTCGAAGGCTCTGCTGCCATCGGCGGCACACTGGCTGCCAGCTACTGGTTCATGATGCTCATCGGACGTTTCAGCTCCACATTCATCAGCGGCAAGATAAGCACTAAGGCACAGATGACCACTGTCTCAACCGTTGCCCTCATCCTTCTGCTTGCAGCCATCTTCCTGCCCGAAAGCGTAGCTACGGAGTTCAAGGGTCACGAGATTCCCGTTAAGGTCTTCTGCCTGGCTGCCTGCGGTCTCTGCACCTCCATCATGTGGGGCGGCATCTTCAACCTCTCCGTCGAAGGTCTTGGCAAGTACACCGAGGCTGCTTCCGGCATCTTCATGATGATGGTTGTTGGCGGTGGTCTGATGCCTTGGCTGCAGGACATCATCGCAAAGAGCACCGGCACCATCCCCAGCTACTGGCTGCAGGTTGCCATGGTGGCTTACATCCTGTTCTTCGCCACTATCGGCTGCAAGAATGTCAACAAGGACATCAAGGTGGACTAAACTAATTCAAAATTAACTAATTCAATAATTCAAAATAATTATGAAATTAACTATTGACGACGTAAGAAGTCGTTTCATCAAGCACTTCGACGGCACAACGGGTTCTGTATATGCTTCCCCCGGCCGCATCAACCTCATTGGCGAACACACCGACTACAACAACGGCTACGTCTTCCCAGGCGCTGTTGAGCAGGGAATGATAGCAGAAATCAAGCCCAACGGCACTCGCACCGTACGCGCATACTCCATCGACCTCAAGGACTACACAGAGTTCTCTATCGACGACGAGAAAGGCCCCAGCGCAACTTGGGCACGCTACATCTACGGCGTTTGCCGCGAGATGATGGCTCTGGGCGTTCCCGTAGAAGGCTTCAACACAGCTTTTGCAGGTGATGTACCCCTTGGCGCAGGCATGAGTTCCTCTGCTGCCCTCGAGAGCACCTACGCCTACGGCCTGAACGACCTCTTCGGCGACAACAAGATTGAGCGCATGGAGCTTGCACGTGTTGGCCAGCGCACTGAGCACAAGTACATCGGCGTGAACTGCGGCATCATGGACCAAGCCATTAGCTGTCTTGGCAAAGCCGGTCACCTGATGCGTATGGACTGCCGCAGCGGTGAGATTGAGTACTTCCCCTGGCATCCGAAAGGCTATCAGCTTGTACTCGTCAACAGCTGCGTAAAGCACGAGCTGAAGGGTTCTCCCTACAACGAGCGCCGTCTCCAGTGTGAGCATGTTGCCGAAATCATTGCAAAGAGACATCCCGAAGTGGAGAGCCTCCGCGACGCCACAATGGAGATGCTCGACGAGGTGAAGGACGAAATCACAGGTGCCGAGTACAAGCGCGCACGCTACGTCATTGGCGAGGTTATCCGCGTGCTGGCCGTATGTAAGGCTCTTGAGGCAGACGACTACGAAAAGGTCGGCCAGATGATGTACGACACCCACTACGGCCTCTCGAAGGAGTATGAGGTAAGCTGCGAAGAGCTGGACTACCTCAACGACATTGCCAAGGAAGAGGGTGTTACGGGCAGTCGTATCATGGGCGGCGGCTTCGGTGGCTGCACCATCAACCTCGTTGCCGACGACAAGGCAGACAACTTCAAGAAGGTTGTCGTAGAGAAGTTCGAGAAGAAGTACGGCAAGAAGCCCATCGTCATCGACGTAGTCATTGGCGACGGAGCACGCAAGCTCTGCTAAAAGGTGAATAATTGAAAAATTAAAGAATCGAAAAGGTGAGGGGGTGAAGATTATTTTACCTTTTCACCTTTTCATCTTTTAACCTTTTCATCTATGGCTTTATTAGACTGGATTGTCATTGGCGTGTTCTGCTGTGCGCTGGTGGGCATTGTGCTTTGGGTCGTCTCTCAGAAGAACGACAACTCGGCAGACTATTTTCTCGGCGGTAAGGATGCAACATGGATAGCCATCGGTGCGTCCATCTTCGCTTCAAACATCGGTTCCGAGCACCTCATTGGCTTGGCTGGTGCCGGTGCTTCTTCGGGCATGGCTATGGCGCATTGGGAGATTCAGGGCTGGATGATTCTGATTCTCGGCTGGGTGTTCGTTCCCTTCTACTCGCGTTCTATGGTTTACACCATGCCTGAGTTCCTCGAGCGGCGCTACAATACACAGAGCCGCACCATCCTCAGCGTCATTTCGCTCATCAGCTATGTGCTGACGAAGGTAGCCGTGACGGTATATGCCGGTGGCCTCGTCTTCCAGCAAGTGTTTGGCATCAAGGAGCTTTGGGGCATCGACTTCTTCTGGATTGCAGCCATCGGGCTTGTGCTCATCACAGCCGTTTACACCATCTTCGGCGGCATGAAGAGCGTGCTCTACACCTCTGTGCTTCAGACGCCCATCCTGTTGCTCGGCTCGCTCATCATTCTCGTCTTGGGCTTGAAGGCCATCGGCAGTTGGGACCAGATGCTGCAATACTGCGACGTGAAGCCCAACTACGAAGGTGCTACTGGCTCGATGATTCACCTCATGCGTTCCAATAGCGACCCGCAATATCCCTGGCTCGGAGCACTCATCGGCTCTGCCGTCATCGGCTTCTGGTACTGGTGTACCGACCAGTATATCGTGCAGCGTGTACTCTCTGGCAAGAACGAGCGTGAGAGCCGTCGCGGTACCATCTTCGGAGCTTATCTGAAGCTGCTGCCCGTGTTCCTGTTCCTCATTCCCGGCATGATAGCCTTCGCACTTCATCAGAAGAGCATGGGAGCTGGAGCTGCTTTCCTGCCCTTGCTCGAAGACGGCACACCGAATGCCGATGCAGCCTTTCCCACCCTTGTGGCAAAGATTCTGCCTGCAGGCGTGAAGGGTCTCGTGGTTTGTGGCATCCTTGCTGCCCTGATGTCGTCACTCGCTTCACTATTCAACAGCTCAGCTATGCTCTTCACGATTGACTTCTGGAAGCGCCTGAAGCCCCAGACATCGGAGAAGAGCCTCGTGCGCATCGGACAGACAGCTACGGTAGTCATCGTGATTCTCGGCATTTTGTGGATTCCCATCATGCGTAGCGTCGGCAATGTGCTCTACAACTATTTGCAGGACGTTCAGTCCGTGCTGGCTCCCGGCATTGCCGCAGCCTTCCTGCTGGGTATTACATGGAAACGCGCCAGCGCCAAAGGTGGTCAGTGGGGCCTGCTTTCGGGCATCATCATCGGCTTGACACGTCTGGGTGCCAAGGTGTACTACAGCAACGTCACCGATGCTGCAGACTGCTGGTTCAAGGCTGTGTTCTACGACTTCAACTGGCTGTTCTTCTGCGGCGTGATGCTGGTTGTCTGCTGTCTGGTGGTTATCGTCGTATCGCTCTTCACGGAAGCTCCCAACAGGGAGAAGATACAGGGTCTCGTGTTCGGCACAGCCACTCCCGAGCAGATTGCCGCCACACGTGCCAGCTGGAACAAGTGGGACGTATTCCACACCGTTGTCATCATTGGCATCACGGTAGCATTCTACATCTACTTCTGGTAAACGGTTCCCAATCCTCAACTATAAGTAAGGCCCTCCTCCCGACGATGGGAAGAGGGCCTTATTAATATGTATTTATGGTATATTTATAGCATATACTCAAAAAAAGCATTTTTTTTGTCACAGATTACCGCCTATGTTGGATTTTTGCCGTATATTTGTGCCTTATAAAAGAAGAACGCAATATGGTGAACGAAGAATTGAATAACGGTCAAAGCTTGAATGTTGAGGAGAAGAAGAGCCTTAACTTCATTGAGCAGAAGGTTGAGAAGGATTTGGCAGAAGGCAAGAACGGTGGACGTGTGCAGACACGCTTCCCGCCCGAGCCTAACGGCTACCTGCACATCGGACACGCCAAGGCGATTGCCCTCGACTTCGGCATCGCCCAGCAATACGGCGGCAAGTGCAACCTGCGCTTCGACGATACGAATCCCACGAAAGAAGACACTGAGTACATCGAGAGCATCGAGAACGACATCAAATGGCTGGGCTTCCAGTGGGACAACGTGTACTATGCAAGCGACTACTTCCAGGAGCTTTGGGACTTTGCCGAGTGGCTCATCATGCAGGGACGCGCATACGTCGACGAGCAGAGCGCAGAGGTCATCGCCCAGCAAAAGGGTACGACGACGAAGCCCGGCACCAACAGCCCCTTCCGCGACCGTCCGAAAGAGGAGAGCCTCCGCCTGTTCCGCTTCATGAACAGCGGCGAGGCGACGCCCGGAACACTTGTTCTACGCGCAAAGATAGACATGGCTCACCCCAATATGCTCTTCCGCGACCCCCTACTCTACCGCGTAATGAACATTCCTCATATCCGCACGGGCAACAAATGGAACGCCTATCCAATGTACGACTTCACCCACGGGCAGAGCGACTACCTTGAGGGCGTGACCCATAGCCTCTGCACCCTTGAGTTTGTCGAACATCGTCCCCTCTATGACCTCTTCGTAAGTTGGATAAAGGAGTGGGCAAAAGAAATTGAAAATGGAAAATTGAAAATTGAAAATGATACGGTTGACAGGCAACGACTTCAATCTTCAATCTTCAATCTTCAATCTTATGACGGCCCGCGGCAGACGGAGTTCAACAAGCTGAACCTCAGCTACACGCTCATGAGCAAACGCAACCTCCTGGCGCTCGTCAAGGAAGGCCTTGTCTCTGGCTGGGACGACCCCCGAATGCCGACCATTTGCGGCTTCCGTCGTCGCGGCTACAGCCCTGAAAGCATCCGCGGCTTCATCAAGAAGATAGGCTACACCACCTTCGATGCCCTCAACGAGATGGCGCTCCTCGAAAGTGCCGTCCGCGAGGACCTCAACAGCCGCGCCATCCGCGTCAGCGCAGTCCTCGACCCCGTCAAAGTTGTCATCACGAACTATCCCGAAGGCCAGACCGAACAGCTTGTCGCAGTCAACAATCCCGAAAACGAGGCCGACGGCACACACGAGGTGACCTTCAGCCGTGAGATTTGGATTGAGCGCGACGACTTCCAGGAAGAGGCAGAGAAGAAATTCATGCGTCTGGCTCCCGGCAAGGAAGTGCGCCTGAAGAACGCATATATAATAATGTGTACCGGCTGCACGAAGGACGCCGACGGAAACATCACGGAGATTCAGTGTACCTACGACCCCGAGACCCGCAGCGGAATGCCCGGTGCCGACCGTAAAATCAAGGGAAAGACGCTGCACTGGGTTAGCTGTCAGCACGCCGTCAAAGCTGAGGTCAGGCTCTACGACCGCCTTTGGAAAGTGGAGAACCCGCGCGACGAACTGGCTGCCATTCGCGAAGCGCAGGACTGCGATGCGGTAACTGCCATGAAGCAAATCATCAATCCCGACTGCCTCACCGTCCTCAAGGACTGCTACGTCGAGGAGTTCGCCGCAACGATGAAGCCCTTGAGCTACCTCCAGTTCCAGCGCATCGGCTACTTCAACGTCGATACCGAGAGTACTCCGGAGCATCTCATTTTCAACAAGACAGTGGGTCTCAAGGACACTTGGGCAAAGAAATGAAATCACCCAACAGCATGCGTCACTCAACACGCCATAGGTTCTTGCTTGCTTGGTCATGACTAAGCAATTGCTTCATCATGACAAAGCAATTGCTTCATCATGATAAAGCAATCAACAGTACAGGCACTTATTCAGAGATGAACGATGGAAGAGAATAAATACTACCAGTCGCGGCACTTCCTCAGGCTGCTTCACCGCTATGAGAAAGCAATAGCGGAAGGGCGTGTGCCTTATTTTGAGGCAGACGAGCTGACCGACATTGCCGAGTACTACATGACGGGCAAGCAGGATGCTAAGGCAAATCAGGCCATCAAGGCAGCCATCGACATGCACCCTGACAGCGTTGACCCGCAAATCTTCCTTGCACGCCAGAAGATGTTCTACGGACACCTCGACGAAGCCCGCGCCATCATCGACACCATCACGGAACAGGACGACTGCGAAGTCATCTACATCCGTGCCGAACTGCTCATCAAGGAGGAACACGCCGACGAGGCATCCGACTTCCTGCTCGAACAGATGGAGATGATGCAGGACTGCCTCGACACCTTCCTCTACGACTGCACGTCCATCTTCATGGATTACGACGAGTGGGAACTGGCTAAGCAATGGATGGAACGCCTGCAGGATGCCTATCCAACCCATCCGCAGCTGCCCATCATGGAGGCGGAGATACTGATGGGGCTGGATGCCTACGAGGACGCACTGCCCATGCTTCAGGAAATACTCGAAAACGAGCCGTACAACTCCGGGGCTTGGAACCTCTTGTCAGAGACATACATTGCTTTGGAGAAAATCCCGGAGGCATTGGAGGCAGCCGACTACTCCCTTGCCATCAACCCGCAGGACAGCGATGCCATGCTCATGAAGGGCAACGCCTATATGCACGACGAGCAGATGGTGGAAGCCATCGACTGCTACACACGCTATCTCGAAGCGCAGCCTGACGACCTCAGCGTGCAGATATCCCTCTGCCTCTGCTATAGCTACGAGGAACGCTACAAGGAAGTGCTGCCTTTGCTCGAAAAGGCGGAACAGTATGCACAGAAGCTGCCCGACCGCAAGGCAGAGCTGCCGCAAATCTACCAGATGCGTGCCCTTGCTCTGAGCCGCATGAACAGAAATGCAGAAGCTCTCAAAGCCATCGACCACGCCATAAAGCTCAGCGACGACACTCAGGTTTGGCGCTACAAGATGACCAAAGCAGACGTCTACCTGCAAACCGGCAAGACAAGGGAGGCAGAGAATTGCTTCGCCGATGCACTGAAGAGAAGCCCGGAACCGGGAGAAACGCTCTTCGACATTGCCCTGCTATACAGCAATGCAGGCTACAACGACTGCGCCATAGAGCTGCTCAATGATGTGTGGACGCTCTTCGGCACAGAGGAGGGGAAATTTGTTGTCCCCTATCTCGCCAACTGCTATCTGCACATGAACGATATGGAGAATTTCTTATTGTATCTCATGCTAGCACCCTCGTGCGACCGCGAAGCCACCCGCGCCCTCTTCCGCGACCGCTATCCCGACATTGCCCCAGAAGACTACTACGCCTACGCCTACAAAGAAGTTCACGGCATCTTCCCTCCCACGGACAAGACGACCTGAACCGTTGCGCCTTCCCCGCTTTTTACTTGAAGTTCCTGTCAGCTCTTTTGAGCATGTCCTCGAGACACGAGTGTACCCAAACACCGTCGTGAACACCCGTGTCAACATGCATTGAATAAGGAACGCCCTGCTTGCGGAAAGCTTTCACAAGATCCATATTAGCTTCGAGGGTGAAGTCATGGTCGCCAACAGCCACTTTCCAGTCAACAGTCTTCCATGCCTCAACCTCCTCTGCCCCACCGCTTTCGATGCGTTTGATGGGGTTGTTCTGATCTATTACCCATTGGCGCCAATGTGCCGAAGGGTCATTCTTGAGGAACTCAAGCGGCTGGCTGCGCAGATAGCCGCTGATGTCATAGACCATCGAGAACATCTCGGGATGATGCACGCCATAGACCATTGCCGCGCCTCCGCCCATTGAGAAGCCTGCAATAGCACGGCTACTTTTGTCCGTCCGTACGCGATAAGTCTTTTCTATAAAGGGTATCAGCTCCTGAAAGAAATAGTCTTCGTATTTCCAGTCGGGCGCTCCCTCCTCTCCTTCTTTTGCGTTGAAGTACATCATGTTCTGCTGGTTGCCTTCCGGGCAGACGATAATCATGTCCTTGATGATGCCGTTGTCGACAAGACTGTCAACAAACAGCGAGATGTGATGGTTGTACTCATAATCGGTATGCGCTAAACCGCCTCCGTGCATCAGATAGAGCACAGGATAAGTCCTTGCCGTTTCCGCCTCGTAACTACCCGGCAGGTAGATACCGTAGTCGCGCTCTCTGATGCCGCTCAACAGTTTGCACGGCATCTTCAGGGACATAAACCTACCTGAATGCTGCTGCTTGCCCATGCCTGCGTTCTTTTTTGTCTGAACCACATAAGCACCGGCTATAGCACTGACAAGGCATACAACAAATAAAACTATAACCTTTTTCATACTTATATTTACTTTATTCGCCACAAAGGTACAAAATCTTAATGAACTGAACACACAAAGACAACAAAAAAGAATTATAATTACGAACATAAACCATAATCGTTATGAAACAAAAAGGACAAAAACGCCAAAAGGCAAGAACGGGATTCCTCGCATTCCTTAACTGCGAGACAGAACATCAGCGGCAGAATGGACACATCAGCTTGGCAAATAATTATGCCAGCGCAGGTAATAGCCTCTCCCGCTTTCTTCGGACAAAGGGCAAGACCGACATCTCCTTCAAGAAGATGACGTCCCTGCTTGTTACAGATTATGAGGCATGGCTGCAAGCCTGTGGCCTTTGCCGGAATACGACATCTTTCTATATTCGTGCCTTGCAGTCCGTCTATCATAAGGCAGTCCGGCAAGGGCTTACTGAAGACAGACGGCCTTTCTCAGGTGCGTATCGTGGCGTGGCAAGAACGACCAAACGTGCCATCGACGCAAAGGATGTATGCCTGATGAGTACGCTCGACATACGGAATGCCCTGTTGTCCGGCGGGAACTATGAGACAGGAAAGCGTTTGGACAACATGCAGCACCAGCTGGAGTTTGCCCGCGATATCTTTATCTTCTGCTTCTGCGCCCGCGGACTGACATTCGTCGACCTGGCACATATACGCAAGTCGGACATCACAGGTCGACTGCTCGTCTATGTGCGCCGGAAAACCCGCCAACGTATAGAGGTGCAGGTGGAGCCGATGATGCAGGCAGTCATCGACCGCTATCCATCCAAGACAGACTACCTGCTGCCCATCCTGACAAAGACTGGCAATCTGGAATCCGTCTATCAGCAATACCGCTACGCCCTCGGACGCTACAACGCCTGTCTCGACACGCTGGGCATGATGATGGGCGGCCTGAAGCTCACATCCTACGTCAGCCGACACTCATGGGCATCAGCGGCACGCCAGCAGAACGTCCCCCTCTCTGTCATCAGCCAGTCCATGGGCCACGACTCAGAGAAAACCACCGAGATATACCTGAAGTCGCTCGAAACCGGCGTCATCAATAAAACGAACCACGACCTGCTGAACAACGTATTCCAATCACAGAAACCAACAAAAACGCTTTATTCGTGCAAATAAATGTAATCACACCTATCCCACCTTGCACGGTTTGCGTCTCTCCATGTTGCCATATCGCGCACAATCCTGGATGACAAACATACCGTTGTATGCTCCATCCTGCTGGTTGATAGGATAATGATTCATCTCAATCCTTTAGTCATATTTCTTATAGGAATCATGGCCATAATTCTTGATTTCTTATAAGATTTTGGGATTTAATTCCAAAATTATTATAAGATTTTTGGATTTCTATAAAATAATCCTTACTTTTGCATCATCCTAAATAATAGAATGATGATAACACGTATTCTCGAAAGCCATATTAACAGCCTCATTGGTTCTGGCAAGGCTATTGTCATTATGGGAGCCCGTCAAGTTGGTAAATCCACGTTGCTTTACACCCTTCTTGCTTCACGTGACAATATCATGTGGATGAATGGCGACGAACCGGATATTCAACAATTATTCAGTCAGATAACATCAACCCGCATCCGTACCCTTATCGGTAACAATCGCATTTTGGTCATTGACGAGGCTCAGCGTATTCCCGATATAGGTCTGCGTCTGAAACTAATTATAGACCAAGTCAAAGATGTGCAGGTTATAGCTACAGGAAGCAGTTCTTTTGAATTAGCAAACAAAGTTAACGAGCCATTGACAGGCCGCAAGCGAGAGTTCCGGATGTATCCGCTGACTTTCAGCGAGATGGTTTCTCATAGCAACCTGCTTGAAGAACTGAGACTACTGCCCCATCGTCTTGTCTATGGTTATTACCCGGAAGTCGTATGCAGTCCAGGCAACGAACGTATCGTATTGAAAGAACTGACAGATAGCTACCTTTACCGTGACATTCTTTCCCTTGACGGCATTAGCAAACCCGACAAACTTACACGACTACTACAAGCCTTGGCATTCCAGATAGGTAACCAGGTAAGTTACAACGAAATCGGCCAACTTATAGGCCTTGATCCCAAGACAGTGGAGCGTTATGTTGATATTCTTGAAAAGTCCTATGTCATTTTTCGTCTTGGCAGTTTCAGCCGTAATCTTCGCAACGAACTGAAAAGTAGCCGCAAGATTTATTTTTGGGACCTTGGTATTCGCAATGCAGTCATAGGTAACCTCACCCAAATAGAAAGCAGAACAGATACAGGTACACTTTGGGAGAATTATTGTATAGCAGAGCGACTGAAACATCTTTCATATCAAGGTAGTTTCGCTCACTCATGGTTTTGGCGCACCCAGCAGCAAAAGGAGATAGACTACATCGAAGAAGATGAAGGTCAACTGTCAGCCTACGAGTTCAAATGGAATGACCACAAAGCTAATACCCGTTGCCCAGCATCCTTTACAACAGCTTATCCAAGTGTTCCATTCCGTGTCATCACTCCACACAACGTAGATGAGTTCATCCTTTAGGACTGTAAGCATTCGTTGAAATACCCGTTGTAGTAGTTGTAGTTTCGTTGTACCTTTGCAACGCAATAGTGCATAGAACTACAACTAATTTTGTATCATGACTAAAGAAGAATTTGATGTGTTGCAGTTGGAGTTGCAGCAGAGTGGCAAGTCTCTCAAGGATTACCTTACACATCCTGAATCTGTCATGACTAAAACTGCATGATT
>JAFXZK010000047.1 GCA_017541265.1 Bacteroidaceae bacterium | reverse complement strand
TTATGAATTATTTTTTGTACCTTTGCGCCCGAAAATAACGAAACAAAACATAATAACACAATGAAAACAAAGTTCCTTTATCTCGTGGCAGCCTCTTCTGCCATTGCGCTGTCATCGTGCAGCAAGCTGGGTCAGCTGACCAGCGACAACTTCACAGTTACCCCCACACCCCTTGAAGTCATCGGCGGCGAGGTGCCTGCCACCATCAACGGCACTTTCCCCGTCAAGTACATGAAAAAGAAGGCTGTGGTAACAGTTACACCCGTCCTCAAGTACAACGGCGGCGAGGCTGCCGGCCAGAGCGCGACCTTCCAGGGCGAAAAGGTTGAGGGCAACGGCACGACCATCCAGTACAAGGCTGGCGGAGTCTACACCATGAAGACCAACTTCACATACATCGAACCCATGCAGAACAGCGACCTCTACGCCCGCTTCGACGCCAAGCTCGGCAACAAGACCGTCAGCATCCCCGAGGTGAAGATAGGCTACGGCATCATCGCCACCAGCCAGCTCCTGAGTCGCTGCAACATGAACGCCTCCACCGCCCCCGACGCCTTCCAGCGCATCATGGAGCAGAAGCAGGAAGCAAACATCAAGTTCCTCATCAACCAGGCCAACCTCCGTGCCAGCGAGCTGGAGAGCGTCAGCATCCGCGACCTCGGCAAAATCCTCCGCGAGATTAACGACAACGAGGAGACACGCGCCCTGCAGAACATCGAGGTGAGCGCCTACGCCAGCCCCGACGGCAAGTACACCATCAACGAGAAACTCGCCCAGCAGCGTCAGGACGTTAGCGCCAACTACCTCAAGGGCGAACTCAAGAAGATAGAGATGGACGCCGACGTGGACACCAAGTTCACCGCCGAGGACTGGGACGGCTTCCAGGAACTCATCAGCAAGAGCAACCTTCAGGACAGAGACGTCATCCTGCGCGTCCTCTCCATGTATAAGGACCCCGAAGAGCGTGAGCAGCAAATCCGCAACATGAGCGAGGTCTTCACCGACATCAAAGAGAGCATCCTGCCAGAACTCCGCCGCGCGCGCCTCATCGTCAACTACGAAATCATCGGCCGCAGCGACGAACAGATTCTTGCACAATACGACAGGGATCCCAGCAAACTCAGCGTAGAGGAACTCGTATATGGTGCCAACAGGCTCGTGACGGACGAAGAGACACGCCGCCAGTGGAACGAAACCCTCGGCAGGCTGTTCCCCAGCGACTACCGCTCATTCAACAACATGGCACAGGTGGCTATCACCAACGGCCAGACAGGACTTGCCCAGAACTACCTCAGACAGGCCGCAGGCATTAACAAGAACGCTCCTGAGGTCAACACCAACCTGGCTCTCCTCGCTCTTAAGGACGGTGACGTGGCTGCCGCCGAAAGCTATCTGGCAAAGGGAAGCGGTGCCGACACCTTCAAAGAGATTATGGGCAACCTGAACATCGCCAAGGGCAACTACACACAGGCCGCCAGCGACCTGGCAGGCGTGACGAGCAACAGTGCCGCCCTCGCCCAGATCCTTGCCAAGGACTACAACAGCGCCAAGACAACACTTGCCAGCATCAAGAACCCTGACGCCATCACCAGCTACCTGCAAGCCATCCTTGCCGCCCGCACTGGTGACGCCGGCACCATCACAACAGCTCTGGCCAACGCCATCAGGCAAGACGCCTCTCTCGCAGAACGCGCTGCCAACGACTACGAGTTCGTCAACTACCAGAGCGCAGTCAAGAGCGTGCTGAAGTAAAAAAAGTGAAAAGGTGAAAAAATAAAAAGGTGAAAAAGGGGAATAGCAAAGCTGTCTTCTGCGGCGAAGCATGGGAACAACAAGGATTGCCGCAAAAGAATTTAGGCGGCGTGACTCCTTCGGTGTGTTCTTCATTGTCCCTCCTTCTCACCTTTTTACTTTTTCACCTTTTCACCTTTTCATCCTGTACCGGACACCCCAATGAGGTTCGCCTCGAAGGGGAGTTCGAGCATCTGGAGCAGGGCGAGTTCCTCATCTACAGCACCGACGAGGCACTGGACCGCGTCGATACCCTTCACATACAAGACGGACGCTTCTCATATAAGCTGCCCGCCCTGCAGACTGCCACGCTCCACATCCTCTACCCCAACCAGTCGGAGCTTGTTGTCTTCGGCAACCCCGGCGCGGACATCCTTATCAAGGGCGACGCGCAGAACCTGAGCGAAGTGGAGGTCTTTGGCTCCGAAGACAACGAACACTACACAGAGTTCCGGCAAAACACCAATGGCAAGTCGGCGAAAGAGACGAAAGCCGTCGCACACGACTACATCCTCTCGCACCCGACGCTCGCCATGAGCCAGTACCTCTTCACCACCTATTTCCTTTTGGACACAGCAACGACTGCCAGCGAGGCTACGGAACTCTATGACAGCCTCAGCCGTGCCTGCCCCGACGACCTCGTACTCTCGAAACTCGCCACACACGTCCGCGCCATCGGCAAGATACGCGTCGGTAAGCCCCTACCCGACTTTTCCCTCCCTCTGAAGCCCGGACACGGCGGCAACGGCACAGAGGAACGCACCCTGCGGCGTGCCGACTACAAAGACAAGCTCCTGCTCATCGCCTTTTGGGCAAGCTGGAAAGGCGGCAGCCAAAGCGCCCTCTATCGTGCCCGACGCCTGCGCCGCGAACTGAAAGGGAAAGGCAAAAACATTGAACTCATCAGCTATTCGCTCGATGCCGACGAGAGGCAGCTCTACAGACTTGAGCAGCGCGACAGCATCGACTACCCGAGCTATTGCGACTTCCTCTGCTTCGCCAGCCCCCTCGTGCAGAAATGGGGCATCAGGGAGCTGCCCTACTTTATACTCGTCACCCCCGACGGCAACATAGCAGCCGCCGGCTCCGACTGGCAGAAGGACATCGCAGCCGCCACAAAGGAGCTATAAGTCCCTGTACTTATCTTCATAAGTCCCTGTACTTGTCGCTATAAGTCCCTGTACTTATCGCCATAAGTACAGGGACTTTTTATGCTATCTGCCAGACAACTGGGAATCAAGCACTTCCCTCGGGGTTTTCTTTACCTGACCAAGATCTTCTTGCCGCCCGGCTTCGTTGGGTCTTGCTTCACGATGTAAAGGCCTTGGGGCAACTTGCCGTTTGCCCATTTGATTTGGCGGCCACTGAAGTCGTAGCAATTGCCATTTAGCCGTGTGCCATTTGCCGTTTCCTCCTCGGGAAAGGCTTGCAGGGAGCTTGCGTCTTCCTTCTGAAGCACGCCGCAGTTGAAGTATGCGCCGCCACTGCCCTGCTGCTGGCGGATGGCAAGGACGTTGCGCCCGACGTTTAGTCTGGTAGAGGCAATTCTGCAGGTTGAGAAGGAGCTAATCCAGCCTGTCTCGCTCTTGAGGAGTTTGCCGTTGAGATAGATCTTGCAGTCGTCGTCGTGGCAGAAGTAGAGGGTGTATTTGTCGTAGCTTGGGTCGTGGTCGATGTCATCCAGTTTTATAAAGAAATTGTTGTTAGGGACATGTTTTTTCATTCTCAATGAGGCATGCCGGGCCAAAAAGACAAAACGAGAGCAAAAAAGAAGAAGCCGGCGGCTTGTTACCAAGCTTCCGGCTCCTTCGAAGGTCGGGATGACAAGACTCGAACTTGCGACCTCGCGCCCCCCAGACGTGTGCGCTACCAACTGCGCTACATCCCGATTGCAAAATCAAATTTGTTAATTCATAATTCGAATTGCGGTGCAAAGGTACGAAAAAAAGTGAACAGTGAAAAGTGAAAAGTGAAAAATTTTTAGTTTTTCTCTGCTTTTTGTAACTTTGCACCGTATTTAGCGAAGTATCGCAAATGGTAAATGGCTAAATGGTAAATGGTAAAATGATTAAGGTAAGTCCTGGAAACCAACTCCGAGGGCGTATTGTGTTGCCTGCCAGCAAGAGCATCAGCAACCGCGCATTGCTCATCAATGCGCTGAGCGGAAACGCTGTTCCGCCAGAGAACTTGTCGGACAGCGACGACACACAGGTCATGCTTAAAGGCATAGCAGACTCTGGGGAGCTGTCTGTCGACATCGGTGCGGCAGGCACGGCAATGCGGTTCCTGACGGCTTACCTGAGCGTCACGCCCAGCGAACATGTGATAACTGGCACAGAGCGCATGAAGCACCGTCCCATCGGCATCCTCGTTGATGCTCTCCGTACGCTGGGAGCCTCTATTGCCTACGAAGGCGAAGAGGGCTTCCCGCCACTGCGCATTGTTGGTCACGATAACCTTGAGGGTGGCGGACTGGAAGTTCCCGGTGACGTGAGTTCGCAGTACATATCTGCACTGCTGATGATAGCTCCCACGTTGCGCAAAGGCTTGCGTCTCACACTGACCGGTCAGATTGCCAGCAGGCCTTATATAGACATGACCATCGCCATGATGAGTGACTTCGGCGCAAAGGTCGAGTGGATTTCAGACAACATAATTGACGTCCAGCCAGGAACTTACCGCCAGCGCTCCTATCACATCGAGAGCGACTGGAGCGCTGCCAGCTATTGGTATGAGATGGTGGCGCTCTCTCCCGACCCTGGGGCTGAAATCGAGCTGGTCGGTTTGCATCGTGAAAGCCTGCAAGGCGACAGCAAGGTCTGGCAACTTTTCAATGAGCTGGGCGTCACGTCGGACTACTACGAGGAACCCGACGGCACGGAAATCGTCAGGCTTCGCAAGACAGGCAACATCACCTGTTACTTCAATCACGACTTCACCCACCAGCCGGACCTGGCACAGACCTTTGCCGTGACCTGCGCCATGCTCGATGTCCCCTACCGTCTCAGCGGTTTAAGGAGCCTGCGCATCAAGGAGACCGACCGCATTGCGGCACTCGTGAAGGAGCTTGGAAAGATTGTCCGCGTTGAGGGAAAGGACAGTGAATTGCTGTGGGAAGGGTTCTACAACATCGACGACATTGACCTTTTGCCATACGAGGATTTCGTTTTCGATACCTACGACGACCACCGCATGGCAATGGCGTTGGCTCCCGTCTGCCTTCGCACAGGCGGACAGATACAGATAAACAACCCAGAGGTGGTGAGCAAATCGTACCCAAGCTTCTGGAACGACCTCCAAGAAGCTGGGTTTAAGATAAAGGAAGGCTGAGCTAGTTGTACTAGTAGGACTAGGAGAACTAGTAAGACTAGTCCAGCAGAAGGAAGAAGATGATGATAAAAGATTTCGAGTGTTGCGGGCTGCATGAGGTCTGCGAGAAAGAGAGCCTGCTTGCCGATGGCGTGAGCGAGGAGAACTACTACGAGGACGAGGAACTCGACCGTTTTCGCGGCAGGACAGCCTACAGCGAGGAGGAGGTCGAGGAGTTCCGCGAGGTGCTCTACACCATGCGCACCGACGAAGTGGCGGGCTGGGTGCGGAGCCTCGAACTGCGGCGCGTTCCCCTTCCCGACGAACTGAAAGACGAAATATACATCATTCTAAATAACTTTTAACCTTTCAATGTTTTAACTTTTTAACTTTAATATAATTATGGTAAACTTTTCATTGGACGGCAAGGTGGCCCTTGTGACAGGTGCCGCACATGGAATCGGCTTCTCGATGGCAGAGGCATTGGGCGAAGCCGGCGCAAAGATTGTGTTCAACAGCCGCAGCCAGGAGCATGTGGATAAAGCATTGGCTGCCTTTGCCGAAAAGGGCATTGAGGCTCGCGGCTTTGTATGTGACGTGAACGACGAGGTTCAGGTCAAGGATATGGTGGAAAAGATAGAGAAGGAGGTGGGCGTTGTTGACATCCTCGTGAACAATGCCGGCATCATCCGCAGGATTCCCATGCACGAGATGTCGCTCGACGAGTTCCGCCTGGTGGTCGATACCGACCTCACGGCTCCCTTCATCGTCTCGAAGGCTGTGATTCCCGGCATGATACGCAAGGGGCACGGCAAAATCATCAACATCTGCTCCATGATGAGCGAACTGGGGCGCGAGACGGTGTCGGCCTACGCGGCAGCCAAGGGCGGACTGAAGATGCTCACGCGCAACATTGCCTCGGAATACGGCGAGTACAACATACAGTGCAACGGCATCGGCCCCGGCTACATTGCCACCTCGCAGACTGCTCCGCTGCGTGAGCCGCAACCGGACGGTAGCCGTCACCCCTTCGACGCCTTCATCGTGTCGAAGACTCCAGCAGCACGCTGGGGAACGCCCGACGACCTGAAAGGCCCCGTCGTGTTCCTTGCCTCTGAGGCCTCTGACTTCGTAAACGGACACATCCTCTATGTAGATGGCGGCATCCTCGCCTACATTGGTAAACAACCTAAATGAACATGGACAACTGGTTTTCCTATATCATCAGTCTGGGCGCAGCGGTCATGATGCCCATCATCTTCACGCTGCTGGGTCTGCTATTGCGCATCAAGCCTGGTAAAGCCCTGCTTTCCGGACTGTACGTCGGCGTGGGCTTCGTGGGCCTGTCCGTAGTGACGGGACTGCTGACGAGTGCCTTGGGACCAGCCCTCGAGACCGTGGTGAAGGTATATGGCCTTCAGCTTGGCATCTTCGACATGGGCTGGCCGGCTGCGGCCTCGGTAGCCTACAACACGGCTGTCGGTGCTTTCATCATACCCGTTTGCCTCGCAGTGAACGTCGTGATGCTGCTTACGCGTCTCACCCGCACCATCAACATCGACCTCTGGAACTACTGGCATTTTGCCTTCCTTGGCTCAATCGTCTATTTCACCACGGACAGCCTGACCTACGGCTTCCTGGCGGCAGTGGCATGTTACATCGTCACGCTGGTAATGGCCGACCGCACGGCAGAGGGTTTCCAGCAGTACTACGACGGCATGGAGGGCATTTCCATCCCCCAGCCCTTCTGCCAGGGCTTCGTTCCGTTTGCCGTCGTCATAAACAAGATACTTGACTGCATCCCCGGTTTCAGCAAGCTGGACATCGACGCAGAGGGAATGAAGCGGAAGTTCGGTATTCTGGGCGAACCGCTGTTCCTCGGAGTGATTGTGGGCTGCGGCATCGGCATTTTGGCCCGCTACGACGTGAAAGACATCCTGGTGCTGGGCGTGAAGATGGGTGCCGTGATGGAACTCATCCCCCGCATCACACGTCTGTTCATCGACGGCCTCATCCCCATCTCCGATGCCACGCGGAAGATGATAGCCGGCAAGTTCGGCGACAAGGTGAAGCTGCACATCGGCATGAGTCCGGCATTGGTGATAGGACACCCCACCACGCTGGTCGTGTCGCTGCTGCTCATCCCCGTGGTTCTGTTGCTGTCGGTAGTCCTGCCCGGCAACAAGTTCCTGCCGCTGGCTTCCCTCGCTGGCATGTTCTACCTCTTCCCTGCCGTGTTGCCCATCACGAAAGGCAATGTCGTAAAGACCTTCATTGTGGGATTGGTGGCACTGATATGCGGACTGTACTTTGTCACCAACATTGCCGAGGCCTTCACCTTGGCGGCGAGTTCCGTTGCCGAGATGCACCCCGAAGATGCCTCAGTGCGCATTCCTGAAGGCTTCCACGCAGGTGCGGCACTCGACTTTGCCTCCAGCATCATGTGCTGGGTATGGTATCACCTGTTCGTACGGGGCTGGCATATCATTACAGTGGTGGTAGTGGGAGGACTGCTGGTTTGGAA
This sequence comes from Bacteroidaceae bacterium, assembly GCA_017541265.1. Classification (GTDB taxonomy): domain Bacteria; phylum Bacteroidota; class Bacteroidia; order Bacteroidales; family Bacteroidaceae; genus Physcousia. The sequence continues at coordinate 19,122 of JAFXZK010000047.1, read as the reverse complement.
TTGGAAGTTAAATAGGAAGTAAAATAAGAATAAAAACAGATATGATGAAGAAAACATTATTAACAGGAATGCTGATGGCATCCTTAACGCTTATGGCACAGAAACACACGAACTACGAATTGCGCTATCCCACCCATCCGATGGACGTTCGCACCTATGACACACAGCGCCTCCGCAAGGCGTTTGCCATCGAGAAAGTCTTCTCGCCCGACGAGATAAACATTGTCTATACCCTGCACGACCGTTTCATCGTTGGCGGCGCCATGCCGGTGAAAGACAACGCTCTGCAACTGGAAACCTTCGATTGCCTGAAGGCTCCGAACTTCTTGTCACGACGCGAGATAGGCATCATCAACGTGGGCGGTACAGGCACCGTCACCGTTAAAGAGGACGGCAAGGAGAAGTCCTACGAGCTAAAGTACAAGGAGGCTCTGTACATTGGTAGCGGGAAGCATGAAGTCTTCTTCGCATCCAAAGACCCTAACCAGCCGGCAAAGTTCTATTTCAACTCGGCAACAGCCCACACGTCCTATCCTGTGCGGAAGGTTACTTTGGACGACTTGCGCAAGAAAGGCTGCTACATAGAGGCTGGATCGATGGAGGAAAGCAACGACCGCGTCATCAATCAGCTCATCGTGGCCAAGAGCATGGATGGTCAGATTTGCCAGTTGCAGATGGGCATGACGGAGCTGAAGCCTGGCAGCGTATGGAACACGATGCCTGCCCACACCCATTCTCGCAGGATGGAGGCGTACTTCTACTTCAACGTACCCGAGAACCAAGCCGTCTGCCACTTCATGGGCGAACCTCAGGAAACACGTCCCATCTGGCTGCACAACGAGCAAGCAGTCATCTCGCCCGAATGGAGCATACATGCCGGTGCCGGAACCAGCAACTACATCTTCATCTGGGGAATGGCCGGCGAGAACCTCGACTATGGCGACATGGACAAGTACGGGCCTACGCAACTGAAATAGAGAAGCAAGCACAATAAAATCCCACGCGCGTGCGTTATATATATAATGAGGGAAAAGAGCAACTGCATACATAAGACAATGTCCCTGCAAGCAAAGTTAGCATCTATTTTCCCCTCTGCTGGAGGGGTTAGGGGAGGCTTTTGCATCATGCTGCTTGCCCTGATTGTCTCTTGTTCCGTGAAGAAGAACACGTCCGCCACGCGCGCCTACCATGCGCTCACAGCCCACTACAACACACTCTACAATGGGCAGGTGGCTTTCCTTGAAGGTTCCGAGGCACAATACAAAGGCCACAAGGACAACTTCAACGAGATACTGCCCATGTATATCGTCACCAACAAGGCGACGGCCGGCATGGGAAAGAGCAACTTCGAGACCGCCATCACCAAATGCGAGAAAGCCATCAAGGTTCACAGCATCAAGAAGCGTCCCATCACCAAGGGTAACCAAAAGCGCACCGCGAAGGAGAAGGAGTTTCTGGCACGCAAGGAGTTCAACCCATACCTATACCGTGCATGGCTCATGATGGCGGATGCACAGTTCCGCAAGGGCGAGTTCTTCGAGGCTGCCTCCACCTACAACTACATGCTGCGCCTCTACAGCACGCAGCCAAACATTGCATCCATCGCCAGAGCACGGTTGGCACGCTGCTATGTGGCGCTGGACTGGCCCTACGATGCCGAAGACCTCCTGAACAAGATGAGGCGCGACAGCATCACGCGCAAAGGATTGAAGGATTATGACAACACGAAGGCTGGCTACTATGTGCTCACGCATCAGTACCGCGAAGCCATACCGCACTTGCAGAGCACCATCAAGTCCACACGCGGCAAACTGCCAAAAGCACGTCTCAGGTTCCTTCTCGCCCAGCTCTATCACGAGACGGGGCGCGATACGCTGGCCTACAAGACGCTTTCTCGCGTCATACGCGCCAATCCGCCCTACGAGATAGCCTTCAATGCTCGCATCATGCAGACCGAGGTCATGCACAAGGGCAAGTTCCGCCAAATGATAGCACGCCTCAAGCGTATGGCACGCAGCGACAAGAACAAAGACTATCTCGACAAGGTCTATTATGCAATGGGCAACATCTACCTCAGCAACGAGGATACTACACATTGCATCTACGCCTGGGAGAAAGGCCTGAAGGAAAGCACTAAGAACGGTCCCGACAAGGCGACGCTTCTGCTCCATTTGAGCCAGCTTTACTGGGAGCAGGAGAACTACATCGAGGCCGCCCGCACCTACAAACTGTGTGTCAGTGCTCTCGACAAGGAACACTATGAGTACAAAGAGACCGAACGGCGCAGCAAGATTCTCTCCGAGCTGGAGCCGCACCTGAGCGCCATCAAGCTGCAAGACAGCCTCCAAGTCCTTGCCCAAAGCCCCGAAGAGGTCTATTTGGCTGCCATCGACCGCGTCATTGCCGAGCTTCGCAAGAAGGAGAAAGAGGAGGCAAAGAAGGCTGCCGCGAATGGCACACTGAACCCCAATGCCCCCAATAATGGCTTGGCAACCAACAACACCGCAGCAGCAGCCAACAAGCCTGCCATCGCAACCGACCTGAGTTCGTTTGGCTCTCAGAAGCAGGGCGACTGGTACTTCTACAATCCCACCACCGTGAAGAACGGCATACAGGAGTTCCAGAAGCGTTGGGGCATGCGCCGCAACGAGGACTACTGGCGCATCAGCAACAAGCAGGCGCTCATAGCAAACATGAGCGAGGAAGAAGCAAAGATGTTTGAGGGTTACGACGAGGCGGCGGCTGACAGCCTCTATGGAGCCGCCAACAGTGCCGCAGCCGACAGCCTTGCCGCTGCTGACAAGGCACGCAAGGACTCGCTTGCCAACGACCCGCACGAACGCGAATACTACCTCAAGCAGATTCCCTTCACAGAAGAGCAAATGGCAGAGTCCAACCGTCTGCTCGGCGACGCACTCTACAATGCCGGCATACAGGAACAGGAGCAGCTCGAGAACTTCCCGCTGGCAGAGCGCACAATGGTAAGGTTCCTCAACGACTTCCCAGAGCACGAGGGCACGGACAATGTCTTCTACCACCTCTTCCTGCTCTACGGACGCCTGGGTGACATAGAGAGCGCCGAGGAGTATCGCGGCTATCTGCTCGAAGACTATCCTGACGTCAAGCTGGCGGAACTGCTTGGCAACCCGAACTATGAGATGATAGCCCGCGACGGCAAACACATCGAGGACAGCATCTATGTGGAAGCCTACGCTGCCTATCAGAACGAACAGTACGACAAGGTGGAGGAGAACTACCAGTTCAGCACCGACAACTTCCCGCAAGGCACTCACCGCGCCCGTATGATGTTCATCCGCGCCATGAGTTCACTCTACGGAGGAGAGCGCGACACCTTCATGGTGACGCTTCGCGATGTGATACAGCAGTTCCCGAAGGAAGAGGTGACGGAGCTGGCACAGGCTATCGTGAAGGGTATCGACGAGGGACGCCTGCTGATGGACGACCGCTATGATGTCAGCAGCATCTGGAGCCGCCGAACCCGTGCATTGAGCAACGACAGCACCGAAGCAGCGCCCGAGCTGAAGGACAACCGCTACACCGACTTCTGCTTCGTCCTGGCCTATCCGACGGGCAGCCTCGACGAGAACATGCTCGTCTATGAGATGGCGCACTACAACTTCACGAACTACATGGTGCGCAACTTCGACATCGAGATACAAGCCGACGCAGGGCTGACGATGATGATCATCAAAGGCTTCCTTGCCTACGACGAGGTGCATGCCTACGCCCAGAAGCTCTATGCCGACGACCACATGCGCACCAGGCTCGAAGGCATCCGCACACTGCTTATCTCCGACGATAACCTCAAGATGATAGGCAAGGAGTTCAGCTTCGACGATTACAAGGAGTTCTACGACGAGCACTTCGCACCGCTCGACATTCCCGAGGACCTGAAGATTGACATTCCCGAGAACTTGGAGATTCTCGATCCCGACGAACTGGACAAGAAAGAACAGGAGGAAGAAGAGAAGTCTGCCCAGGAAGCAGAGGACGACGACGACTTCCCCTTCGGGTTCTGAAGACCCCCTCTAACTCCCCCTCTATGGGGAGAATGAATTAAATTGTAAATAAATTGTAAATTGTAAATAGTCAAATTGTAAATGACTTACAAGCTTCTTTGGGTTGACGATGAGATTGAGCTTCTGAAGGCCCACATCCTTTTTCTCGAAAAGAAAGGCTACGAGGTAGAGACCGTGACGAACGGCTACGATGCCCTCGACGAAATCGTAAATAGTAAATCGTCAAATAGTAAATCTTTTGACTTGATATTGCTCGACGAGAACATGCCCGGCCTCAGCGGTCTGGAGACCTTGAACCGCGTCAAGGAACTGTTGCCGGCCACGCCAGTTGTGATGGTGACGAAGAGCGAAGAGGAGCACATCATGGAGCAGGCCATCGGAGCGAAGATTGCCGACTACCTCATCAAGCCCGTCAACCCCACACAAATCCTGCTGACGCTCAAGAAGAACATCCAGCAAAAGGAAATCGTGACGGAGCACACGCAGACGGGTTACCAGCAGGAGTTCGCCCGCCTCGGCATGCAAATCAACGACGCATCCAGCGTCGAGGAGTGGAAAGAGGTCTATAAGAAGCTTACATATTGGGAACTGCAACTGAGCGAGGCTGAGAGCGGAATGCAGGAGATGATCGCGTCGCAACGGCACGAAGCCAACGCCGAGTTCGCCAAGTTCATTCGCAAGAACTACATGCGCTGGATGGGAAATCCCGAAGAGCGCCCCGTGATGAGTCCCGACATCTTCAAGCGCACCGTCTTCCCTCTGCTCGACAAGGGCGAGAAGGTCTTCCTCATCGTCATCGACAACTTCCGTTACGACCAGTGGCGCGTCCTCCTGAATGAGATTGCCGATGCCTTTACAATCGAGGAAAACCTCTACCTGAGCATCCTGCCCACAGCCACACAATATGCCCGCAACGCCATCTTCAGCGGACTCATGCCAACTGGCATCGCCAAGATGTTCCCGGACCTTTGGGTCGACGAGGACAGCGAGGAGGGCAAGAACCTCAACGAGGAGCCGCTCGTCCGCACACAGCTTGAGCGCTACCGCCGCAAGAACACATTCTCCTATCATAAGATAAACCATTCGGGAGCTGTCGAGAAGTTCGTGCCGCAGATACCACAGCTACAGAAGAACGACCTGAACGTCGTGGTCATCAATTTCATCGACATGCTCAGCCATGCACGCACCGAGAGCCTCATGGTCAGGGAGCTGGCCAGCAACGAAGCCGCCTACCGCAGCATCACACAGAGCTGGCTGCGACACTCGGCAGTGAGCGAACTCTTCCGCAGCCTTGCCGCACAAGACTGCACCGTGGTGCTCACCACCGACCACGGCAGCATACGCTGCTACAACCCCATCAAGGTCATCGGTGACCGCAACACGAACACCAACCTGCGCTACAAGCTCGGCAAAAACCTCTCCTACAACCCCAAGGAGGTCTTCGAGATAAAGGACCCCGTCCGTGCAGGCCTGCCCAGCCCTAACCTCAGCACAACCTACATCTTCGCCACGCAGGACGACTTCTTCGCCTATCCCAACAACTACAACTACTACGTCCAGTACTACAAGGACACCTTCCAGCACGGTGGCATCAGCATGGAGGAAATGCTCATCCCCCTCATCACGCTAAGGGGGAAGAAGAGGTAAAAAAGACCCACCCCGACCCTCCCTTAAAGGGAGGGAGCACGTTTGGGCGGATTCAGTTTGAGTAGTTACCGTTTGGGCGGATTCAGTTTGAGCAGCTACCGTTTGGGCGGATTCAGTTTGAGCAGTTACCGTTTGGGCGGATTTGCAATCCGCCCACAAGAGAATATAGGGATTTGAAATCCCGACATATCTATCACATTATAAATGCTTATACTCGATACTGTCGGATTGCAAATCCGACAGAACAAAGAGACAGAAAGACTTCAAAATGTATAAAATCAACATTCCGAATATAGAAAGCCTCCCCATAGAGGGGGAGGATGGGAGAGGGTCTGCTCTTGCTTCTGCTGCCCGGCAGTTTGTCGAGGCAATGGGCGACAGGCGCGTCTTTGCCTTCTACGGCAAGATGGGTGCCGGCAAGACGACCTTCATCAAAGCCATTTGCGAAGCCCTGGGCGTGGAGGATGTCGTGACATCCCCCACCTTCGCCATCGTGAACGAATATGAAGTAAATGAAGAATTAAGAATTAAGAATGAAGGAGGTTTAGCTCGACGGCCCGAAGGGGAAAGTCAATTTGCTACCGCCAATGAGACGCACAAAAAAGATTCTTCGTTCTTCATTCTTCATTCTTCATTTAAGAAAGTCTTTCATTTCGACTTCTATCGCATCAAGAACCTGCGCGAAGCCTACGACATCGGCTGCGAGGAGTACTTCTACAGCGGCTGCCCCTGCTTCATCGAGTGGCCGGAGCTTGTCGAGGAACTTCTGCCTGAAGATACTGTCCGCGTCAATATCGAAGTCCAGGCAGACGGCTCACGCACCGTCACCATAGCATAGAGAAATGACTAACATATAATTGCCATGTAATGGCCCATGAATTGCTCATATAATTATTAATGATAATTCGTGGGCTATTAATGGTAATTCGTGTTTATTAAAATCCGTGTTATCCGCTTAATCCGTGTTCGTGTAAAACCTACTGCTTCATCCTGTAGATGAGGCGGTGGGTGCCGCTGCCAAGCTCGACGGGTGCTGTGGGACTGAAACGCTCTGGCTCCGGGTCGGGCTTGCGGTCTCTTTGCCGCTCGTTGAAGACAAGGCCGGTGCGGTTGAGGCTCTTGGGCGCCATCTCGACAGACTCGGCATTGAGTTCCATTGGGCAGAGCACGGTGGCTGTGGTGCCGACGGGAACGGTGAGGCGCAGGTCGAAGGTGCTGGCGGAGCGTTTCCATTCGACAATGATGTCGCCGTAGGGTGTCGGCTTGAGGGCTTTGACGAAGGTGAGGCTGTCGGGCAGCTGCGGCTGTATGGTGAAGTGGCGGTAGGCGGGCTGCGAAGCATCACCCTGTATGCCTGCCAGCGCCTGATAGAACCACGACCCGATGCCGTTGTAGCAGTTGTGGATGCGGCTGCGGCGACCTATCCAGTGCTCCCACGTCGTCGTCGCCCCGTTGTCTATCATGTAGAGATACCCGGGGAAGCTGTGCTGCCGCAGCATGTCGGCCATGAGCTGCACGTTGCCCGCCTGCGTACACCACTGCGTCAGGATGGGGATGCCCACCAGTCCCGTGAAGAGGTGTCCGTCGAAGCGACCGTACGTCTCGCGCTTCAGGGCATTGTTCACTTTCTGCCTCAAGTCCTCCGGCGTGGCGCCCACGAAGAGCGGGAACGCCTGGTCGAGCTGCAGGCCCTTTGCGTAGGTAGCCTCCTTCTTATTATAATAGGTAGCGTGGATGCGGCTGTTGATGTCCGCCTGCTTCTGCCGGTAGAGCTGTGCATTGTCGGCCTTGCCAAGAAGCTCTGCCGTGGCAGCCATGATGCCATACACCCAGCTCATCGAGCAGGAGTTCACGAGGTCGATGCATTCCGTGTGCGTCTGATGCTCTTCGTTCGGCAAGGCCCAGTCGCCGAGGAACCAGTCCTTGCGGCGCGTGCTCGGCCAGCGGTGCTCCACCGTCAGCAGGCCGTCGGGCATGTACTGCTCGGCGTAACCGAGGTAGCGCTGCATATTGGGGTAGTACCACTCCAGCAGCCGCTTGTCGCCGTACTGCTGATAGGTCTGCCAAGGGGCATTGGCGATGAAGGCGCACCAGAACGGCCCTCCGCCGCATTGCCAGAAGGCAGGCCCCACATGCGGCACCTCGCCATCGTCGCCCTGCGCATCGGTGTAGCCCTGCAGCCAGTTGCGATAGAGCGGATAGAGGTCGTAATGCAGCTGTGCGGCAAGGATGGAGGCATTGCCGTCGCCGCCGTAGCCCTGGCGCTCGATGTGCGGACAATCCACCATGTAGCCGCCCAGCGTCAGGCAGCGGAACGTGTAGTGGACCATGTCGTGGATGGCGCAGAGGTCCTTGTCGCTGCAGACGAACGAGGCTTCCTTCTCGTAGCCGGTATGGATGAGCATGCCTGCGATGTCCGAGAGGGCAGGCTGACGGTCGAGTCCCTCTATCTTGATATATCGGTAGGCGTGGTAGTTGAACTTGTTGCAGAAGGTCTCCTCGCCCTCGCCGCTTGCGATGTAGTGGTCTGTGAAGACGCCCTCGTCGAAGTCGCCGCTCATGGCCAGCATGTCGCAGTAGCTGATGGTGATGCGCTGCCCCTTGCGGAGCTTGCCGAGGCGGATGCGCGTCCAGCCCACGATGCTGCGCCCCATGTCAATCATCCATTTGTTGCCGTCGAAGCGCCAAACCTTCTGCGCCCCGACTTCCATCATGACCTTGTTCGGCTCACACATCATCGGTGTTATCGCCTGTTCGGGCAAGTCCATCGTGCTCACGCCCTGCCAAGAAGCAGCATCGAGCGTCGAAGAGGAGAAGTCGGGCAGAAGTTCCGCAGCCTTGACCACCTCGCCGCCAAACGACCAGGCGCCTGCGATGCCGTCGTCGTAGTAGCCACTCACTCGTGCCTGCCAGGTGTCGTCGGTGGCGACGAGTGTCTGCCAGCCGCCGCCTTCCTGTTGCTGGTCAATCTGCGCCAGGACGTAGGGGCCGCCCTCGCGAACGCCCACAATCTTCGGATTGTCGTAGAAGCCGCCGCCGAGCCAGACGACGAGGTCGTTGCGCCCCTCACGAAGCTTGCCGTCGAGACAGTAGCTCATGGCCTGGTGCCGCTTGCTGAACTCCACCACGGAGGGTGTCAGCACGTCGTCGCTGATGCGCTCGCCGTTGAGCCAGACCTCGTGATAGCCCAGCGTGCTGATGTGCAGAAAGGCGGGAGCCTTTGCGTCTGCGCAGTCGAACGACTTCCACAGGAGCGGCTGCACCTTGCGGTCGTCGCGCTGCATCCCGATGTACTTGCCCTGCCAGAGCGACTTGTCGAGGATGCCGACCGAGAACCACGCACCGCGTGCCCAGTCGCCGCCCTTGCCGCTTTCGTCCCACACCCTCACTTGCCAATAGACCACGCTACGGCTTTCGAGCGGCTTACCGGCGTACGTCACCCAGATGGACTGGCTGCTCTCCACGCGGCCGCTGTTCCAGAGGTCGGCCTTGTCCTCGGTCAGGAGGTCAGGGCTCGAGGCGGCAAGAATCTGATAGGCCGACTGCCGCACGCCGTCGTGGTCGCGCGAGAGTTTCCAGCTCAGAGCGGGTGTAGTGGTGTTGATGCCGCAGGGCTGGTGCAGCATCTCGCAGCGCAGGTCGTAGGCCGTCAGCGCCGCCTGCACATAAGAAGCCGCCATCAGAAGCAGCACAGCCAAAAAGTTCCTCATCTTCATTCGTTTAGATGTTTATTTAACTTCTCGAACACGGATTGAACAGATAAAAAGTCCCCGTACTTATCGTCATAAGTCCCTGTACTTATCGTCATAAGTACACGTTCTTATCGCCATAAGTACAGGGACTTTTTATGCCATCTGCCAGATATCTGGGAATCAGCCACTTTCTTTCTGCCTCCACTCGTCGCCCCTGCCCCTCAACAACAGAAAGGGCAGAGGCGACACGAGGCTCCAGTCATTCAAGTTTCAACCTTTTGAATTTCCTGCAGGAAACTACCACTCGCTGTCCCAGACGTTCTTGTCGGAGATAGGATTGTATGCCTTGGCATCAAGTGTGCCGATTTCCTCATCTCCGTTGAGAGTTACATCGGGATTGCTGACTGTAAGGATTGCTCTGGACGGGTTCAGACGTACCATCATAAAAGATGGGGATATATATGTCTTTTTCATCGTTGTAATTTACTATTTACAAATTTTCCATTATTTTTACTTTCAAGAATTAGAGAATTTCAAACATGTAATTATCATATAACGGACCATTTAATTATCATTAATGAGGAATTAACGGGCAATTAATGGTAATTTGTGTTAGTTTAATTGTTCTCTCATTCTTCTTCGGATTTGGTCTCCGTTCTGGTGGATTTGCAATCCGCCAGCATCGAGTATAAGCATTTGTAATGCGATTATCTGTCGGGATTGCAAATCCCTATACTCTTTGCGGTCGGATTGCAAATCCGCCCGAACGGGCTATTAATTTTGAATTTTGAATTTATTCATTTTGAATTAATAGAGCACCTTCTTACCGTTCACGATATTGATACCCTTCTGCATCCTGCTGATGCGCTGACCAGCGAGGTTATAGATGGCCTCTTCATCTTGAACTTTCAATTTTCCATTTTCAATTTCACTGATGCCATCTGCATCATCCTCCTCGAAGAGGAAGGTGAAGGCTTTCGCGCCACTGATTTCGGAGGTGAGGACTGGCAGATAAGCCTTTCCAGCAGGAACGACAGTGCCGTCAGCAACCTTCTTAAATTGATTGCCCGAAAGACCGAAGTTGATGTAGCTGCCATCTACTTGCGTCAGATAAGTCTCGGCAAGTGTTCCCTTGAGCTTGTTAGTGCCACTGATATTATTCTCGCTGTCGCAAGCTGTCATATTAATAGTTGCATTTGCAGTACCCTTTAGCAGGACAGGCGTACCGCCCTTTACCTTACCGGTAATTTGTGCAAAGGTAATAACACCATCGCTGACATCTGTTACTTGCCATGCACTGTAGCCATTGCTCTCGGCATCTGTGAAGTCCAAAGGATACTCGCAGCAGTAGGTGGCATAGCCATAAGCATTCAAAGTCTTCGAGAAATCGGGGGCGGTATAAACCTTGATTCGTGTTATTTGGGCATTAGCAGCGGACACCCTTAATATGTAGGTAGTCCCTACAGCCTGATAAGAACTGTTTATTTCAAAACTATTTGTACCCTTCGAACCTGTTCTCTCTGTGCTGACAGCAGTTTCACCGACATAGATATTTTCTTTTGTGCTGCCAGAAGCACCACTATTACCAACTACATCTATTTTTGTAACAGGCTTGTCAAAGGTCTGGAAAGTCAGCGAACTGCCAGATTTGAGCATCGTGTATGATGAGTTGAACGCGTATTCTCCAGCTATCGTAACGGAATAGTCGCCGTTGGAATATGTGTCTGTGGTAGTAGTATAACTGGTTGGCAAGCTCCAGTCGTTGGTTGCAAAGTTCATATCAGCCAATACCACATTGCCAGACGGTGCTGTTGTCTTGCCGGCAGGCTGGTCGAAGTAAGCAGTGAACTCTCGGTTGACAGTGCCAAGATAAAGGTCTGTAGCAGGAGCCGTAACAGTGATAACTGTCGTACCAACCTTCACCGGAGTGACTGTAACGATATTACCTTCAATAGAGGCTGTAGCCACGCTCGGCGTACCGCTTGATACGGTGATGACACCGTCATATCCCTCTGCCAATTCTGTTACAGTAAACGTAATGGGAGTATCAAACTCTTCTATGTCCTCAGTGGCGGAGAGCGTCATCGTTGTGGTGCCAGTTACCTTGACATCCACTTCGGCAACCACAGGCTTGAAGAGGTCAAGGTCGGCAGCAGCAGGGCTGGCTGTAACTGTTACCTTGGCTGTACCGATGGTATAGGCCGCGTAAGTGCCGTCTTCCTCGACCCCAAGCACCTCGGCATCATTGGAAGAGAAAGTATAGGTGACATCACCTGTCAGGCTGCCATTCTCCGTTGCCGTTGCTGTCAGAGTTCCATCGTTATCCTTCGGGAAGGACTTTGTCGCCAAATCAAGGCTGGTTACACAAGGTGTGCGGTCGTCAACAGAAGCATAGGTAACGGTGATATAGTCAAAGCGACAAGCAGGATCTGTTGTAAATTGCACACTGGAAGCATTGCCAGTCCATGTGCGAGTGCCAACACCTGAACCGCTACCCAGAGTGCCAGGTTGTTCCGCTACCAAACTCATGTTTTGACTATTTTGGGTAAAATGAATGGCTATTGAGGAAATCGTCTTCGTTGCACTGGCGATAGTCAGCGTATTGTACTGATAGAAGCGAAGAGCTGAACCTGAAGAATAGTATTGGGGGGCATTGCTGCCTGTTCCAACAGAGAATGTATAAGAAACATCTGTACCATTAATCGTAGATGGTTTGGTACCATCAGAAAGAGTTGTTAAGTCAAGAGTCTCACTTCCTCCCGTAATCGTATAAGTAGCGCTTGCCACTTCACTATCATCATAGTTGGTCTTCACGGCAATCGCCTTGATGGTCTGACCATAATTGAGAGTGATGGCACTGCTGTAAGCGGGAGAAGAAGCTGTTGGCGTGCTGCCGTCGCGTGTGTAGTGGATAGTGGCACCCTCTGTGACGCAAGCCAACTCAACAGTAGTTCCCTTTGCAACGGCACCTGCTGCCACAGAGAATGTGGGTGTTGCAACCTGTGCAATAGTGTAAGCGGCACTTGCTTCAGAGCTCATGTTCAGCTCGGGATCATAGGCAATAGCCTTGATGGTCATGGCATCATCAATGGTCACATTGACGCTGTTCGTCTCAACTTCTGTACCTGTATCGGCATCACTGCCATCGGTTGTATAAACGATAGAAGTGCCGGCTGCAGAACTGATAGTAACCACTGTGCCGCGAGCCACTGCACCAGCCGCAGGGCTGAATGTGGGTTCAGCTGGTTCTTGCAACGTATATGTAGCAGAAGCAACAGAGCTATAGTCACTACCCTTCTTGGCAATAACCTTGATGTTCACTGTATTGGCAGTGATAGCAATGCCGCCATCGGGATATGCCGTGCTGGCATCGGTGGGGTCAGCAGGTGTGGTACCGTTTGTGGTCAACGTGTAATAAAGATCTGCATCGTCTGTAGCACAGGTCACTTCCACTTTTGTGCCATAATAGACTGCTGTGCCAGAAGCAATGCCGAACAACGGCATGGCAATTGCCTTGTAAGTATAAGTTGCACTACTTACATCGCTACTTGCACCACTCTTAACAGCGATTGCCTTCACGGTTACGCTGCTCGTACCGCTGATGCTTATGCCGTCGCCATCATCGTATTCTGTGCTAAGTTCTGTCGGTGTAGTGCCGTCAGTGGTGTAGTAAATTGTTGCACCATCCGTTGCAGAAGCAAGGTGCAATGTGAAATCAGAACTGAACTCACCTTCAACAGGGTCGAAGGTTGGAGCTTGGGGCTTCAATGTAGCACTGACAACACGGAACGTCTTTGTTGTTTTGTTGATATACGGATAGCCCACAAGGTTGTAGGTCTCGCCAACTGTCACATCCGTGTAGGGACTTGTCCCAAAGAGGGTGATGTTCTCTGTCAGAGCCTTGCCATCAGGAACGGTGAAAGCATTAATTTGTATCTGACGACCAAGATTTGCAGTAAACGCATCATCCAATGCAGAAGGTGTCATTACTGTAGGAGCCATAGCAGAAGCCACTTCACTTGTGCCTTCACCTGTCACCTCTGCAAAAGCCGTTATTTCTGGCATATTATTGTATGTCTTCGTTGTAATTCTCCAAACACCGTTGTATTTAGTGTTCAAAGTCATGCTCACACCATAAATATAGATACCTGCACTTGCATCGTTCAAATATCCGATGTTTCCCGTACCCGTCCATGTCACTTGAGCGTCGGTAAGGTTTACATAACGAGCTGTTGCAGATGACGTTGTTGCGCTATTCAATGCACTAATTCCATCCAAAACCGTTTCCTTCGTGAAGGTCTCGCTTGCCTCGTCACTGTCACTCCAACCATCTTTCGCAGCAATGGCCTTGATGGTTGTTGTGGCACTAATAGAAGGCTTGTCCGAGGGGTCATAAGGAGTGCTGCCGGTCGTGGGAGTAGAGCCGTCAGTTGTATAATAGATGGAAGTTCCGGCAGAAGATGTTATTGTCACCACTTTTGAGCTGACGAAAACGCCACTGGGAACTGTTATGGTAGGTGCGACGCACTTCAAGGTATAGGTTGCAGAAGCAATTTCACTGTCTGTCAGACCGCCCTTGAATGCCTTGGCCTTAAGAGTCATGCTCCTGTCCACGGTTATGGCAGAAGAATATGCCGTGCTACCTGCTGTGGGGTCTGTGCCGTCAGTGGTGTAGCGAATCGTTGCTCCGTCAGTAAGGCAACTGAGCGTTACGCTCTGCTCTTCGTTGTATGTTCCCGTTGCCACAGAAATAGCCGGGGTAGCAACTTTAGTAGCCGCATTGACGGTAACCTCGCATTCTGCCTTGATTGTCGCATCCGAAGGAGATTTTGCGGTAATAGTTGCTGTACCTGCTGCCACGCCCGTCACAACACCTGCGCTAACGGTAGCGATATCTGTATCAGATGACTCCCATGTCACCGTTTCTGTTGTATTGGCAGGCAATACAGTTGGGGTCAGCGTTGTCGTTCCACCAATCTCTATGCTTGCCGTTGAAGCCATTGAAATAGAAGTGATGGGGACGGAAGATTCGTAAGTTACAGCAACACTCTTCACATAAAGAGCTTTTGCTGCCTTTGAGGGCTTTGCCACTCGAACAACAATCTCACCACTTGCAGAACCAGTGAATGTATAGTTTGCTGCTGATGTGGTAAGGCTCTGAGCATCGCCACCAAAAGCTGCACCACCAACAGTAACAGAAACAGACGCTGTTACTCCACTGGCAGTACTTGCATTAACAACAACTTTTGTAATAGTTCCAGAAATGTCACTTGTAGATAATTGAATGTATTGGACCTGAGCACTACTTGTTCCATAGTGAATACCTTTGGTACTGTCAAAGTTTGACTCTGTACCATCCGAAGTAACAGTCCATGCCGCATCATCATCCGCTGTTCCTGAACCATTACATTTGGCATTAAACGTCAAAGTACTTGTGTCTGCCCACACAGGACTAAAACTTGCCCCTCCCACTATGCAGAGGAGCATGAATAAAAGTTTTGTTAGTAATTTGTGTTTCATTGTGTTTAAGTTTTTGAGTTATTTGGTTATTTATTTGAGTTATATTATTCTCTTATGGATGGCCTTTTTAGTAGTATCATATCACGATACATTAGCCGTGTCTCCAGAGGTCCGTCTTTCTCGATATTCCAGTTACGATACTGCATTTCCTGCTCAACAGAGGAGAAAAAGAAATTGAGACCGTTGCGCTGATAGAAGTCGAGCAAGTGCGGTTCGTCGTAAGCATCAACGATAAGATGGCGGCAACCGGACTTGTTGTCGGACGATGTGAACCATTGCATGACAAAGTCTATTATCTGGGGGCCAAGGTGCAATCCCCTATACTTGACATCTACACCAAGCTGAGCGAGGAGGATGGAGGGATAGTTGATGAGACCCTTCTCGTGATGTACCTCGCGCCCAATCTTCTTCTGCCGCGCATTGGGCAGTCGCTTTGTGAAGATGCTGGCATTAGCCACAGTGAAACCTGCGACAATCTCAGAGGGGTTCTCTGGCAAACAGAAATAATATGTTTTGCCAAACAACTCGTCCTGATAGTCTTGGGCTTCCTTGTGGAAGAACTCGTTGACAGAATCCCTGCCGCAATCGAAAGCTTGCAGGTTCAGTCCAGGCGTCCCCTGAGGCACGAACTTAAAATCTACGATAATCATTTCTGCAGAAAGGGTGAACGTGCGATGATGTCTTTATAAATATCCTCGAACTCACCCCGGTACTGTGAGCCACGCAAGTATTTGGCATTGTACTCGCACTACTCGATGAAACGCTCTGCCACTTTACCTGTCAGTACAGGAATGTTTGTAACTGGTATTGCCATAATGGTTCTTTGTTTAGGTTATATATTGTTGCAAAAACTACCTCGCAAGGATTCCGGCTGATGTCTTCATCCTGACTCGCAGCCAAAGTTTGTTTAGTAGTTTGTGTTTCATTGTGTTTAAGTTTTTATTAATTTATTTGGTTAATTATTAAGTTTTTTCTTTCTGTTTTCCTCGTCTATTCGTTTTTGAATAGCGTCATAATCAATTTCCGGCAAAGGCTCTCGTCGTTTATCACCAAGTTGCGTAATGGCTTCATATACATGAGATAATTCTTCCTTCGTCTCTTCTACCGCCGCTTGTGTTGCAATGCCGGATTCTTCAAGTGCTTTGACACGCAAACGCAAATCTTCGATGTCCTTTTGGGTAGCCAATGCAGGAAGAGCCTGACGTATGGCAACAAAGGCACGCATAATTTTACGATTAATGTCGATTGCCGTCTCCGAACTCAGAACACTGCTCAACATCGCAACGCCCAATTCTGTGAAGGCAAATGCCCCATATCTGCTGCCGCCCCAACTTGAGGTGCCAATTTGGCATCTCAAGATTTCCTCATGCGAGAGGACAATCATAAAATCGTCACCTTCAAAACGACGCATGTTCCTCCTTACAGCACGTTTCAGTTGCGAAGTCTCTACCCCATACAGCATGGCGAGGTCACGGTCGAGCATAACCCGTTGACCGCGAATCTCAAAAATGAATTGCTGTATGGGCACGATGTCATTCATGATTTATCAATTATAGTGACACAACCACCTCACGCATCACAGCCCTCAGCCAGAACGAATGAAGTCGTTTGTGTTTCATTGTGTTTAAGTTTTTATTAATTTATTTGGTTAATAAGTTATTTATCTCCATAATGTGAACGCAATGACACGACATTGACATAAATCATACTTACAGGGCATTTATCATTTGCATTACATCTTCCTTCGTTTCCAATCGAGTGACCTTGGCATCTGGCTGGTGCGCGGCTGCAATGTCATCCTCTACTGCTTTCACATTGCGACTGTCTGCGAAAAACATATCGCCGGAAGGACTTATTTCGTACGGGTCAACACGATAATTCGGCTCCTGTAACTTCCCGACCAGCCATTCGCGGTCATGCGCAGTGAGAGCCAAGCCTTGCAAATAGCCCCAAAGATTGTTAAGTGCAAATGTTGTCATAACCTAAATACTATGGCCTGATATTTCGACTCAAGACTTTATTTGTGCACAAAAGTACGCTTTTCTATGTTCACTTCAAAGAAAAAGGACAGATATATTTGCTTGTTTGCGTATATCCGTCCTCATGTCCTCACAAAAGCCACTAAACCTTCCCTGCCGCTCATCACTTCCGCAATCTTCCCGCCCCGCAGCCAAAGTTTGCCAAAGTAATTTGTATCTCATTGTGTTTAAGTTTTAATTTATTTATTTGGTTAATTATTAAGTCCGTAAGTTCTTAGTGTGATCGTTATGTCTGTATCATAATGTTGCGAAACCAGTCGCATTTACGACCACCTTATACTCGAAGCAAATCCTTTACAGAATATATACGGCTCAATGCTTCGAAGGAGAAGTACTGATCGTCCATTATCATGTAATCCTCGCGCTGCTTGCGGGAAAGCCGCTTAATGTCGGGGAACATGGATACTGGCACAATGACTTCTCTGCCATCAGTCAGATAGACAGCCATTGTCCCGCGCTTCTGCTTAAAGTCAAGTTTCTTTATTCCAAGATTGGTGTCTTTGTACTTGCACATGTTGCAATCCTCCTTTATTACTTAATTCTCTTTATTCTTATCTTCTTGCCTGCGAAGACATCATCGATGAGTCGGTTCAGTTCATCCCAGTGCTGGTCAATGGCTTTCAGCACTTCTGTCTCTTCCGTGACACTCAGTTCCGACCAAGCAACCTCAATCTTCTTCTGCCCTTTCTCTTCTATCCAAACTTTCGCCACGGTATCGCCCCTATGGGAGTTCTTCCTCCCTCGGCGAATGACATGGATGTGTCTGCGGTTCTCCGCTGCATCGGCAGGGAATACCGACAGGATGAAGTAAAGCAGGAACATCAACTTGCCCATATTTTTCTTTTTATGCAAAACTACTCAACAAAGTGTGCCGATGTCCCCCCCAGACGCGCAGCCGAAGTTTGCCTTCAATGGCCTTATCGGTATAGTCCACAGAATATGTCATCAGCCTACCCTCTCAAGAAAGTCGTCCAACGATTCATCGGGCAACATTCTGTGTACTCGTCCTTGTTTGACTTGTTCCAGTGCTTCATCCACATGACGGAAGAACTCTTCCTTCGTCATAAGTGTGGGATCTTTCTTCCCCGGCTCCTGAAGCTTTCCTGCCAGCCAAGCGCGGTCTTTTGCCGATAGGGATAAGCCTTGCAAATAGCCCCAAAGATTGTTAAGTGCTATCGTTGTCATGGTTTTACTCCTTATTGCTTTTCACACAATACTACTTACAAACTTCCTTCCCGCCCCGCAACCGAAGTTTGCCAAAGTAATTTGTGTCTCATTGTGTTTAAGTTTTTATTTGGTTAATTATTTAAGTCCGTAAGTTAATTCAATCGTATCGTTTCAGCTCTGTCTCGACTTTCTTTGTGTAAGCCTGTCCGCGTGGGACAAGGAACAGGAAACATACTACGCCGTCCACAATTTCAACATGGAAAGTCAAGAACGCAAGCAAGCTACCAATGCGGATGCGGTAGATATTCTTGTAGCCAGCCATCCTGGTGCAATTGGCGATTGCTTCAATGCCTGGAGCGGCTTTCACCTCTGCTATAACATCAAGGACGCTCTTCAATTGCTTGCCCGAAAGCCTGTCAACACTCTTCGTAAATGTTTTAGACAATCTGATTCTCATAGTCCATACTTTTTCTCAAAAGCTGCCTGTTCTTCCTCGCTGACCATTTCCAGTCCTTCGGGATGTGTCTTACAGAGATATTCAAATGTAATTACATCATCATAATCCTCTGCCATCTCTTCAAGGCTCTTTTCTATAAGGCGCTTCACAGTAGTGCCCCTACCTGAAGCAATCCCGGAAAGCGAATGGAGTGTTGCAGGACTGAGTTCAATGGTCTTGCGTCTTTTGGGTGTTCTTGTCGTCGTTTCCATATCTTTCTGTTATTTTCACACACAAAAGTACGCTTTTCTATGTTCACTTCAAAGAAAAAGGACAGATATATTCGCTTGTTTGCGTATATCCGTCCTCATGTCCTCACAAAAAGCTACCAAACAATCCGTGTACTTGTTGCCATAAGTCCACGTTCTTATCGTCATAAGTCCCTGTTCTTATCGCCATAAGTCCACGGACTTTTTCAGCATTTCCCTACCACCTGGAAATCAGGGGCTTTCCCTTGTCCTGAAAGTGTAGGCGGCAGATAATCACAATAATTTTGAATTTTGAATTTTGAATTCTGAATT
>JAFXZK010000046.1 GCA_017541265.1 Bacteroidaceae bacterium | reverse complement strand
CGGCGAATGCTTCGCGAAGATGTAGAGGAAGAGGAGTTGGACTTCGTCATCACAGAGGTCGGCGGCACCATCGGCGACATAGAGAGCGCACCGTTCATGGAAGCCATCCGTCAGCTTCGGTGGAGCTTGGGGCGCGACGCTGTCTGCGTACACCTCACATACGTTCCTTATCTGAAAGCTGCCGACGAACTGAAGACGAAGCCCACCCAACATTCCGTCAAGGAACTGCAAGGCATGGGCATCCAGCCCGACATCCTTGTGCTGCGAACCGAACGCCACCTCGACGACGCATTGCGTCTGAAGGTGGCTTCGTTCTGCAATGTCAGCCTGGAATGCGTAGTGCAGAGCGAAGACATGGCAAGCATCTACGAAGTACCTGTGAGTATGCAGAGGCAAGGACTCGATGCTGCCATCCTGCGCAAGATAGGCATACCCGTCGGCGAGACTCCTGCCATGAAACCTTGGCGCAACTTTCTCAACAACTGGCGTCGTGCTACACGTGAAATCAACATCGGCTTGGTCGGCAAGTACGACCTGCAAGATGCCTACAAGAGCATCCGCGAGAGTCTGAACCTGGCAGGCATCTACGATGGCGTGAAGACAAAGATTCACTTCATTAACAGCGAAGGTGTCACCGATGAGAACGTAGCGGAGAAGGTGGAAGGCCTGGCAGGCATCATCATCTGTCCGGGCTTCGGTCAGCGTGGCATCGAAGGAAAGATTGTCGCCGCCAAATACACCCGAATGCACGACATCCCAACCTTCGGCATCTGTCTGGGCATGCAGATGATGGTGATTGAGTTTGCGAGGAATGTGCTGGGCTACGAGGATGCCAACAGCAGTGAGATGGACAATCAGACCGAACACAACGTCATCGACATGATGGAAGAACAGAAGTCTGTCACGCAGATGGGCGGCACCATGCGACTTGGCGCTTATGATTGCGAACTCACCGAAGGCAGCCGTGCCTGTGAAGCATACGGAGGCACGACAAAGATTAGCGAAAGGCATCGGCATCGCTATGAGTTCAACAATCGGTATAAAGAGGAATACGAGAAGGGGGGCATGAAGTGCGTTGGCATCAACCCCGGCACAAACCTTGTTGAGATTGTGGAAATACCGTCCCTACGGTGGTACATCGGAACGCAGTTCCACCCTGAATACTCCTCAACGGTGCTACATCCGCATCCCTTGTTCATGTCGTTTATAAAAGCTTGCATCTGATATGGAACAGTTAAAACATGAATGCGGTGTGGCATTGATAAGGCTGTTGAAGCCGCAAGACTATTATAAAGAAAAATATGGCACAGCGTCCTATGGCCTTGGCAAGCTCTATCTGCTGATGGAGAAGCAGCATAACCGCGGACAGGAGGGTGCAGGCATTGCCTGCGTTGACATGAATGCACCCGTTGGCTCGGAGTATATGTTTCGTGAGAAGGCGATGGGCAAAGATGCCATCGGCGAGGTGTTCGACCATGTGACGCAGGAATGGGCGGCTGCCCAGTTATATATGGGACACCTGCGCTACAGCACGACAGGCAAGAGCGGCTTGCAGTACGTTCATCCTTTTCTGCGCCGCAACAACTGGCGGGCAAAGAATCTCTGTCTTTGCGGCAACTTCAACATGACGAACATTGACGAGATATTCACGAAGATGGTCAGGCAGGGACAGTCGCCGCGCATCTACAGCGACTCCTACATCACACTCGAACTGATGGGGCATCGCCTGGACCGAGAAGTGGAACGTCTCTTTGTCGAAGCTAAAACAAAAGGACTGGAAGGCACTGACATTACCCATTACATCGAAGACAACGTTCAGATGGCAAATGTATTGCGCACCACGATGGCCGACTACGACGGAGGCTACGTGATGTGCGGCATGACAGGCAGCGGCGAGATGTTTGCTATGCGCGACCCTTGGGGCATACGGCCTGCCTTCTTCTATAGGGATGGTGAGGTCGTGGCTGTTGCCAGTGAGCGTGCCGTATTGCAGACGACCTTCGACCTCGCCTGCGATGACGTTCAGGAGTTGCCGGCAGGCCAGGCGCTCATCGTGCGTATGGACGGCGCCTCTGCTCTGGAAACTATCCTCGAATCCAAGAAGCAGACGCGATGTTCCTTCGAGCGCATCTACTTCAGTCGTGGTTCCGACCGCGACATCTACCGTGAGCGCAAACAACTTGGGCAGCAGCTCACGGCACCCATCCTCAAGGCCATCGACGGTAACACCGAGCATACTATCTTTTCCTTCATTCCTAACACGGCCGAGGTTGCCTTTTATGGCATGATGGAGGGCTTGCGAAGCCAGGGACTAAACGTACGGAGCGAGAAGGTGGCATGGAAGGACATCAAACTGCGCACCTTCATCACGGAAGCAGGCTCGCGCAACGACCTTGCCTCGCATGTCTATGACATCACCTACGGCTCCCTGCGGCCATTCGAAGACAACCTTGTCATCATTGACGACAGCATTGTTCGGGGCACCACTTTGAAGGAAAGCATCTTCAAGATACTCGACCGCTTGCATCCCAAGAAGATAGTAATGGTGAGCAGTTCGCCACAGATTCGCTACCCCGACTACTATGGCATCGACATGGCGCGCCTGGAGGAGTTCTGTGCTTTTCGTGCCGCCATCGCCCTCATCGAAGAGCGTGGCATGTGGCAGCTAATCACAGACACTTACGAGTCATGTCTTTCTGAGCTCCGTAAGCCAGCAGCAGAGCAACGTAACTGCGTCAGTGCCATCTACGAACCGTTCAGCATTGAAGACATCAACGGGAAGATGGCCGAAATGCTTCGTCCCGCAGGAATGCAAGCACCAGTGGAGTTCGTCTTTCAGACAATCGAAGGCTTGCACGCCGCTTGCCCTGAGCACCAAGGCGACTGGTACTTCACAGGACATTATCCCACTCCAGGCGGCAACCGTCTCGTCAACCAAGCATTTGTGAAATATAGAGAAAACACCAACAGCCCCCTCCCTGCTCCCCCTTTGGGGCTATTAAATAGTAAATAACATTATGTGTGGAATAGTATCAATCTTTAACATCAAGAAG
Organism: Bacteroidaceae bacterium; assembly: GCA_017541265.1. Classification (GTDB taxonomy): domain Bacteria; phylum Bacteroidota; class Bacteroidia; order Bacteroidales; family Bacteroidaceae; genus Physcousia. The sequence continues at coordinate 6,260 of JAFXZK010000046.1, read as the reverse complement.
CAGACGCAAGAGCTTCGCGAGAAGGCTCTGCGCATGAGTCAGAAAATCAGACACCGTGGTCCCGACTGGAGCGGCATCTATTGTGGCGGCTCGGCCATCCTTGCCCACGAACGTCTCTCTATCGTCGACCCCGAGAGCGGCGGCCAGCCTTTGTTCTCGCCCGACAGGAAGGTGGTGCTGGCCGTCAACGGCGAGATTTACAATCATCAGGAGATTCGTCGCCAATATGCCGGACGTTACGACTTCCAGACGGGCAGCGACTGCGAAGTCATCCTTGCGCTCTATCGCGACAAAGGCATCGACTTCCTAGAGGACATCTCCGGCATCTTTGCCTTCGCCCTTTACGACGAAGAGAAGGATGCCTTCCTGATAGCCCGCGACCCCATCGGCGTGATTCCTCTGTATATAGGCTATGACAGCGACGGCACCGTGTATGTTGCCTCCGAACTGAAGGCACTCGAAGGTCAATGTGAGCGATACGAACCCTTCCTCCCTGGCCACTATTATTGTAGCCGTGAGTCCTGTATGCGGCGATATTATCGCCGCGACTGGATGCTGTATGATACCGTAAAGGACAACCCCGCCAGCGCCGCCGCCATCCACGATGCGCTGACGGATGCCGTACGCTGCCAACTCATGTCCGACGTTCCCTATGGCGTACTGCTCAGCGGCGGACTTGACTCTTCTGTCATCTCTGCTATTGCCGAGAAGTTCAGCGAGCATCGCATAGAGGACAACTCGCAGACACGCGCCTATTGGCCTCGTCTGCATTCCTTCGCGGTAGGCTTGAAGGGGGCTCCCGACTTGGCAAAAGCAAAGCTGGTGGCCGACCATATCGGCACTGTACATCACGAAATCAACTACACCATACAGGAGGGGCTTGATGCCATACGTGATGTCATCTACTTCATCGAGACATACGACGTGACGACTGTCCGTGCTTCCACTCCGATGTATCTCCTTGCCCGTGTCATCAAATCGATGGGCATCAAGATGGTGCTCAGTGGCGAAGGAGCAGACGAGGTGTTTGGCGGCTATCTCTATTTCCACAAAGCACCGAGCGCAAAGGCATTCCACGAGGAGACCGTCCGCAAGCTCAGCAAGCTTCACTACTACGACTGTCTCCGTGCCAACAAGAGCCTATCGGCCTGGGGCGTAGAGGGACGTGTGCCTTTCCTCGACAAGGAGTTCCTCGACGTGGCCATGCGTACAAATCCCGATGCAAAGATGTGCCCTGGCTCAACGATTGAGAAGAAAATAGTCCGCGAAGCCTTTGCCGATATGTTGCCGGCAGAGATTGCTTGGCGGCAGAAGGAGCAGTTTAGCGACGGCGTGGGCTATTCATGGATTGACACATTGAAGAAGATTACCTCCGAAGCTGTCAGCGACGAACAGATGGCACGGGCGGCAGAACGTTTCCCCATCAATCCTCCACTCAACAAGGAGGAATACTACTATCGCAGCATCTTCGCCGAGCATTTCCCAAGCGAGTCTGCTGCGCGAAGCGTAAACCAAGAGGCAAGCGTGGCGTGCTCGACAGCCATCGCCCTTGAATGGGATGCTGCTTTCAAGAACATGAACGACCCAAGTGGAAGAGCTGTCAAGGGGATTCACGAACAAGCTTATTAGGATTTGGCAATTTGACAATTTACAATCTGACTATAAGATGAAGCAAGAAGCGAGACTGATACTTGATGACGGCACAGAGTTCTGCGGCTGGTCGTTTGGTTACGAAGCAAATGCCGTGGGTGAAGTGGTGTTCAACACAGCAATGACAGGCTATCCAGAAAGCCTCACCGACCCGAGCTATGCAGGCCAGATACTGGTGACAACTTATCCTTTGATAGGAAACTATGGCGTGCCTGAAACAGGAGGCGAGCCTTTGCCCAAGTTCATGGAAAGCGAGCGGATTCACGTCAAGGGCCTCGTTGTGGCAGATTACAGCGAGAAGTACAGCCATTGGAATGCTAAGGAGTCGCTTGCCGAATGGCTAAAGCGGGAAAAGATTCCTGCCATTACGGGCATCGACACGCGAAGGCTCACCCAACGGCTCAGGGAGACTGGAGTGATGCGAGGTCGTATCATCATCTCTGAGAACTCTGATTACTCAGAACACTCTGACTATGGTAGCATCAATTGGGTGGAGCAAGTGAGCTGCAAGAAGGTCATCACGTACAAGCCAGACCCTACGGCGGCAGCAAATTCTTCATTATTCACTCTTCATTCTTCATTTCCAAGAGTCGTTCTTGTTGACTGTGGTGTAAAGGCAAACATCATCCGTTGCTTGGTGAATAGAGGCGTTGAAGTCATCAGGGTTCCGTGGAACTATGACTTCAACCAACTTGACTTCGATGGATTGTTTCTTGCGAATGGCCCTGGCGACCCTGAGCAATGCAATAAGACCGTGGAGCACATCCGTACCTTCCTCAACAATCCGAATGTGCGGCCCCTCATGGGCATCTGTCTCGGCAACCAACTCTTGGCAAGGGCTGCAGGTGCAAAGACATACAAGCTGAAGTATGGTCATCGCAGTCATAACCAGCCGGTGCAGCTTGTGGGCACCACCCGTTGCTTCATCACAAGCCAGAATCATGGCTATGCCGTCGATGCCTCGACGTTGCCTGCCGACTGGGAACCTCTGTTCGTCAACATGAACGACGGCTCCAACGAAGGCATACGCCACAAGACAATGCCATGGTTCTCTGCACAGTTCCATCCCGAAGCCTGCTCAGGACCAACAGATACGGAATGGATGTTCGATGAGTTTGTTGCTTTGCTTAGTCGTTTGGGAGATTGGTCGTTTAGTCGTTTGGGAGAAGTAACTGACATTCCTAAACGACCAGATAAAGTCCTTCTTCTTGGTAGCGGTGCTCTCAAGATCGGTCAGGCGGGAGAGTTTGACTACAGCGGTGCTCAGGCTCTGAAAGCCTTGAAAGAGGAAGGTGTCAGGTCGGTGCTCATCAATCCTAACATTGCAACTGTCCAAACTTCGAAGGACGTGGCGGACACTATCTATTTTCAGCCCGTCACACCTGATTTCGTGGAGCATGTCATAGAGAAGGAACGGCCGGACGGCATCCTGCTGAGCTTCGGCGGACAGACAGCTTTGAACTGCGGCGTAGAGCTTTACAGGAAAGGTGTATTCGAGAAATATGGTGTCAAAGTCCTTGGCACGCCCGTTCAGGCAATCATCAATACCGAAGACCGCGACCTCTTTGTCAAGCGTCTTGACGAGATTGGCGTGAAGACCATCAAGAGCGAAGCTTGCAATACCATTGAGGAAGTACAGAAGGCCGCTCACGGACTGGGCTTCCCCGTCATCCTTCGTGCAGCATACGCCCTCGGTGGCCTTGGCTCGGGCTTCTGTGACAACGATGAGGAACTGCTGACCCAGGCAGAGGAAGCTTTCGCCTTCTCTCCTCAAGTGTTAGTAGAGAAGTCGTTGAAAGGATGGAAGGAGATTGAATATGAAGTGGTGCGCGACAGGTACGACAACTGCATCACCGTCTGCAACATGGAGAACTTCGACCCGCTCGGCATCCATACAGGCGAGAGCATTGTCGTTGCTCCATCGCAGACGCTCTCGAACAACGAATACCACAAGCTACGTGCCCTCGCCATCAAGATAATCCGGCATATCGGCATCGTAGGTGAATGTAACGTGCAGTACGCCCTTGACCCTGCTTCCGAGGACTATCGTGTCATTGAAGTCAACGCTCGTCTGAGCCGCTCGTCTGCTTTGGCATCAAAGGCGACGGGCTATCCCTTGGCCTTCGTCGCTGCCAAGCTCGGACTGGGTTACGGACTATTTGAATTGAAGAACTCCGTCACCAAGACTACCAGCGCCTTCTTTGAACCTGCCCTCGACTATGTCGTCTGTAAGATTCCGCGTTGGGACCTCTCGAAGTTCCAAGGCGTGAACCACGAACTGGGCTCAAGCATGAAGAGCGTAGGTGAGGTGATGGCCATCGGCCGCACATTCGAGGAGGCCATCCAAAAAGGCTTGCGCATGATTGGACAGGGCATGCATGGCTTTGTCGATAACCATGAGATTAAGATTCCGAACGTCATCGAAGCTCTCAGGCATGCCACGGACATCCGTGTTTTTGCAGTCGCTAAGGCCATGGCGATGGGCTATTCCGTAAAACAGATTCATGAACTGACGAAGATAGACTGTTGGTTTCTTGAGAAGCTCAGGCACATCATGCTGGTCAATGAGAGGCTGAACGAGTTCTCTTGGTTAGCGGAATACTATTCTGGCTCAGAGTATTCTGAATTTCTTGAAGCCATCGAAGCCCCGGAGTTCTCCACGTTGTTGCTTGAAGCAAAGACTTACGGCTTCTCCGACTTCCAGATTGCCCGTGCTCTTGGCCTCGAAGCAGACATGAAGATGGAGCGGGCTGGACTTACGGTTCGCAAATGGCGCCAAGAGTTGGGCATCATGCCAACAGTCAACCAGATTGATACCCTTGCTGCCGAGTATCCAGCCCAAACGAACTATCTCTATTTATCATACTTATAGAGAATACCAGCGAGACAAACAAACGATTCTTGTTTATCTCACTGGTATTTAGCAATTTAGGCTTACATAAGCCTATCAATACTCATCCTCGTTGAAATTTAAAGCACATACTGAGTACCAACGAGTTATGGTGCTCTGTGCCATTATTGTGCCACTAATTCTAGACATAGAATCAAAGCTTATGCCAAGAGTTTCTTCACAATCTCTGAGATGATGCGACCATCGGCTTTGCCTGCTAACTGCTTGCTGGCCGTACCCATCACCTTGCCCATTTCCTTCATGCTCGTGGCTCCCACCTCGGCTATGATCTTCTTCACCTCTGCCTCAATCTCTTCTTGCGAGAGCTGCTTTGGCAGGTAACTCTCCAGCACCTCAACCTGTGCCAATTCAGCTTCAGCCAAGTCCTGACGACCTGCCTGAGTATAGGTGGCTGCGGTCTCCTTGCCCTGCTTCGCCAGTTTAGAGATGATTTTCAGCGCATCGGCATCAGCCAATGTGTCGTTGGCTCCTGGAGCGGTCTTTGCTTCCAGGAATACTTTCTTGATGTTGCGAAGCGTCTCCAGACGCACTTTGTCGCGAGCCTTCATCGCGGCTTTGATGTCTTCACTAATTTGATCGAACAGTGTCATAATATCTATGTTTTAATTCGTTAACGTGCTATCTGCACCAAGGGAGAACCGAGTGCAGTCTCTATCTTGGCGATAGTACTGGTCGTAAAATTATGCCGACCTGTCAACCAGCGTGACACTTCAGACTCACGCTTGCCTAAGCGATGAGCCAGTTCACGCTGGGAAATATTCTTCTCTTTGAGTATCGCGTCCATCCGTTCTGCGATACCAAAGGAGAGTTCAAACTCAGCCTTTTGTTCGTCAGGTATAGCAGCCAGACTGTCGCGAAACAACTTGTTCTGTATCATAGGCTCATTATATTTTAAATGTTGCGCTTTGTATATCGATCCGGAAGAAACGCTCCAAAGCCCCTTTGTCGATAATCTTTGCCAAGGCAAGGATAATCGTATTGTAGTCCTTGTTGTGCGTTGCATTGTCCTTGAACTTAATCAAACTCGCTCACTTCACTGCCTTCAAAACAGATGGAGAACAAGCTGACGTTATCGTTCTGCTCTATTGTCTTTAACGTTACTGATTTCATAATCTACCATTTATTTTCACGATGCAAATATAAGCATTATATTCCGATAATTTCATTTTTATGTGAAGTTTTAGACATTTTTAGTAATTATGCGACCAGTTCAGATACAACAATAAGCTGTTTTGAGGAAATCCTCCCAAGGAAGATGAGTATCGTCTTTTACCGAAGAGAAAGTACATCATCTTTCCAATAAAAAACCAACGGGAGAAGAAAATAATTTCTTCTTACCCCGTTGGCTTTCAATGATTTAAGCCTTGATATAGGCTTTAATACTCATCCTCGTTGAAATTTAAATACCGCACTGGGAACCAAGAGTTTACACCCTTCGGCATGACTATTGTGAAGGTTGTTTGGCACTGAAATACGCTGAAAGGCTATGCTCTTAGGCTGTTTTCATCAAGTAAGAATTCATAGATATTCATATACGTAATCCCCTCATTGTCCTGATAACGACTAATTAAGTCTTCGGTTATCATGAACTTTCTGAAACTGTCGTTGATGCTCTTCAGGCTACGCACTTCTTGCTCGCGTTTCTCTTCATTGGGCAGTCGCAATGCTGATTGTATGTAATACCGCTGGCTCCCCTGGT
>JAFXZK010000045.1 GCA_017541265.1 Bacteroidaceae bacterium | reverse complement strand
ATTCTCTTATTATCCCCAGCGATAGCGCAGCAGACACAGGCTCCCACGACGCTTGAAGGCTGGGCAAACAGACTTGAAAAGTTCGGCAAGTCCATTCCGCAGGAGCAGGTGTTCGTTCACATGGACAACACATGCTACTTCCTCGGCGACACCATCTACTACAAGGCGTATGTGCGTCGCAGCGACACAGGTATGCCGAGCCGCATCAGCGGTGTGCTCTATGCCGAGTTGCTCAATCAGGACGGCTACCTCGTGCAGCGCCAGCAGCTTGAGCTGCAGGGCGGTCAGGTGCATGGAAGCTTTGTCTTGCTGGACACGCTATACGGCGGTTACTACGAGCTGCGTGCCTATACGCGCTGGCAACTTAACTGGGGTATTACCGAGCACGCCCACAATCGTCGTTCCGAACAATGGTTCTACAACAAGCGCATGGCGAAGGAGTACTATCGCGACTATGAGAAGCTCTACAGTCGCGTCTTCCCTGTATTCGACAAACCAAAGGAGCCGGGCGACTTCTTCCACGAGATGACGCTGCGCCCGCTTCGCCGCCAGTCGAAGATTGACGAGACATCGCCTAAGCCGAAGCTGCAGCTCTTCCCCGAGGGCGGCAACCTTGTGGCTGGCGTACCCAACCGCGTGGCCTTTGAGGCAACGAGCAACGAGGGATTGCACCTGGAAGGGAAAGTCGTTGTGACCGAAGGCTCAAACACCGTTGCAGAAGCAGACATTGAGCAGCGTGGGCGCGGCTCTTTCACATTCACGCCAGTGAGCGGTAAGAGCTACAGCGTGACCTATACAGGCAAGAAGGGAACTGCCAAAGAGCATTTGCCAAGTCCCGACAAGGACGGCTGCGCAGTGCAGGTTGTTCGCGAAGGGGGACAGACAAAGGTTCAGATTGCAGCCGCAGGCGCAGCCGCCAGTGAGCCGCTTGGCATGACGGTGATGCACGACGGCGTGATGCTCGACTTCCAGACCATCCCTGCAGGAACCTCTGCGACCATTGCCCTCGACGAGGCAAAACTCCAGACAGGTGTCTGCCAAGTTACTATATATAATAATGTAGGGCGCGTCTATGCCGACCGTCTCTTCTTCTGCCGCAAGGGTGACATCGCTCCCGGCAACCTCCGCTTTGGTGGCTTGGGCAAGCAGCCGACAGAGCCTTTCGCTCCCGTCAGCCTTGCCGTTGAAGGTGGAAAGCCCGGGGCAACGGTCAGCGTATCCGTTTGCGACGCCACCCATTCCGAATACCTATACGACAATGGTAACATCCTAACAGAGATGCTGTTGGCAAGCGAGATACGTGGCTTCGTGGAGAACCCTGCTTATTTCTTTGAGAAGGACGACGAAGAGCACAACCGTGCCCTCGACCTCCTGCTCATGGTGCAAGGCTGGCGTCGCTACGACTGGCACACGATGACCACTCCCGGAGCATTTGAACTGAATCATAAGCCAGAGCAGACACCGCTCCTTGTGGGTGAGGTCAACAAGTATATGGCAGGTGAACAGGAGTCGATGTATGCCGACAATTTTGATGCGGTAAGCGCTGGAACCGATGCCACGGACAATGTCAGCCTGACGGGTGATAATCAGACTGCCACCAATCAAGATAATGACACTAAGGAGGCCGAGGACGGCGGCAGTGTGACAGCTGCGCGTGCCAATACCGAAACCACAGGGAACGACATCCCGGTTGCCAGTGACAACCTCACACGCTTCAAGGAGAAGGCAAATGAGCTGAAGCGCGAACTTCTTGTCCATGCCCAGTTCTACAAGCCGGGGGCAGGTCAGAAAGTCGATGGAGAAATGATGACGGAGAAGCACATGTTCTCTGTTCCCTCGCCACGCTTCTACGAGGGTTGCTATTTCAACCTCGCGGCCAGCGACAGCACCAAGTGGAAGGGTTCATCACATGTTTGGACCATACCTGCCACAGACAAGAACGACCGCATAAACTATCCCGAGTTCTATGTCCGCCTGCGTCCCTTCTATCCGCGCTTTGTCAAGCCCTACGACTGGTATCAGTGCCATCTGGCGGAGGCGCCCAAAGGCTCTGTCATTGCGCCCGACTGGGTGATGGATGGTTCGCGCTTGCTCGACGAGGTGACAGTCGGCATCAAGCGTGCCCGTCTGGGCAAGTTCGACCCTACGAAGCCTGCATACGTTGTCGATGCCTACGAAGCCTTCAACGAGACCTGCGACGCGGGCTTCTGCCCCGGTGTCTTCTATGGCGGCAACCGCTTCGTGCGCGACATCTCGCGCACCTACATCGGCGACATGAACCTGTCGCGCGACTATAACCTTGTGTATAGAATTGGAGGCAAGAACCAGTCCAATATGTCCGCCAATACCCAGAATCGTATAGCCATCGGCGGTGCTGCACCAAGCTCAATGCCTGTCGAGACCTTCAACATCTCTTCCAAAGAAAAAGAAAAATACAATCTTTTGAAGAATCTTGGCATGGTCTATATCTATACCGACTACAGCCCGCGCCGCGAGGGCAACTCGATTTACGACGGCGAGGACATCCCGGAAGTCACCGTTGACCTTCGCCTTATTGATAATCTCGACTCGCACCGCGAGACTTCTCGCGACCGCCGCTACATCCTGCCGGGCTATTCTGCGCCCGAGGAGTTCTACCAGCCCGACTACAGCACTAAACCTCTTCCCGAGGTGAAGGACTATCGCCGCACACTTTACTGGAACCCCGACCTCAAGCTCGACGACAGCGGCAAGGCAGAGTTCCGTTTCTATGGCAACGGCAAGCAGACACATCTCTCCGTCAGAGCCGAAGGCATGGCAAGCGACGGAACACTCCTCACGGGTAAGAGTTTGCCGGAGGACAGATGAGGAACTGCATAGAGATTACATCGCTCGAAGCGCCTGAGCTTGAGGCTTACGGCACGCTTACCGAAGCGCAGCTTCGCAACAGGTTGGAACCCGAGAAGGGACTCTTCATTGCGGAGAGTCCAAAGGTTATCAGCGTCGCCCTTGATGCGGGTCTGGAGCCTGTTTCTCTGCTCTGTGAGCGCAAGCATATCGAGGGTGATGCACGCAGCATCATTGAAAGATGTCCCGAAGACATGCCCGTCTATACAGGCAGTCGTGAGTTGCTGGCACAGCTGACGGGCTATACCCTGACGCGCGGTGTGCTCTGTGCCATGCGCCGGCCTGTCATGCCTTCGCCTGAAGAAGTGTGCAAGGGAGCACGTCGAATCGTTGTGCTGCACGGCGTTTGCGACACGACAAACATCGGTGCCATATTCCGCTCTGCAGCGGCACTCGGCATGGATGCTGTGCTGCTGACGCGCGACTCGTGCGACCCGCTGAACCGCCGCGCCGTGCGTGTCTCGATGGGGAGCGTGTTCCTTGTGCCATGGACGTGGATAGACCCACTCCGACCCTCCCTTAAAGGGAGGGAGTTGGAGAGAGTCCGTAACATGGGCTTCACGACAGCAGCGATGGCTCTGCGTCACGACAACATCAGCATCGACGACCCCAAGCTAAAGGCCACCGAACGCTTGGCTCTCATCATGGGAACCGAGGGCGACGGCCTGCCTGAAGCAGTTATTGATGCTGCTGACTTTGTCGTAAAGATTCCTATGCACCACGGCGTCGATAGCCTCAACGTGGGCAACGCCGCCGCCATAGCCTTCTGGGAACTAAGGGGGGCTACATATCGTATCTGAGGTTCTCCCAGTCGGTTTCCTGGTCGAGCTGTGCCATGAAGTCGTCGAGCACAGACTGGTCGATGTCGCCAAGCTCGAACTCCTTTTGTGCATCCTTGCGTATCTCGGCAATCCAGGCGCGGCGGGCCTGAATGTAGTCTTCGTGAACACGGGCAGCCGTTTCCTCCGTTATCTCGTCAATTCCGTAGTACTCGCAGATGAGGCGATAGCTCCATGCCCAGCGGTACTCGGCATAGTTGTCGTTGGCGCGGACGAACTCCTCGCGGATGTCGTGGATGTTGCTGAGCGAACCGTCCTTGATGGCTGCCACGATGCGCTGCTCCTCGCTCAACGGTATGAGCAGGCCGCTCAGGTCGCTCCATTTGCCTGTGCCTGTGGGCGAGGCGGGGCGTTCCAGACGGTGACGCTTCATGACGGCACCCATGTAGATGCGCAGGGCGATATCGTAGTACTTGATGCCCTTCTTGAGCGACGAGTTCTTGATGACGTAGTCGTGGAAGTTGTATGTCTCCACGTCGCCCGACACCTCGCGCAGTGCCTCCAGCGTGCGCTTCGCTACCATGATGCCGCCCACAGAGAAGGGGGAGAGCCAGTCGAAGTTGACGATGGAGTTCTTGCCTTTGCTTTCGCGTTTGTCGCGTTTCGGCCATTTGCGTATGTCGCGGTAGAGGCCGACGGTCGTGAGGTTGCGTCCGGGCACCAGATACATGTCGTCGCCGTAGGCAATGAGGTAGGAGAAGGGAAGCTTCCGTGTGTCAGGATGGTGCATGAGTTTGCCGAAGCAGACGCTGAAGGTGCCGATGCGTGCTGGCATCAGGATGTAGCCGCCGCTGGCTGTCTTCGTGCCGCGCTCCAGCACGCCCCAGTGCATCGGCCCCATCTTGTAGGCGTGGTTCGAGAAGTTCGTGCCCGAGCCTGCATTGTAGAAGGAGAACATGCCGCCGATGAGCAGCGAACTTTTATGGTGCGAGGCGGAGAAGGGACCGCAGAAGGCAGCGCACGCCTCGCCGTTGCTCATGTAGCAGTTGGCAAAGAAGAGGCTGTTCTCGGCGGTGAAGCCGTCTGTTATCTTGCAGGCTTCGCCCACGAAGCAGTTCTCGAGCTTGGCGGCATTGGTGATGCTTGAGCCGTTGTAGATGACGGAGTTTTGGCAGATGACGCCCACGCCGATGGTGACGATGGCGCCCGAGATGCTTTTCAGCGTGCAGTCGCGCAGGCGGAAGGCACCGTCGATGATGCAGCCGTCGCTGATATGGCAGTTTGTGATGTCGTGCGTATCGGTGATGCGGACATCGTTGCCAATCGTTGTGACAGGAAGGCTGTGGTCGGTGATGCTCTTCGTGACGAGGCGGCGCACGATTTCGGTGAACTCCTTGTCCTGCTCGTACTTGACCATCAGGGATGCAAGCTGCGAGTTGAGACCGTCGAATATCATCACGTTACCGTCTCCCACCTCGTTGAGGACGGAGATGACGTGCCCTTCGCCGAAGGAGGCATTGGGCGTGGTGTTGATGCTGCCAACGTCCTCGATGAAGCAGTCGTTGCCAATGACGCAGTTGCGCAGCGTGGCGCGTCGAATGCCGCTGTGCTTTGTGAAACCGTCGGCCACTTCGATTGTCTTGCGGAAGCTGCCGAGAGTCACTTCGCCGTAGAAGTCTGTCTGATGGATATAGTCGGCGCAGAAATCGTCTGCTACAGTGATGTCCTGCCAGTTCTCTGCCGTGCAGCCCTGACCTTTGAGGGCGGCAATCTCTTGTTCGTTAAGTTTCCTCATAATACAAATGTTATCCTATTTTACCTTAATATAAGCAAATCGGCTGTAAAGGTACGGCGTTTAATTCAAAATTCAAAATTATTTAATTCAAAATGCAAGAATAATGAAAATATCTCTAATCCCAAGCCTCTAATCTTTAATCTTTTTCCTACCTTTGCATAATAAATTGTAAATTATAAATCGTCAAATAGTAAATTACGTTATGTATTATATTAGCAAAAGGCTGGTGATTTCTGCCAGCCACCGCCTGGAGCTGTCGTATCCCAGCAAGTGCAGCCAGCTGCACGGACACAACTGGACCATCACGGTCTATTGCAAGGCACGCGAACTCAACAAGGACGGGATGGTTGTTGACTTCAAGCTCATCAAGGAACGCATCGAGTCGCAGCTCGACCACGCGAACCTTAACGAGGTGCTTCCCTGCAACCCCACCGCCGAGAACATCGCGAAGTGGATTTGCGACCAGCTGCCCGAATGCTACCGCGTCGATGTGCAGGAGAGCGACGGCAATATGGCAACCTACGAAGAAGAGTTCGAAAGTTGAAAGGTTGAAAAATTGAAAAGTTAAATAATCCCCTTTCACCCTTTAATCTTTTCACCTTTTCACCTTTTTACCTTTTATAACATGCGGGTTAACGAGACTTTTGTATCGTTGCAGGGCGAGGGGCGCTTCACCGGCACGCCGGCTTTCTTCCTCCGTTTCTCCGGCTGCAACCTGGCGTGTCCTTTCTGCGACACCAAGCATCAGTCCTTCACAGAAATGACCGAGGACGAGATTGTGCGCGAAGCAAGTCGCCACAAGCCGCGTCACATCGTCATTACAGGCGGAGAGCCAGCCCTGCAGCTCACGCAGTCGCTCATCGACAAGTTGCACGAGGCAGGCTTCTTCATTCAGGTCGAGACAAACGGCACTCTGCCTTTGCCCGAAGGCATCGACTGGGTGACAGCCTCTCCTAAATCCTCCCCCGTGAGGGAGGACTTAAAGATAGATGAGTTGAAAATCCTTTATATGGGCGACGGCTGCGACCCCGAGCGTTTTCTCGAGTCACTCCCCCAAAGGGGGAGCAGGAGGGGGCTGGTGGGCTTTTACCTTCAGCCTCTCGACACAGGCGACGAGGAGCGCAACCGCGCCATCCTCCGCTCTTGCATTGACTATATCCTGCAGCATCCCAAGTGGTCTTTGTCCTTGCAAACTCACAAGATGCTCGGCATAAAGTGAAGGGGTAACAGACACAGCACGTTCTTACCATTGCTTTGTCATGATAAAGCAATTGCTTTGTCATGATGAAGCAATTGCTTAGTCATGATGAAGCAATGACAAGTTACTTGTTCTCTTCTTCAAGGGAATAGAAGCTGCTGCCGTCGAAGCAGTGGGTGCAGATGCGTTCCTTAGGCAGACCGATGGCTTTGACAAGCGTCTCGAGCTTGGAGAAGCGCAGCGAGTCGAGGTTCAGGCGGCGGGCTATCTCTGCCACCATGCGCTTGTACTCGGGGCTGTCGGTGCGGGTGTAGGCCTCGAGGTTCTTGCTGTCGTCGCCCTCGAAGTCCTGGATGATGCGGCGTGTGAGCAGTTCGAGGTCGCTCTTGCTGGCGCTGTAGTTGACGAAGGGACAGCTATAGACGAGCGGCGGACAGCCGATGCGCATGTGAACCTCCTTGGCTCCGAGGTCGTGAAGCACCTTCGTGTTGTCGCGAAGTTGCGTACCGCGAACGATACTGTCGTCGCAGAAAAGTACGCGCTTGCCTTCGAGCACGTCTCGGTTGGCGATGAGCTTCATCTTGGCGACAAGGTTGCGCGTCTCCTGGTTGCTGGGTGTGAACGAGCGCGGCCAAGTGGGTGTGTACTTGCTTATCGCTCTCATAAACGGACATTTGTGTCCTTCGGCATAGCCCACAGCCATGCCTACGCCGCTGTCGGGAATGCCGCAAGCGCAATCGACCTCGGTCTTGTCCTCCTGTCCCATGACGCGGCCGCACTCGTTGCGCACCATTTCCGTGTTCCGGCCCTCGTAGTTGCTGGTCGGGAAGCCGTAGTAAACCCACAGGAAAGCGCAGATTTGCATCTTGGGGTTGGCAGGCCTGAGCACCTCCATCTCTTCGGCATTGATGCGGACGATTTCGCCGGAGCCGAGGTAATGCTTTGTCTCGAAACCCAGATTGGGGAAGGCCGATGTCTCGCTCGTTACGGCAAGTGCGCCGTCCTTGCTTCCCACCACGATGGGCGTCCTGCCCCACGAGTCGCGGGCCGCGATGATGCCGTTCTCGGTGAGCAACAGCATGGAGCACGAACCTTTGATGTGCTTGAAGACGATTTCGATGCCGTCCACGAAGTCCTTACCTTTTATAATAAGGAGCGCGATGAGTTCGGTGGGGTTGATTTTGCCGCTGCTGAACTCGCTGAGGTGTCCGCCTTCGTCGAGCAAATGCTGCGCCAGTTCCTCCTGGTTGTTTATCTTCGCCACGGTGACGATAGCGAAGCGCCCGAGGTGGCTGTTCATCAGCATGGGCTGAGCGTCGGTGTCGCTGATGACGCCGATGCCTGCCTTGCCCTGGAACTTGTCGAGTTCCGGCTCAAAGCGCGTGCGGAAGTAAGTGCTTTCGAGGTTATGGATGCTGCGCAGGAACTCGCCCGCGTCGCTCAGAGTGGCCATGCCGCCACGTTTCGTGCCAAGATGTGACTGATAGTCTGTGCCGTAGAAAAGGTCGGTAGCGCACGGCTGTTTCTGTACCGTTCCGAAGAATCCACCCATTTTATTAAAAGTTGAAAAGTTGAAAAGGTTAAAAGGTGAAGGTTGTTCGATAAGTCTTTCACCAGTTTTCCCTTTTTATTTCGGGTGCAAAAGTACAAAATAAAGTTGAATGTTGAAAGTAGAATGTTGAAAGTTATTTCTTCTTCCTATATTTTTTTACTTTTTCCTTATCACTTTTCGCTTTTAATTGTATTTTGTTCCATCGAAACCATAAATAATAGATAGTATGAAACATTTCTTCATCAGGGCCATCGTTGGCGTGAGCCGTGAGAACTTCGAGGCCACGCTCGACCTCATCGATAAAAACGACACAAAGACACGAAGACACGAAGACACAAAGGGCTACGCATACGAGGCTTCATCTTTGTGTCTTCGTGTTCTATTATAAAATCCGTGAAATCCGCTTCATCCGTGGTAGGGAAAAGGGGTGGGAAACTTACATTACCCCGAGCGAAAAAACGCTTTCGACCTTCAAAATAAGCAAAAATTGTTGCAAAATCAGCAAAAAATGACTTTCAGAAGGGTGGAGGCAACGATTTTTTGGAATTTTTTTTTTTAACTTTGCAGCGGTTTAACTTCTTGCGCGGGGCCTGCCCCCGCCCACCATATAGATGAAAAAACAATAACCATTCAAAAAATTTTTTATTTATAACTAATGCAACAAAACACGAACATTTTGCGAGGGCGACCGTGGCTACTGCTACTGTTGCTCTTTGCATGGCTGCTGCCTCAGGAGGCGGCGGCTGACGACGGCTACGAGACATTTGTTGACCAGTCGATTCTTTACAACGTATTTGTCAGCGGTACCAATACCGTTACCATTACTGTGCCGTGCTACGACCAGGAGGGTGCCGACGCTTACATTACCGACGGTAACCTCTATGCTTCATGGGAAGGTCAGTCAGAGCTGACCCTCTTCCACTGGGCGCTGTGGAACGATGGGAAAAGCATCGCTGACGAACGGAGCACCTGCCCTATCATGTTTTATACCCAGGCTCCTGGTTACTTAAACCTGACGTTAGGCAACACCAAGAATGTGACACGGTTGAACCCTCATAGCTGGACTTCCCTCAATGTCGTCCGCAACGACGACAAACGTACTTTCAGTGCATCGGCTACCTGGGTGGTGCCCAAGGAGTTGCGGGGCAAGAAGATAACGCTCCGTTGGCGTGTGAGGCGCGACGGAACCAGCCGTGATGATGTATGGCTCGACGAGAAGGGCACTCTCAAGGGACCCGACCCCATCACGATACCAGAGGCAAGCCCTGTGACACCGCCAATCGTCACCATTGCCAACATCAGCAACGACGCCGTGGGCGAGATCATGGTGCCCTGGACCATGATTCCCGAGAAGATTAGCAAGCTGCGCTACGAGTATCTTGACGGCAACAACCGCACCGTCAGCAGGGAGGTGAATACCACGACGAACAGCGGCATCATCGAGCTCTACGCCACCGAGCCTCACCGCAAGTTCCGCCTCATAGCCGACTATTATGAGCCGCAGACCGTCGGCGAGTATCTCATCACGAATGCAGCTTCTGAAGCGATAGACTTGAAAATGTTACATGGCCCCGTCGGTATGACCGTCAGTCCATCGATTGGTGTCAATTCAAAGGTCGAGGTGAAGTGGAACATTGACAACATCACAGATGCTGATATTGCTGAGATAGACTTCTTCGAGATTGAGCGCTCGTTGACCGGCAGTAAACAAGATTTCGTCTCTATCGGCAAAGTGCCCTTCGCACGCATCGGCAGCGAGGCAAAGACCGAATACACTTTCATAGATAGCACTTTTGTTGATGATGTCACTAAGTCAATGCTTACGAATGGCAGTACGCTATCTAAACTGACCTACCGTGTGCGCCGAGCCGTCACTCAGGGCTGGGGCTGGAGCGTCTATAACCCCTGCGCCAGCACGGCCCGCAGTGTCATTGACAACCTCCATCTGCTGCGCATAGCTAACTGCACGGCCACGCAGCTTGACGACCAGTACAACGTCCGCGTGGCGTGGCAGTATGCAACCGAGTACAACGGCTTGTGGGACAACCGCGCCAAGATGATGCTGCGCGTCACCCTGAAGAACGCCGCCGGCGACACCATAGATGTGAAGGAGTACGAGCTGAACAAGGCGGAGCGCGAGCAGCGCTATAAGATAGTGAACCTCGCGCGTCCCTGCGTGAAGTACGACATAAAGGTGTACGTTGACCGCAACGAGTCGCCATTCAACTATTCTGAGCAGGGAACATCAGCCAATATTACACTTCCCGACTTCTATCACTCTGGCACTGGCAAGATTGATAAGGAGCTGTTAGCAGAGACACGCCAAAGCAGCGTGGTGCTGACATGGAACACCGACGGCAACCCTATTGACTTCTTCACGGTATATCGTCGCGATGCAGGTCAGGGCGACGACAAGTGGGTTGAGATAGCTACTAATATCTCTCAGATGACCTATGAAGACAAGACCGTATCGCCGCTGATGAAGTATCAGTATAAGGTACGCGCGACATCCGACTGCGAGGGCAGTCACACCAGCGAAACCTCAGTGGCTGATGGTGCCTGCAAGAATACTGGCCGATTAGAGGGCTATGTGCGCTTCAATGACGGCACTGGTGTAGCTGACGTGGTACTGAACATATCAAGCGGCAAAGAGCAAATAGAAGTACGCACTGACGAGAGCGGACACTACGTTGCCGACGAACTGCCATATCAGGGTCTGAAGTCCATCACGTATGACGTGATTGTTGTAGGAGGTGTGGAGGCTGATGTGTCTTCATATTCAGTAACCTTCAATGGCGAGGTAAACGACGTGACGGTGAGCGAGTTTGTCGTTACTAATGGCAAGCGCTTCTCTGGCACCGTGCTTTATGACGGCACCAGCATACCAGTGAAGGGTGTCAAATTCCTGTTAAACGGCAAGATGCTGCACAACGCAGCGGGCAAGCCGGTGGAAACTGACGAGGAGGGTAACTTCTCATTCCGCGTGAAGCGTGGCGATAACACCATTCAGGCGGTGAAGGACGGCCACACATTTGTGGACGAAGGCATTTATAAGCATAATTTCATAGGCGACGTGGCAACCTACACCTACCGCGACGCTACGAAGGTGAAGCTCATAGGCCGCGTGGTAGGCGGCAAGGATCAGGGTGATCTGCCATTAGGCAACAACCTGTCGAAGAATAACCTTGGCGACGACCTGCAGATGGTGCTCGCACTCGAGGGCGACACTAAGTCATGGTTGGTGAAGGATGTACAGCATCCAGAGCTCATTGAGCGCGACACCGTATATCTGCATACAGGCGGCGCTCACCAGACAAAGGCGAAGACAACGCGCAAGCGTATCGACGTGACGCCCGACCCAGTGACAGGCGAGTATGTGCTGATGCTGCCGCCAGTGCGCTGGAAGGTGCAGCAGGTGTATTGTAAGGGTTATCCTACGCTGTATCAGAACGGACAGGCTAATGACGTAATAGACCTGACTGACTGCCTAACCCAGAAGGATACCACCTACGTGGGCAGCTACAGGGATGTGGACAACAGAACCATACAAGAGCCAAAGGCATCATATAACGCCATATATAACAGAATATATCGCAGCCCTGTGGAACTGACCTACAAGCAGCTGAACTATGACGAGTTTGACTACTTAGGCGACAAGAACTATAACGCCACCAACCTCAAGGGTGAAAAGGTGCAGGTGCCGCTGGCATATATGAATCCTAAGGATAAGACTAAGGCTCTCTACACCTTCGATCACCCAGTGTTCAGCCTGGAGCGTAAGTACTACATACAGGTGCAGGTGGCTGAGCGCTATGTATATAACAATGACTATACGGCAGAGAAGGTTGACTATGTACGCATAGGAGGCGGTATGGCTACCATGCATAACGGCATGAAGAACGGCGTAGCGGTAGATACGCTGCGCCTGGACGACATGGGACAGGCAACATTCATGGTGAGCGCTGACCGCGTGGCGCAGCCAATAGGCATAGATAACGCCCTGAGAACAGTGACCTTCAGTGCCGAGCAGGACGGAACCCACTTTGAGGCAGAACCCCTGCACGCCTATGTGCTCAACCTGTTCCCTATAGGCAGTGCTAAGGAACTGCTGACTGACGGCCAGCCGCTGCTGTTCGACATACTGCGTGACCCACCGGGTGCCTACAGTTCGTCAACGCTCGCCAAGGGCGCTACGCTCAATAATTCGTATGCTATGAATCTGTCAATGGCTGGCGGCTTGAATTTCAGCTTCTCGGTGGCTGACAAGACGGACTGGTTTGCCGGCGATGTAGAAGCTGTATACGACACATTTGTAGAAACGGTGGACGGATCCTTTGACGGTGTGGAGCATAGCTCAGAGAAGGTGGACATAGATTATTCTGAGTTAGTGTTCAACTATAACGGCAGCAAGGCTTGGTCACACACTATGGTGCTCTCTGACGCCATAAGCACCAGCGGCGACCCATCAATGGTGGGTGCTGACGCCGACCTCTATATAGGTCAGGTGCAGAACGTGCAGGTAGCGCCAGTGTCAAGCATACGAGCTGTCAGTGATTCAGTATATCAGGCTCGACTGGCACAGACGGGCATAGGTCAGACGAACACGAATGGCGACGTGGCACAGTATGCCAAGTATGGCACGCTGGTCCACATTGCCGAGGGTAAGGATGCCGACGGCAAGAAGTTCCACTTGGTGCGCGACGTGTCGCTCGGCTACGGCCCGAAGCTGAAGTCGAACTTCATCTATTCGCAGAAGCAGATTCTGGAGCAGATAATACCCGACAAGGTGGGCGAGATACTCAACCTGATGTTCATTGGCAGCAAGACGGATGCGCAGGCAGTGGCAAACGCTACGCACAAGCCTGTTTATCGCTCGCTGCGCAATCCAGACGACCCAAAATTTGCTCTGCCTAACAAGAAGTATAACATGACTGTTGAGACGCCAAACGACACTACGCACTACATCATAGTATTGCCTACTGGCGCGGACAGTAGCAAATATCCCGACGAAATAGCTGAGAAGGGTGAGATTATCTATGCTTGGACAAAGATGATTACCCAGAACGAGCGCGAGAAGCTGAATGCTACCGACCTGGTGAACAGCTTCGACATTGGTGGTGCACAGGGAGTGAACTACAGCGAGACGTTCAGCAGCAGCTATTCTAACTCTACGTCGATGTACTTCCCATTCGGCGTGCAGCCTGACTACTTCGGCGGCAAGGGCACAGGCACCATCTCGTCTATAGCTTCTACCATTACCAACTATATCGGCGGTGCGATCTTCGGCTATCTGGAGTCGTTAAAGGTTCTCAACCCGAATGCAAGTGGTGGAGTGATACAACCAAAGGGAACGGAATCATCAATCAAGTTTGACGGCGTGTACTTCCGTTGGTCACTGACCCCAGTGCTGACTTCGCAGACAATTGGTACCAACAGCCTGTCGAACGAATATAACCGCACGGCATCGTTCACCCTTGCCGCAGCTCCGACGAGCCGCCTGAGCGTGGACGTATATCGTGTGCCGATGGCTGATCCCACGACCGTCACGGGCAAGTGGAATCCGGAGGATGTGTATAGCAACTACAACTTCCAGAACATCACCAAAGAGACAATGGATTATCTGAGCAGGGAGGCTAACGTGCCTCAGCACGCTTCGCCATGCAGCTTCGTGTTCCGCACACGTGGCGGCTACACCTCTAACCCATGGGAGGACGCACGCAAGACGCGCTTCTACCAGGCTGGTTCGCTGCTCGACGAGCGCACGCTGAAGATAGATAACCCAACCCTCAGCCTTGACAAGCACAGTGTGAGCGGTGTGTCTGTAAACGATGCTGCGCGCTTCAAGGTTTATCTGTCTAACGAGAGCGAGAAGCCAGAGGCTACTGGCGGCTTGAGCGTATTCACGCTGTTCTCGGTAGATAAGGCTAATCCTAACGGAGCAAAGCTGAGCGTAAACGGACAGACGCTGACCTCTGGCGGCATGAACGTATCGGTAGTGCCGGGCATGACCACGCAGCTGGAAATGGAGGTGCGTGCAGGTAACGGTTTCGACTATGAGGGATTGACCCTCGGCTTGATGTCGCCTGGCGATGCCGACCATACTACGACGACGGCTTCGTTCGATGTACACTTCCTGCGTGAGGCAGGTGCGGTGAACATATCGGTACCTGCCGACAAGTGGGTGCTGAATACCAGTGCGCAGAAAGACCCTGACCGCGGTTGGTACATACCTGTGACCATAAACGGATTTGACCGCCATCAGCATAACTTCGACCATATAGAATTCCAATATAAGGATACGCAGCGTGGCGACGACACGTGGACGAACCTCTGTTCGTACTATGCCGACTCAACACTGATGGCCAAGGCAAACGGCGTATGTGAGATGATGAAGCCAAACGACAACATCGTCACGCAATTCTATGGCGAAGGCTGGGAGATAGAGCGCAGCTACGACCTGAGGGCAGTACTCTTCTGCCGCAACGGTGGCGCGTTCCTGACTATGCCGTCGAATGTTATCAGCGGTATCAAGGACACACGCCGTCCGCAGCTCTTCGGAACACCAGAACCGAAGAACGGACTGCTGAACCTGAACGACAATATAGTGTTCAACTTCTCTGAAGACATAGAATACAACAACCTGAGCGCCCTCAACAACTTCGAGGTAAGGGGCGAGGTGAACAACAATGACATCTCTGAGAATGTGAGTCTGCAGTTCTCCGGCAAGGCTAGCATGGAAACTGAGGCAAAGCGCAACTTCAGCGGAAAGGACCTGACCATAGACCTGCAGATAAATCCTGCTGAGACGGGTCGCGATATGCCGATCTTCTCACACGGAGGCAACGGACAAAAACTGCAGTTGTGGCTGACCAAGGACAGAAGGTTGCGTGCGATAATAAACAAGCAGACTTTCGAATCGCAGTTGCCAATCAAGGAGAGCGGCTTCAGCCCTATAGCTATAAGCATAGACCAGAAGAACAGCACACTGATGTTCTACTGTGACGGCGTGATAATAGGCAAGGACTACAAGATAGAAGCCCCATATACTGGTACAGGTCCGCTTATCTTCGGACGCACCAACGAGCTCGAACGCTCAACAAGCCAGTACTACGAGGGCCGCATGATGGAGGCTCGCCTGTGGTATCGTGCTATGAGCGCAGGAGTAGTAGGCACATACAGCCTGCATCGCCTGACGGGCTACGAGAAGGACTTGGTGGACTACTACCCGATGAATGAAGGCTCTGGCGACTATGCCGTTGACCACACTCAGGGTGCCAATGCCAAGTTGATAGGCACCAGCTGGGCAATACCGCGTGGAATGTCGCTGCACCTGAACAAAGAAGACAAGGGCATGCAGCTGACGGACAATGCCATCAACCGCTCGGCCGAGCAGGACTACACGCTGATGTTCTGGTTCAAGACCGACGCCGAGGGCCGCGGTACGCTGCTGAGCAACGGCAAAGGCCTGAAGGAAATCAGCGACGACCGCAACCGCTTTAACATCGGATTCGAAGCCGACTCGCTGACGTTCCGCTCGAACGGCTTTGCCACTAAGCTGGCTGGCAACTGGAGCGACAACCAGTGGCACCACTATGCCATGACGGTGAACCGCGCCCACAACGTGGCCAACATCTACATGGACACGGAGCTGAGCACGACCTTCGCTGCCGACAGCCTGGGCGGCATCAGCGGCGGAAAGCCCTGCATCGGCGCTACCGTCGACGGCAACACGCCGCTGAAGGGTAATGTGGACGAGCTGATTGTCTTCGGACAGGCTCTGCCGCAGACGCTCATCAAGACCTACTCGACGAAGGGTCCGAACGGCGACGAGGCCGGTCTGCTGACCTATCTGAGCTTCGACCACCAGGAGCGCAATGCGAATAACGAAATCGTCATGGCTCCTTATGCATACAGCAGGAAGCTACACCTGGACGACAAAGGCCAGGTGAGATACCAGCAAGACCCCGTGACGGGCCAGCCTACAGGCACACCGGTCCGCGACTACCTGTTCAAGGATAGCCCGGAGAAGGTCATGACCCGCATCGACGCCGAAGTGGCTGCTCCCGTGGTGCCTAACGAGAACGTGACGAACCTGAACTTCAGCTTCATCGGCAAGGGCAACCAGATCATGGTTGAACTCGATGAGCCGGCTGCCAAGCTGCACCACTGCAACATATATGTGACGGTGCGCGACGTAGAGGACAGGAACGGCAACATGATGGCTTCGCCGAAGACGGCATGCTACTACGTGGTGAACAGCAGCCTGGAGTGGGCCGTGAACCGCCTCGACACCTCCATCAAATATGGTTCGAATGAGGAGCTCTCGCTGCCCTTCTACAACAACAGCGCCTCCACCCACACCTACAAGATCGAGAACTGCCCGAAGTGGCTCACGCTGGACCACTACAGCGACAAGCTGACACCGCTCACCATGGGCGCCATCGACGCGAAGGTGAGCAAGGACCTGAACGTGGGTACCTACAACGAGATCCTATACCTCACCGACGAGGAGGGCATCTCTGAGCCGTTCTACCTCAACCTCACCGTGGAGGGTAATCAGCCCGAATGGGCACAGGGCGTCAATGGCGACCTGCTGCGCTACTCGATGGGCATCAGCGGACAGGTGTATCTCTACGACGAACTCGACACCGACACACGCGACATCGTAGGCGTGTTCGACCACGAGAATGTCTGCCACGGCTTCGCCAACATCAGCCACGACAACCAGTCGGGAGAGAACGGACTCTTCCTCACCGTCTACGACAGCGAAGACTCCGGACGCGACCTGTACTTCCGACTCTGGCAGTACGACACCGGACGAGAGATTGTGCTGGAGACGAAGGATACCATCAGGTTCCGGCAGTCGGCCATGCTCGGTACCGACACCCCCGTGCGCTTCGAAGCCGGCGAAAGCTTCGTGCAGTACTTCGACCTGAAGCAGGGATGGAACTGGGTGTCGTTCAACCAGAAGACACAGCAGCTCAGCGAGATGAACACGCTGCTCTCCAGCATGCCCTGGAAGGAAGGCGACATGATCACCGAACTGGGCGGCACGCTGACGCTTACCTATAAAGAGGGTGAGTGGCTGTCGACAGACAGCATACAGAACGTGGTGATTTCGCCCAAGACGGCTTACGCCATCAAGGTGCAGGGCGACTGCGCCATCCCGGTGGGAGGAAAGGTCATCACCAGCGATGAAGACCGCACCATCGACCTGAAGACAGGTTGGAACGGCATCGGCTATACGCCTATCGTGAACCTGCCCGTGGAGATGGCGCTGAGCGACTACTTCGACCATGCAGAGTCCGGCGACGTGATCAAGAGCCATACCGAGTTTGCTTACTTCACCAAGATGGGCAACACCGGACAATGGCGCGGCAGCCTGCGGTACATGAAACCCGGCGAGGGATACATGATGCTGCACAAGGGCGAGGGTAAGGTTTCGTTCACTTATCCCTATTATGAGGCTGGAAGCTACTTCATGAACGCCAGACAGAACACTATGAGAGTGCCTGTCAGCACCTGCAACACCATGAGCCTCTCGGCCGTGGTCAAGGGCGTGACGCTCGAAGAGGGCGACCGTCTGGTGGCCTACGCCAACGGCGAACTGGTGGGTAGTGAAGAGTTGAGAGTGGAGAACGAGGCATTTGCTACCGCAGCCGGCGAACCTCTCTTCTACATGAGCATTGCAGGCGACAAGGAGCAGCCCATCTGGTTTGCCATAGAGCGCGAAGGCGAGATCGTGGCCACCACCGGCGAGCTGATGACCTTCAAGGCCAACAACGTGGTAGGCTCTCCCGACGTGCCCACGGCCATCAACTTCGTGCGCGCCGACTACGAGAACGGCAAATGGTACACCGTCAGTGGTCTGCAGTTGCAGCAGAAGCCGAAGCGAAATGGCCTCTATATCTATAATGGTAGAAAGGTCGTGCTGAAGTGATGAGGTGTCCTGAAGGCGGAATGCCGGAATCCTCGGAATCCCGGAATAACGGAATAACGGAATCCCGAAGGCCTCGGAAAACCGGAATCCCGGTATCCCGCCTCAGGAAAACCCGAAAAGCGAAATAACGAAAAAAAAGAAAAAAGATGAAAAGAATAGAAATAATGCTTATGTTGCTGGCTGGCCTCATGCTTGGGGCTTGTCACGGCGATGACTATGCCAGCGTATACAACGGCACCGGCACCAACACCGCCTATACCGAGACCCCGCAGAGCGAGGCACCACAGTGGCAGGTGGACTGGAGCTACAACCAGGAGCGCCCCAACTGGCAAGGCCCCGACGCAAGCCTCTTCTCTACATGGACCTTCGTGATGGTGCAGATAGAGGATGCGCTGAAGCCATACGTGTCGAACGACGACATGATGGCCATCTTCGCCGACGAATACATGTGCGGACTGGCCAGGCCGGCCATCAGCGTCGGCGGCAGCGATAAGGTGAACACCAGGTTCCTCATGAAGATAGGCAGCGCCGACACATGGCCTGAAAGCTACACCGTCAGGCTGCAGTACTACTGCAAGAAGCTCAACCACATTTTCACCCTCTCTGAAAAGATGAACATGGACACCGACCTTACCCTCGGCATCGACGAGGAATACGTTCCCGAGTTCACGCTTGGCTCGGCCAAGTATCCCGTGGTGAAGACGGTGACCGCCGAGAGCATTCTCGCCAGTGTTGGCATCACACCCCAGCGGAATGGCATCATGGCAGCCTTCGTGGGCGACGAGTGCCGTGGCGTGACACAGTTCGTCGCCGACCCCAACCTGCGGTCTACGGAGCTCACCATCTACGGACGCACTGCCGGCGAGTCGGTCACGCTGAAGTATTATGATGCCGTGAAAAGGGTAGTCTATACCTTCGCCGACCCAGTGAAAATGTAAGAAGGCGGCTGCAGTGCCCCTCATGGCGAAAGAACGTCGCCCCTTCGGCGACGTATAACACGAATTATGGCCGGAGCATCGCTTCACAGCGGTCTCCGGCCATTTCCACGTGGTAATGATATCTGCTAACTTTACTTGAATACGTTCTCCTTCATCAGCTGCTGCATGTCGGCAGGCATCTCCTTCTTCTTGCAGCAGTCCACGATATAGCGGCGCAGCTTCTCGGGCATGGCCGTCTGCTTCTTCCAGATGTCGTGGCGGGTCTTCCATGTGCCCTTCGTCGTGGTCTTGTCTACCCATACGATGGCATCTTTCCGTTTCTCGCGGCCCATCTCGGAATACCAGCCGTCTTTGTAGGTGTAGGTGCCATACTCGTGGGGCAGCACGCTGCACTTGCCGTCTTTGCCCATCACCAGCTCGGCACAGGCATACTCGCCCTCGGGACCGTAGTACTTGAACTGGCTGTAGCCACGCTCCTTGCCGCACATAATCTTCTTCTCGCCCTCAAACTGCATCGACTCCATGAGCCATACGCCGTGCAGGTCGCTGTCGGCAACCTTGTCGAGATATTCATTTGCGTTTGCCGACCTGTCGGCAAGCCAACTTTAGCCGTCATTTCCCCTTGCCGCCCCGTCGGCAAGAGGCTTCTGGCATCAAATTGTGTGCGAATTTAGCAAATAATCCTCAAACTATGCTCTTTTCAGACAAAATTTATACGAAATTATGCTAAAGCGATTTTATATTTTTTGCATATCCAAGCGCGTAGTTTGACGATAATTGAGTAATTTTGCTGTGTGTTAAGCAAGATATTTCTAAATTTCGCATTCCGATAGAATTTGCAATATAAAAATATGGGAACATCGTATATGAATGTAGAAGATTACATAAACTCAACTATAGCTGTATGCTATGCAGAGGGATTACCCAAAGAATACTTCCCTGTTCTTTTGCATCCTTCTGGAAAAAAATATGTATATCAAAGAGAGATAGACGAAGATACCTATGATGTGTCTGAAGGATTTTGTGTTTGTGACAATTGGTCTGATGAGCCATTGCCAGTTAGCCCGATTCAACAAAAAGCTTTGGATTTGTACTTCTAAAGACCGACAACATCCCTGCCATCCGCATCCTTTCCTTCCAAATGCCTATAGTAGTCGTTGTACGTTAACTGTGAAAACTGACGATTGGGGCAGTCGGCACATTTGTACTTGCGTTTATCACATAGTGGAGTCCATTCATTTTGGCACACTGGCTGATAGCCGGCTTTCCCACTTGTCTTACTGTACCATCTTCTCGCAAACACATCATCACGTCCCTTAAAAAAACTACAAAACACATCAATCTTCTCTTGTAGTGACAGATTCTGCATAGCATTAGAGGCTGAGGTCACAGGTTCAACAAGTTCGCCAAGTCTTTTCCTAAGCTCAGCGTTTTCGTTTTCCAACTCCTTGATGCGTTCAAGCAGTCGTGTACGTTCTGCTATGAATTCCTGATACCGTTGTGAGGACATACTATCATCAAGCTAAAGGTGCCAATATGAGACTTATGCTCCTTGTACTTACAATAAAGGTGACATGTAAAGCGGAAGATAGGTGATACCATCCTCTACTT
>JAFXZK010000044.1 GCA_017541265.1 Bacteroidaceae bacterium | reverse complement strand
GGTCGTCGTAGTTGATGCTGGCATCCTGCCAGATAATCCACGACCATGTGTTGCGCGACCCCTTGTAGTCGGTGCTGGGTTCATAGAGCTGCTGCACCACGTCCCATGCGATGGTCGTTTCCACGATGGGCTTCAGCGTGGAGCCGAGGGTGATGGTGCGGTAGGGCGTCCATTGCGTCATCCAGTCGTAGGGCGAGATGTTGCAGTCGGCCAGCCCCATCTGTGCGCCGGTGCTACCGAAGCCGTTGTTCTCGCCCTCCATGGGGAAGGCGATGGTGAAGAGTCCGTCGGAGGTTGCGTCGCTCAGGTGGCAGCCGCAGTAGTTGCCGCTCACGCCCGTCTCGCTGATGAGCACCCAGCCCTTGTTGCCCTCATGGAACAAGCAGGGGAAGGTCCAGCCGTGACCATAGCCTGAGCGTTTGGTGATAGGCTCGTCCCAGATGTAGCCCTCCTCGTAGCTGGGCTTTGTCTGCATCCAGCCCACCATCGGGTCGCTCTGCGGACAGATGAAGGCGGTTGCGTCGGTGGGCAGACGGAAGCCGCTGGCCTCGCCTGTCACAACGATTGCAGATGTCTGACTCCCAGACCCTTGCATGATGCGGTAGCTGTACGCGATATTGTTGTTGAAGACGCGGAAGCCCACCATCATCATCAGTTTCTTTGCCTTTGCCTCGGGGTTGGTAAATAGGAGTATCAGGGTGTTCTCCTCGGAGCTGACCTTGCTCTGCTTGCCTTGGCGCAGGACGTATTCGTTCGTGTGGCTGTACCGTTCGGGCGTTTCCTGCCGGACGTACTCCAGGTCTTTGCTCAAGTCGCCCGCGCTGGTGTAGAGACCGAGCGGCGAGTCGAGCAGCATCGGCACGTCCAGCGTGTCGGGCACAGCACCTTTCTTCTTGGCTTTCAACACGGTGCGGTAGCCGGCAGAGTAGGAGAGACGTCCGTTCTCCAACTTCACGTTGAGATAAGTTAGACCGTCGGGCGAGAGGACACGAAATGCCTCCTGCGCCTTCATGCAAGAGGGTGGAAGGAGGAAAAGGGAAAGCAGAACCCATTTCCAATTCAGCAGTTTGTGATTTACCATGATTCTTGTTATTAGTGTTCTATGAGGACAAAGATACGGAAAAAATCTTTATGTTGGATGAATTATGCAATCTTTTTTTATGTTTAATCCCATAGACGCCAACAACACTTGGAAAAAGTCCCTGATTTCCAGATGGCTGGCATGCATTAAAATAAGTCCCCGTTCTTATGCCGATAAGTACGTGGACTTATACCAATAAGAACAGGGACTTATTTCGACAAGTGCAGGGACTTGTGGCATAGATTACGAAAAGCGGCTCCCTCTGGTGTAGGGGAACCGCTTTTCATTATGTAACCGAACGGGGCGGTGTCAGTTTCTTCGGGTTGCTGAGTAGTTGATACGCAGCGCCCATGATTTACGCAACACTTCCTTGATGTCGGTGATGTAGCCCATCTGTGTCTGCTGGTCGGCCTTGATGCTGATGACCTGTTCTGCCTGATTCGTCATGCCCTGACGCTCTGCGGCGATGAAGTCCATGACTTCGCGTGCCTCTGCATAGCGGTCGTTGAGCTGAATACGGGTGCTGCTACCCATTTGGGCGCGCAGATTGTCTGTGGGGGGACCTACATAGATGAACGATACTACCGACTTCTTCACCAGTTTCTCGAGTTCTGTACCTGCGGGGATGGTGAACTTCACCTTGAGTGTGACTTCGCGCATCGTCGTTACCATCATAAAGAAGAACAGGATGGTGAAGATAAGGTCGGGCAGAGACGAGGTGTTCATCTCCGGCATCTCGCGACTTTGTTTTCTCTTAAATGCCATGGTTATTGCCCTCCATACTTTTTAGGTTCAGCCTCAGAAATGTTCTGGGGATAGTATTGACGTATTGCCGCTTTCTCCTCTTCCTTGAGGTATTGGAACTCGCGACCGAACTTTTCCTTGGACAACTCGTTTCTCAGTTCATTGTATGCTGCCACCAATTCGTTCTGCACCTGGAAATAGATGTTGTAGGGTGTGCCGCGGTCGGTCTGCACGCTGACGACGTGTTTGTCGGTGACGAAGCACTGACCCAGCAGGTCGATGTTCTTGACGTGCTTCTCGGGCAGCCTGCTCAGGTTCTGTTCGTTCTTGACGAATTCCTTGACGCGGGGACGAAGTTCGCGGATGTCCCCATTGCCGAAGTTCATCTCGTCCTGAATCCACAACTGACCTGCAGCATTGAGGCGGACATAAAGGATGTTACGGGCCTTGATGTCCATGGTGGCATCTTCCTGATCTGGTTCTGGCGGCTTGGGCAGGCGACGTGCCAGACCCATGTCGGTGTCCATAGACGTGGTGACCAGGAAGAAGATGAGCAACATGAAGGAGATATCGGCGGTTGAACTGGTGTTCAGACCCGGCATCTTCTTTTTCTTCTTTGCCATATCTTTCTTGTTTTTTAGGTCGGTTTATTTACTTGCGCTCTTTGTTGCAATGCCAGTCATGCTTACGGCAACAGCAATGGTTGCAGCCACGAGGAGTATGCCCATGCTGACCATGAACACATCAACTACGGTTACCCAGCCAGCAGAGGTTACAGTGCCGTCGCTGGCGGTGAACTCGCTCTCGCCCAGTCCTAATACCCAGCCGATAATGACAGACACGATGGTCAGGCCTGCTGTGAACAGAGTAATCTTGCCACCGGGGACTCCTGTGGTGGCAGCGGGGTCGTTCCCCTTGCTGCTCTGCATGCCACGAATTGCTGACCAAACCGTGAGTCCGGCCGTTACTACGACGAGCGCGTACATGAGCCACATGATTACATCGGTAAGGATAGGCTCGTTGTTGTCGCCTACAGGATTGTCATAGCCGATAGTCAGGAACGCTGCGAAGCATACGACAATCAAGATAACGCAGGCTAACAGCACGCGACTTGATATTTTCTCAATCTTCATAGTTCTACCTGTTAATTAAGAATTAAGAATTAATCTTTTAATCTTTAATCTCTAATCCTATAATTACTTCTTGCACTTGTCGCTCTTGACGCACATAACGAGCAGTTCCTGAGCGGCCTCTTCCATGTTACTGGTCAGAGCTTCAACCTTTGAAAGGATGTAGTTGTAGAACACCTGCAGAACCAGGGCAACGATGATACCGAAGATGGTGGTGATAAGGGCGACCTTCATACCGCCTGCAACGACTGTCGGGCTGATATCGCCAGCACGCTGGATGTCGTCGAAGGCCATCACCATACCGATCACAGTTCCGAGGAAGCCGAGTGACGGAGCCATTGCGATGAACAGGGTAATCCAGGAGCAGTTCTCCTCGAGGTAGGTTCCCTGAACCTCTGCCTCCATGTTGATGGTGCGTTCGATTGTGCCGATGTCGTTACGGTCATTACTGTCGAGGCATTCCATAGCCTTGCGGCTTACCTGGGCAACGGGACCGCGTGTGTTCTTGCACTTCTCGATGGCTTCGGCAATCTTGCCCTTGGCAACGAGGTCGGCGAGTTCCTTGGTGAACTTGCGGGTGTTGATCTGAGCAAGAGTCAGGTAAACAACGCGCTCGATACAGAATGCGAGACCCAGCACGAGGGCGATGGCAACGAGTGACATGAAGCCTGCGCCACCTTCAATAAACTTTGTCTTGAGGTTCTTGAACACGCCTTCGTTCTCTTCCTCTACGATGGGAGCAGCTTCAACGACTTCTTCCACAGCAGCGGTGTCCTCGGCAACAGAGTCAACGGCAGCTTCTACCTGTTCGGTTACGGCTTCGTCTTCCTGAGCCATTACAGATGATGTTGCAGCAAATGAGCAAGCGGCAACCATTGCAATAATTGCAAATAACTTTTTCATTGTGTTGTTTGTTTAGATGTTTATGATTGTTTATTGTTATTAATCTTTTGCGGAGAGAGCGAGATTCGAACTCGCGAACCAGTTTTGCCGGTCACACGCTTTCCAGGCGTGCCTCTTCAGCCACTCGAGCATCTCTCCTTTTTAGGGAATTATGTCCTTTTTTTGCGCTTTTCGGTTACAAAGATAGCTTTTTTTCTTATACAGCCATAGCTTTTGGGCAAAAAGTTTCGGCTTATGTGCGTTTTTTTGTTGTTTTGAATGTCTTATTGCGGCTTTACACGCTGAAATATGCGTTTTACATTGTCGTTTGTGATGTCTTCTGCCTCCTGTTCGCTTACATTATATATATATGCGATTTTGCGGAGCACTTCGACCACATATGCGCTCTCATTCCGCTTCCCCCGATAGGGGACAGGGGCGAGGTAGGGGGCGTCGGTTTCAAGCACGATGCGCTCCAGCGGAACGGTGGTCAGGACTTCCGGCAGGGTGCTTTTCTTGTAGGTCAGCACGCCGCCTATGCCAAGCATGAAGTTGGGAAACCCGAGCAGTTCCTGTGCTTCCTCGGCTGTGCCGCCAAAGCAGTGGAAGACGCCGGAGAGGGCTTCGTCGCGATATTCGTTCAGGGCTGCAACAAGCTGGCGGTGCGCTGAGCGAGAATGTATCGAGAGTGGCAGGCTGTATTTAGCGGCCCATTCTATCTGGGTGCGGAAGGCTTCTTCCTGCTCCTTGGCGTTGCTTGTGTCCCAGTAGTAATCAAGTCCCACTTCGCCAATCGCTATGTAGGGGTGGTCGGGAGCCTCCAGCAGCCTTTCCATATTTCGGAGCACCTGCTTGTAGGTGTCTGGCACAACGTCTTCGGGATGCAGACCGAGCATTGGGAAGCAATAGCCCGGATACTGGCGGCAGAGGTCGAGCATAGGCGCGATGCTGTCCGCGTTGATGTTGGGCAGCAGGATGTACTCGACGCCTGCCTGCCGGGCGCGTCCGACGACCTCTTCGCGGTCGGCGCTGAACGATGCTTCGTAGATATGGCTGTGCGTGTCAATCATTTCTGACGTCCCATCAGTTCAAGGGCGATGCCGCGGAGCATCTGCTTGCGTTCCTCGGGCAGGTTGACCTTGTTAAGGCAGGCTTCGGCTTCGACATAATAGGCATTCATGCGTTCCTTAGCCATCTGGTCAACGCCAATCTTCGTGTAGAGTGTAGTGACGGCCTTTATCTTCTCTTCGGGATCGCAGTCCTTGCAGCCAACCCATCGCTGCAGTTCCGCGCGGTCTTCGTCGGAAGCATGGAGCAGGGCATTGATGAGCATGAAGGTCTTCTTGTCGCAAAGGATGTCGCCGCCAATCTTCTTGCCGAAAACTTCCGGGTTGCCATAGACGTCGAGGAAGTCGTCCTGAAGCTGGAAGGCAAGTCCGAGACATTCGCCATAGCGGTAGAGTGTCTGTGCCTCCTCTTCTGATGCACCTGCCAAAGTGGCGCCGATTTGCAGGGCGCAAGCCAGCAGGACGGAGGTCTTGAGGCGTATCATCTCGATGTACTCGGCCTCGGTGACATCGTCTCTGGTCTCGAAATCAATGTCGTACTGCTGCCCTTCGTCTATCTCGACGGCTGTCTTGGTGAAGAGTTGCATCACGGCGGGCATCTTTTCTTTGTCGCATTGCATCATGTACTGGAAGGCGAGCACGAGCATGTTGTCGCCGCTGAGGATGGCGGTGTTGTCGTCCCACTTGCGGTGTACGCACATCTTGCCTCGGCGCACTTCCGCCTTGTCCATGAAGTCGTCGTGCAGGAGCGTGAAGTTGTGGAAGACTTCAAGCCCGACTGCTGGCATGAGGCAAGGCTTGACATCATCGCGATAGAGATTGTACGCCATGAGCATGAGCACGGGGCGGATGCGCTTGCCGCCGAGCGAGAGGACATAGCGTATGGGGGCATAGAGCTTTTGTGGCTCACGTTCGAGGGGTAGGGCGGCGATGGCTTCTTCCACCATCTGCAGGAGTTGTTTGCTGCTATACATTATTATATTATTATATACATGTTTAATGACTATCCGCAATCGTCTTCAAAAGTCCCTGTACTTATATCCATAAGTCCCTGTACTTACCTTCACAAGTCCCTGTACTTATTTATATAAGTCCGGGGACTTATTTCAGTTGGTGTCTGTCTGCCACTTTTACGGATAATATAAAGAGGCTGTTCGCCATTTGGCGGGCAGCCTCTTGTGTAGTCGTGTGGTTGTTTGTTTAGTTCAGACGGAACATGACGGGCAGGGTGAAGCGTGAGCGCACAGTCTTGTTACCCTGGCGTGCAGGCTTCCACTTGGGCATCATCTTCACGACGCGCTCTGCCTCCTTGGTCAGGTTGGGGTCTGGAGAGCGGACGGTCTTCACGTCGACGATGGAGCCGTCGCGGTTGACCACGAAGTTCACGATGACACGTCCCTGTACGCCCTGTTCCTGACAGATGCTGGGGTACTTGATGTGTTCGCTCAGCCACTTGAAGCACTCTGCGTCGCCGCCGGGGAACTGCGCGTTCTCCTCCACCATTTCGTAGATACGGTCGTCGTCGTCGGCTTCAACCACAGGACCGACAGGTGCGGACACCACGGCAGAGGGAGCGCCTGTGCCTACTACGGCTGTGATGGCCTGGTTCATTTCCTCGGAGGTCTCAACTTCTTCCTCGGGAAGCTCCGTGTCGTCTTCCACCTCGTTGATGAACTCCATTACGGTAGGAGCAGCTGCTGGAGGAGGTGCCACCATTTCCTGTTGCTGTGTGATGGGAATCATGTCCTCTTCCATTCTGAAATCATAAATCTTCTCATCTTCGACCACCTTCACTTCGCGCTGTGTGTATTCGAAGGCGACGAACATGGCGGCGAGCGCCAGAACATATCCAATCAGGATGTTTGTCGATTTCTGGTTTCGCAGCTCATCGTTTACTGTTTTGTTAGCTTCCATGTTGTATTTGTTGTTATTGTTGCCTAAAATGATTATCTGTGCCACAAATTTACAGCAATTTTTTTATTTAATGCATACGAAAGTGCCTTTTTTTTCCTTTTGAATGTAATTTTGTGCCTATCTTGTCCGTTATTGATATAAAAAGCCTTAACTTTGACGCCGATTTATGAATATAATGACAAAGATACGACGTTTTCTGCCCCTCCTCATTGCTGCCTGTCTGATAGTGGTCAATGTTCGATGGTCAAAGGTCAATGCACAGGAGAGCGGCAGCGTGTTCAATTTCCTGAATTTGCCGGTTTCGGCTCATTCTTCGGCACTCGGCGGCAAGAATATCTCCCTTGTTGAGGATGATATATCGCTTGCGATACAGAACCCGGCCTTGCTGACGGGTGTCAGTGACAAGACGGTGGGTTTCTCGTTTATGAACTACATGCAGGGCTGTAACACAGGCGCCGCCGCCTATGCACAGCAAGTGGGCGCACATGGCAACTGGGGCGTACATGCACGTTTCGTGGGGTATGGCTCGACAAAGGAGACACTTGTGTCGGGTGAGATTGTCGGAGAGTTCAAGCCTCTCGACTTTTACCTTGCCGGTCAGTACAGCCACATCCTGAGTGAGCGGTGGGCAGGCGGCGTCACGGCGAAGTTCATCTATTCGCACTACGGTCCCTATACTTCGTGTGCCCTCGCCACGGACTTGGGACTTAACTATTATGACGAGGAGTCGGACTTCTCTTTCTCAATTGCAGCACGGAACCTTGGCGGACAGGTTAAAAAGTTTGGGAACAGGCACGACCGCCTGCCTGCAGACCTTGAGATAGGCATCTCCAAATCACTCGGTCATGCTCCCGTCCGTATATCCCTCACGATGGTCGATTTGACGCGCTGGACGTCGAAGGACTATTTCACTACAGGCGACAGAGTGAAGGGCGGCAGCATCTTCATGAACCATTTCGTGCTGGGCGCAGAGTATCTTATCGGCGAAAAGTTCTATATCGCCATGGGCTACAACTTCCGCCGTGCCTATGAGATGACAGCGGCGGGTTCGTCGCATGCTGCCGGCCTGTCGTTCGGTGGCGGTGTCAACCTGAAGCGGTTGAAGTTCGGCATAGCCTACGCCAAGTACCATGTCAGTGCACCGTCCCTGTCCTTCACGATAGCTTATAATTTCCAAAAAGAACAATGAAACTGATAACGATTGCAATTGACGGTCACTCTTCCTGTGGCAAGAGTACGATGGCGAAGGACCTCGCCAAAGAGATTGGTTATATTTATATAGACACGGGCGCGATGTACCGTGCCGTGACGCTCTTCGCCCTGCAGAACGGACTGATTACAGAAGCAGGCATCAACGAGGAAGGCTTGCGGCAGCGCATGCCGGACATCATGATAACATTCCAGCTGAACGAGGAAACCGGACGCCCGGACACCTACCTGAACGGTGTCTGTGTAGAGCGCGAGATACGCACCATGGAAGTCTCGAAGTGGGTCAGCCCTATTGCTACGCTTGGCTTTGTGCGTGAGGCAATGGTAGACCTACAGCGTCTGATGGGCGAGGCAAAGGGTGTCATCATGGACGGTCGCGACATCGGCACGGTGGTCTTCCCCGATGCCGAGCTGAAGGTCTTCGTGACGGCAAGCGCCGACGTGCGTGCCCAGCGCCGCTACGACGAGCTGACAGCCAAGGGCGAGAATTGCAGCTTCGACGAGATTCGTGCCAACGTCATCGAGCGCGACCGCATCGACTCCACCCGCGTCATCAGCCCCCTCCGTCAGGCAGAAGACGCCATTGTGCTCGACAACAGCAACATGACCATCCCCGAACAGAAAGCCTGGCTGCTGGAGCAATACCACAGGGTCGCAGACGAATGAAGATTGAAATTGACCAGGGTTCGGGTTTCTGCTTTGGGGTGACGCGCGCCATCGGCAAGGCAGAAGAGGAGCTGGCGAAGGAAGAACGGCTCTATTGCCTGGGCGACATTGTGCACAATGGCAAGGAGTGCGACCGGCTTCAGCAAATGGGGCTTGTTACAATCAATCACGAGCAGCTTCGCGATATTCATGATGCCAAGGTGCTGCTGCGTGCGCATGGTGAGCCGCCTTCAACCTATGCACTTGCAAAGGAACGCTCCATCAACTTGATTGATGCGACGTGCCCTGTGGTGCTTCACCTTCAGGAAAGGATAAAGAAGGAATACAAGACCCACCCCGACCCTCCCTTAAAGGGAGGGAGTTCTGCGCAGGAAGTCTCCCCTTTAAGGGGCAATTGCCCGTTGGGTGCGGAGCAATTGGGGAGCGTAAGCGACGGAGGCCCGAAGGGTTTAAAGGGGTCTAAGCAGATTGTCATCTTCGGGAAGAAGGGCCATGCCGAAGTGATTGGCTTGGTGGGGCAGACAGAGGAGACGGCCATCATCATCGAGTCGGCGGAAGATGTCTGCAAGCTAGACTTCAACCGCGACATCTGCCTCTATTCGCAGACGACGATGCCGCTCGACGAGTTCCGCAAGATTGTTGAATACGTGCAGCAGCACATCAGCCCGGAGGCTACCTTCACATATTACGACACCATCTGCCGTCAGGTGGCCAACCGTATGCCTAACATCCGCAATTTCGCCTTGAGGCATGATGCTGTGCTTTTCGTCTGCGGCAAGAAGAGCAGCAACGGCCGCGTGCTCTTCAATGAATGCAAGGAGGCGAACCCACGTTCCTACATGATAGACACAGCCAGCGAGATTGATGTCCGCTGGCTGGAAGGTTGTGAGTCGATAGGCATCTGCGGCGCGACGAGCACGCCCAAATGGCTAATGGAGGAGTGCAAAGTAAGAATCGAGGAGCTGCTTGGCTGCGACGAATGATGTCCTTTCGCCGCGAAGCACCCCTTGTTCTGCAGCCTGCAGCATGTCGGCAATCGTTGGGTTGTGGTAGAAGTTCCCCATCAATTGCTCGTTGATGCTCTCATACATCCAGTACTTCGCTTGTTCTGCACGCCGGTAGTCGAAGTAGCCGCTCTTCTTCACGAAGTCGAAGTAGCTATAGACCATATCCCATACTTCCTTGATGCCGTAGCCGTAGAAGCCGCTATAGGTTAGCACTTGCGGCGCCCATCCGCTTTCGGGCAAAGGGAAGAGTTGCAGGGCATTGCGGAAGTGTGTGGCGGCAAGCTGGCACTTGTCGACGTTGCTGCCGTCGCATTTGTTGATGATGATGCCGTCGGCCATCTCCATGATGCCGCGCTTGATGCCCTGAAGCTCGTCGCCAGTGCCGGCAAGCTGGATGAGGAGGAAGAAGTCAACCATCGAGTGACAAGCTGTCTCGCTCTGTCCTACGCCAACGGTCTCGACGAATATCTTGTCGAAGCCAGCTGCTTCACAGAGGATAATAGTTTCCCTTGTCTTGCGAGCCACGCCGCCCAGACTGCCTGCCGATGGGCTGGGACGGATGAACGAGTCGGGATGCACGCTGAGCTTCTCCATGCGCGTCTTGTCGCCAAGGATGCTGCCCTTGCTGCGCTCGCTACTGGGGTCGATGGCAAGGACTGCCAGCCGTCCGCCGTACTCCTTTAGGACATGGATGCCGAACTCGTCGATGCTGGTGCTCTTGCCTGCACCCGGCACACCGCTGATGCCGATGCGCACGCTGTTGCCGGAATATGGCAGGCACTTCTCGATGACTTCCTGTGCAATGGCCTGGCGCTCCGGGATGGTGCTTTCCACCAATGTCACGGCCTGCCCAAGGATGGTGATGTCGCCCTTGAGGATGCCTTCCACATAGTCGCCTGCCGTGAGGCGTCGGCGCACAAACCGTCCTCGGTTGAGGTTGGGATTGACGATAGAGACAGGCCCCACGCCGCTGTTCACGGTCAAGCCTGCATATTCGGGATTATTCTCGGGGTGTTCCATGGAAAGGTGAAAAGGTTAAAAGGTTAAAAGGTGAAAGTCTTTTTCATTTTTTCAACTTTTCAACTCTATGTTTATGTATTGTTTCGCTTGCTTGGGGGCATCTGTGATGAGCATGACGCGCATGCGGCCCTTGCTTTTGTTGAGATAGCGGGCGGTGACGCTTATCTTCAGCTTTGTACTTTTGCCTGGGCGTATTGTGCTGTCGGCAATCTTGACGCTGAGGGCTTTGTTGAAGACTTGCACCTGCTGTATGTGCAGGTCGCGCTTTCCTGTATTGGTAAGGATAATGTTGTGGCTGACAGCTTTCTTTCCGCTTTTGGCTTCCATGCTTACCGACGATTCGCTGACTGCCAGCTCCGGGGCTGTGGCAAGTGCTTCTTCGCTCATGTTTGCAAAGCTTGGCAGCAGGATGGCAGAGACGAGTATCTCGTTTGTCTCTCCAATCTTGTCGCCAAGGTAGCGGGAGAGGTAGATGCTTGTCTGATTGAGTCCGAACTGACTTAGCTTCTCGCTGTCGAGCGTGAGACGTATGGTGCCAACCTTGCCTGCGGGGATGTCTTCAGGTTCGCATTTTGCAGAGAGGAAGGGCGGCAGGTGCATCAGCTCAGGGCGGAATGCGGTGCGGTCGGTATTCAGTAGGCGCAGCTCTGCAGTAGGTTTGTCGCCTCTGCTGACATCCTCGAACTCCACTGTGTTCGTCATCAGCCTCACATTGCCGAGGTCGATGGGGAACTCGTCGCTATAGTCATGCACCTCGGTCACAACCGTGCCTTGGATGGCGATGTATGTGGAAGCATCCGAGGCGTTGGTCTGCACCTCCACTTCCTTATAGAATGTGCCCAGCAGCTTGGCGTCGAACGTCAGCGTTATCTCTCCGCCAGAGCCGGCAGCAATGGGCGTCTTCGGGAATGAGACGTCGAGACAGCCGCACGATGCTTTCACGTCTTCGATGAGCAGAGGCTTGTCGCCCTTGTTCGTGAACCCGAGCTTGAACGTGCGCGGCACTTGGAACTCCACTTCGCCCACCTTTCTGATGTCCGTGTCGGGCACAAAGCGGGGCTGTGCCATAATCATTGAACATTGAACATTGAACATTGAAAAAGGGACAAAGAGCAAGAAGAGCATAAGATACAGCTTTGCCCCAGACTTCTCCATGCAAGAGAAGCAATCTTTTATCTGTTGTCTGTTTGTTGTTGTCATTTCCCTTGCAAAGTTACTTTATTTTTATGAGAATGGCAAAGCAAAAGGCAAAAACATCCTCATTCGTTACATTTTTTAATGAATATGATGGTAATGTGATAATAATAATGTATCTTTGCGCATAGAAATACCGATGATGATGCTAAGAACACATAGGGAGTCGATTTTTCTGCTTCTCTTCTCGGTGCTTGTCATGACACTTTTCAGCACCTGTTCGCCCCTCTATCCGCTTAATCCGTGGGACGATGCCAACGTCTATATGACGATAGGCAATGCCATGCTTGGTGGCAGGGAACTCTATGTGGATATCTTCGACCACAAGGGGCCAGTGCTTTTCTTCCTGCACGAGGCTGCGGCTGTGCTTTCCCGAAACAGTTTTATTGGCATCTACATCGTGCAGGTCGTGAGCTGCTTCTTCTATCTGCGCTATTCGCTGCGCACGATGCACCTCTTCTCCTCTTCCTCCTTCGCTTTGCCGCTGGTATGTCTTTTGGGCATAGTGACCTATTCTTCCGATTTCTTCTGCTATGGTGACAGCGTTGAGGAGTTTACCCTGCCGCTCTATGCACATTGCCTCTACAATATGCTGCGTTTTGTGAAGGACGACCATGTGCCACGCTGGTGGCAGTCGTTTTCCATGGGCATAGGGGCAGCGCTCATCTTTTGGATGAAGTTCAACCTCCTATTCTTCTATGTCGGCGGCGTTATGGCGCTTCTCTACATTGCATGGAGGCACAAGACACTCAAGGAGCTGGGAACCATCGTCCACTGGGTGTTGGGAGGAATGGCGGCGGTGACAGCGTTCGTGCTGGGGTACTTTGCCGTGCACGGGACGCTGGATGCACTTTGGGAGTCCTACTTCATGATTAACATCTTCCACTATCATGGTGTGGCGACCAATGGCGAACCGGATGTCTGGTGGTTCCCATTCTTGAAGCTTGTCATAGGTGCTCTGCTGATGCTGCCGGTTGTGTTCCTGCGTGTCAGCAAGCAGGTGAAGCTGCTTGTCTTCGGGACTTACGGCGTGCTGGTTCTCTCCTTTGCCACGCTGACGGTGCAGTTCTACTACTTCCTGGTGCTTTTTGTCTTCTTCCCCCTGCTCATCAACTACATCAGGGACTATGTGCCCAGTGTGCGTGCATATCTGGCGATGGCTTTTATCGCCATTGCGGAGATGGCCACCAATTGGAATCTCGTGACATTGTCCAACGGGACATTCCCCGTGAGCGTTCTGGAGATGGCAGAGATCATCAATGCCAACGAGAGCGAGGACAGCGAAGTCCTCACCTTCAGTTCATACGATACGGGCATCTATCAGCACACCCGGCATCTGCCTCCCAACAAGAACTACTTCCTTTCCAGCATCCTCGACCCAGAGATAAAGGAGGAGCAAGCGGAATGGGTTGCATCGGGAAAGGTAAAGTACCTGGTGCGCGAGATAGGAGCCGTCAACACCTGCCATGATTACTACGATGTGCCAGTGCCCGACAACTATCATCTTATCTATGACAAGGAGGAACTTTTCCGCTACAGGTTCATTTGGGTGCCTCACTATTACCTGTGGAATCTCACTTGGACGCGCTCTTTTTTGAAGTATATCATGGATCCCGCTGTCGTTAACCAGCGGATGCAGGTTTATGAGCGAAGGCCATAGTCGCGGCGTTCAGCGTGACCTCTCGTGACCAGAACGCGGAAACACCTGATTCCCAGACAGAATGGAGGAGACAAAATAAGTCCCTGTTCTTATTGCAATAAGTACAGGGACTTATGGTGATAAGTACAGGGACTTGTGACAATAAGTACAGGGACTTATGGCGATAAGAGCAGGGGTTTATGAGAGGAACTCAATGGAGCCAAGAGTTATTTCCCTTTGGCTTTGGTGTATTTGACAACGGTGCGGATGACAATGTAGTTCGTCACGGCGCTGATGACGGCCATCGGGAGGTAGGCAATGGAATCGCGTAAGCCGAGCAACTCCACGAACAACATCATAAGCCCCATGCGCACCACAAAGAGGTTGAACATGTGCGCTCCGACGATGCCTACGAGGTTAAGCACAGAAGACTCCGTGCGGAAAGTCCAGTAGATGGTGAGGAGATAGTTGACGCAGAGGGAAATCAGATAACCGGAGACGAGCGCCACCTGGTATGGGGCGAAGAGACGCACGACATAGAATATAGCAGCGTCTATCATCGCACAGATTCCGCCCACGATGCAGAACCGTATGAACTGCCCTGTCTCTTTGTGGCTTAATAACTCCTTTATCTTCTCTGCGATCATGTCACATTATTTATTCATTGTTCCGCTTGAACTTCGTACACCTCAGCTGGAGCACGCCGAAGAGCGCTTCGCCGAAGATGCCGCCCGACATCTTGCTTGTGCCCAGCTCACGATTGACGAAGACCACAGGAACCTCCTTTATCTTGAAACCGAGACGCAGAGCGGTGTATTTCATCTCTATCTGGAAGGCGTAGCCCTTGAAGCGGACGTCGTCGAGTCGGATTGCCTCCAGCACTTTGCGCGACCAGCAGACAAAACCTGCCGTGGTGTCGCGCAGCTTGATGCCGAGCACCGTGCGGACGTATGCCGAGGCATAGTATGACATGAGGACACGGCCAATGGGCCAGTTCACGACATTTACGCCCGTGATGTAGCGGCTGCCTACGGAAACGTCGTAGCCTTCATCGTGACAGGCAGCATAGAGGCGCGGAAGGTCGTTCGGAGAGTGGCTGAAGTCGGCATCCATCTCGATAATGTAGTCATAGCCATGCTCCAGCGCCCATTTGAAACCGCAGATGTACGCCTTGCCAAGCCCCTGCTTGCCCGAACGCTCAATTATGTGGATGCGTCCGGAGAGTTGGCTTTCCTCCATGAGGCTCTTCACGATGTCTGCGGTGCCGTCGGGGCTGCCGTCGTCGATGACGAGTACGTCGAAAGGCTTTTCCAACGAGGTGACTGCATGTATGATGGCCTCTATGTTTTCCTTCTCATTGTATGTCGGGATGATAACTAAGGCGTCGCTTTTCATTCCTATGTCTATGTGTAGATAAATAT
This sequence comes from Bacteroidaceae bacterium, assembly GCA_017541265.1. Lineage (GTDB taxonomy): Bacteria > Bacteroidota > Bacteroidia > Bacteroidales > Bacteroidaceae > Physcousia. Next base: position 9,561 of record JAFXZK010000044.1, on the reverse strand, counting down.
ACTATGTGCTTTGCAAAGGTAGCACTTTTTCTTGCTTAAACAAAAATATCTCTTCTTTTTTTGTTTGTTGTTTGCTTTTCTGCTATGTTGTGATAGCAGAAAGCCTGGTCGTCGTATGCCGTCAGAAACGGTATTCTACCTTTTTTATCCTATATGAACTCTTTCGGCTTCGAGCTGTTCGCCCATGAAGACTGCGGCTTTCGACTGGAAGGCTTCGGCCTGCTCTGTGGTCAGGAAGCGAACCGTGCCTCCCTCTATAAGGCGATTCGCCATTTCCGGATGTCGCATGAGATAGTCTTTCAGGCTTTGCGCGACATAATGCCCTTGCTCGATGATGTGCACACCCTCTGGCATGTACTGGCGTATCTTTCCGAGCAGCAGCGGATAGTGGGTGCAGCCAAGGATGACGCTGTCTATAAGCGGGTCGCGACGGAGGAGGCTCTCGATGCGCTGGCGGACGAAGTAGTCCGCTCCCGGGCTGTCGTATTCCTCGTTCTCCACCAGCGGCACCCACATCGGGCAGGCCTCGCCCGTTACCTTGATGTCTGGCCAGAGCTTGGCAAGCTCCAGCTCGTATGTATGGCTGCGTATCGTGCCTGGCGTCGCCATGATTCCGACATGACGGCTCTTTGAAATCTCTCCTACGGCTTCGACTGTGGGGCGTATCACGCCAAGTACCCTTCGCTGTGGTGCAAGCTTGGGAAGGTCATTCTGCTGGATGCTGCGCAGCGCCTTTGCTGACGCAGTGTTGCAGGCGAGTATTACCAGATGGCAACCCTGCTCAAACAGAAAGCGTACTGCCTGGAGCGTGAACTCATAGACGACTTCGAACGAGCGTGTGCCGTAAGGTGTGCGGGCATTGTCGCCGAGGTAGAGATAGTCATACTGCGGCATTGCCTTGAGAATCTCGCGCAAGATAGTCAGTCCGCCGTAGCCAGAGTCAAAGACTCCTATTGGACCTTTAGTTATTGAACAATGGGCACTGGGCATTGAACATTAATTGCGTCTGCTTTAAGGAGAGACGCTCTCAATTTTCAATTATTATTTTTCAACTAACTTAGGCTCTTCTTCCTGTGTGGCCGTTGCCAAGCCGAGCTTCTTGCGAACGATGTCTGTCACATCGGCTCCCACGACAGGGTTGATGTACGGGCAGCTGTTGCCATCCGTGTTGAGGATATAGCCATAACCCAACTCCGCGCCCACTTCATGCAAAGCATCGTCCAGGCGTTTGCGGGCTTCCTGCAGCATGTCCTTTTCTGCCTGCGCTATCAGCTCCTGCGATTTCAGGCGGAAGGCCACGCCGTTGTCCATAAGTGTCTGCAACTCTGCCTGCCGCTTCTGCATGATAGCCTGCGGGAAGTCTTTCTGCCCTTGCAGGAAGTCGACGAACTTGCGCTGGAACTCCTCTTCGCCTTTCTGTGCCTCTGCCTCGTACTTGGCTTTCAGTGCTGCCAGGTCCTGCATTGCCTGGGCATACTCGGGCAGCTCTTTGAGGACCTGTTCATAGCTGATGTACCCGAACTGTGCTTGTGCATGGCTCATGGCGCAGAATAGCAGGAATGGGAGAATGAATGACAAGCGTCTCATAATTTACTATTTACTTATTTACAATTTACAATTTATGTACAATTTAGCCATTTGGCAATTTACAGAGAGCAAATCGTGAATTGATCCCATAGTAAATAAATTGTACATTGTACATTGTACATTGTCAAATTGTACATTACTGGATGCCCAGCTCCTTCTTCACCTGTTCGGTGATGTCTGTGCTTAGCGTTGTGCTGACGTAGGGAATAACACCGCCACTGGTGTCGACGATATAGACGTAGCCACCGTCTTCGCCAATCTTCTTGACGACAGCCAGCACTTTTTCGCTGATGGCGCTCAGCTTCTCCGTCTGCGCCTTTTGCAGAGCAGCCTGGTTGTCCTGATAGGATTGCTGCAGGCGGTTGTAGAGGTCTGTCAGTTCCTGTTCGCGGCGCTGGCGGACGTTCTCAAGCAGGTTGGCCTGCTCCTTCTGGTATTCTTCGCTCTTCTTCTGCAATTCTTCCTGCATGAGCTTCATGTCGTCCTCATACTGTTTCTGCATGGTCTGCATCTCTTCCATGGCAGTTGTGTATTCCTTCATGTTGGGGATGATGTCTGCAGTGTTGAAGTGTGCAAACTTCTGAGCGCAGAGGCTCAGGGGAGCCATCATGGCGATGGCAATCAGAATCTTTTTCATACTTTTCTTATTTTCTTAAATTCTTATTATCTTATTATCACATTTAGTTATATCCCAGTTTGGTGAGGATTTCGTTGGAGATGTCAATCTTCGGGCTTGCGAAGATGATGCCGGCGTCGCTGGCACGGTCCAGGACGAGGCTGTAGCCCTTCTGGTCGCAGATGTCCTTGACGGCGGTGTATATTTCCTCTTGGATGGGAGCCATCAGGCTCTCTCGCTTCTTGTAAAGCTCACCTTCTGGACCGAAGTACTTCTTCTTCAGCTCGGCAGCTTCCTTCTCTTTTGCGACGATGGCTTCTTCGCGTTTTGTCTTCTGCTCTTCGCTCAGGAAGACGGCTTCCGACTGGTAGTTTTTGTATAGTGTCTGCGCCTCGGTGGTCAACACCTCGACTTCCGCCTGCCATTTTCTGCTCACCTGGTTGAGCTGTTCGTTGGCACGCTCATAGGCGGGAATGTTCTTAAGTATGTAGTCCATGTCAACCAGAACAAACTTCTGTGCCCAGACTGATGAACCGCCCAGCAGCATCAGCATTGCAATCAAAATCTTCTTCATCTTTCTTATAGTGGTTATTGGTTATGGTTTATTGGTTATTGAAGCTCTCTTATTATATATATAATGTATAACGCTTTTTTAATTTATGAATTATGAGTTGCCTTTAGAATTCTTGTCCGAGAATAAAGTGGAAGTGGCTCCCTGAGTAGGTCTTGCTGCCAAAGACTCTGTCGAAGCCGTATGCCCAGTCGATGCCGATGAGGCCCACCATTGGCAGGAAGATACGTACGCCGGCACCGAGAGAGCGTTTCATGTCGAGAGGGTTGAAGTCCTTGATGTTGCTCCATGCATTGCCGCCTTCTGCGAAGGCCAGACCATAAATGTTGGTGCTGTTGCTCAGCATGAAGGGGTAGCGCAGCTCCACGGAAAAGCGGTCGTAAGCGTAGCCGGACTCTCCTCTCGGCGTGAGGGCACCATTGTCATAGCCTCTCATGCCGATAGTCTCGGTGCCGTAGGTCGTACTGTAGCCGCTTGTGCCGTCGCCGCCGACGTAGAATGTTTCGAAGGGCGAACGTTTGTGTATGTTATAGTGCCCAAGAACGCCAAACTCCACGCGCGTCATCAGGACGAAGCACTTATCCTTCCCGCTTAAGGCTGTGTAGGTGCGGGCCTTGAACTTCCACTTGTGGTATTCTATCCAGCGGTACTTCTCCTGCATCTCCCTGTTGTATGTCGGGCTGTTGCTGTTGGTCGCAAGATTGGCATAGTCCTTCTTGTCGAAGAGGCTGTAGGGAGGTGTCAGTGTGACATTCACCATAAACTCGGAGCCTTTTCTCGGGTAGATTTGGTTGTCTGTGCTGTTGCGGCTCAGCGTCAAGCCGAGGTTGATGTTGTTGCAGTTGCCGTTGGACATAAGGAAGTACTGCCAGTTCTTCAGCATGTAGCGCATGTAGCTCAGCTCTGCGGAGAAGGTGAACCAGTCGTCCGGCCAGCGCAGACGTTTGCCCCAACCGATTGACATACCGAACATCATCACGAACTTGTCCGGGTCGTAGTAATTTTCGTAGTAGTTGTATGTGCTGTTGCCGTAGCCGTAAAGGTAGCTGCTGTAGTAGTTGTTGTAGTAGGCGGAATTATAGTATGTGTCGCTCACGTCGGTCTGCTTCGAGAAGAAGGCGCTCAGATTGAATGTGTTCGGACGCTTGCCGCCAAACCAGGGGTTCATGTAGCTGACGCTATACTGCTGATAGTAGCGTCCGTTTGTTTGTCCGCTGATGCTGAACGTCTCGCTGTTTCCCATGGGCATCACACCGCGGCGCAGTCCTTTCTTGCTGAAGAGGTTTGCCATGCAGAAGTTGCTGAACTTAAGTCCGATTCTTCCTATGATGCCAGTCTGCCCATAGCCAAGCGAGAACTCAATCTGGTCATTACTCTTGCTGGTGAGCCCCCAGTTGATGTCGACGGTGCCGTTTACGCGGTCAGGCTCCACCTTCGGGTCGATGTTCTCGTCGAAGTGTCCGAGCGATACGATTTCACGGTAGGAGCGCATGAGTGCTTCTTTGGAGAAGAGGTCGCCGGGCTTGTTGCGTAGCTCTCGACGTATCACGTTCTCATAGACGCGGTCGTTTCCGCTGATGCGCACATGGCTGATGTGAGCCTGCGGTCCCTCGAAGATGCGCATCTCCAAGTCAACAGAGTCGCCTACAATGTTTGTCTCAACGGGGTCAAGGCGTGAGAACACATAGCCGTTGTTATAGTAAAGGCTGCCGACGGCATCTTCGTCTGTTGTTATACGTTCCGTAAGGAGCTTCTGGTTATAGACATCGCCCTTCTTCATGCGAAGCACCTGATTCAGGTATTCTGTGGGATAGAGTGTGTTGCCCACCCATTCGATGTTGCGGATGTAGTACTTCTGCCCTTCCTCGACACTGATGTAGATGTTTACGTCCTGTTCTTTGTGCGGCACTACGCTGTCAGCCACGATAATGGCGTCGCGATAGCCCAGTTCGCCGTACTTTGTGAGCAGGTTCTCCTTTGCTTCCTTGTACTTTGAGTCCACAAACTTCTTGCTTCTGAACAAGCCGGAGAGGGAACGCTTGTCGTGTATCTTCTTCAATATGCCGGGCTTGATGATGTTGCCCTTGATTTTCCCTGTGCTCAGTTGCTTGTTGCCAATGATGTAGATGCGGTTAATCTTCACCTTGTCTTTCCTTTCGACGTTGACATCCACAATTATCTTGCCGGGCGCACCGGCATCGTCCCGCTGCACAATGTTTATCTCAGCGTTCTTGTAACCTTTCTCCGAGAAATACCTTTTGCCCAGAAGCTTGGCGCGGTCAATCATGTTTGGCGTGAGCTGGTTGTCCTTTACCAGTCCCATTTTCTCCTTCAGGTCGTCGCGCTCGTTCTTCTTTTTGACGCCGTTGATGTTGATTTGTGAGATGCGCGGGCGTTGTGTGAGCTGTATGTGCAGGTAGGCGGAGTCGCCTACAAGGCTGTCCACGCTGATAGCCACATTGCTGAACAGACCGTTGCGCCAGTAGCGTTTTACGGCTTTCGTTATCTCTTCGCCAGGGATTTCTATCTTCTGCCCTTCGGTCAGGCCGCTCAGTCCAATTAGCAGGTAGTCGTCATAGTTCTTCACGCCATCGACTGTAATCTTCCCAATGTAGTATTGCCGTGGTGTGCGGCTGTAGTCGATGTCGGGAGCCACTTCGCGCTGCACCGTTTGCGAGAGCGAAGGTAAGACTATTCCGAAGAGGCTAAATATAATAAGGTAAACTCTTTTCACTTTGTTTGCAAGGGTTACTTTGGCAGTCAGCCTTGTGTCACTTGTTCCCCGGTCATTCCGAAGCGTCTTTGCCTTTGTTGGTATGCTGCGATGGCTCTGTGCAGGTCTTCCTCGTGGAAGTCGGGCCAGAAGGTGTCGCAGAAGTAGAACTCGCTATAGGCGCATTGCCAGAGCAGGTAGTTGCTGATGCGCAGTTCGCCGCCGGTGCGTATGAGCAGGTCGGGGTCTGTCATGAAGTTTGTTTCCAGGTGCTGTGTGACGTATTCCTCGTTGATGTCTTCCAGGGTGATGTGTCCGGCCTGTACTTCGCGGGCGGCGTCGCGCATGGCTTTGGTCAGCTCCCAGCGGCTGCTATAGTTGAGGGCGGTGGTGACGGTCATGCGTTTGTTGTTTTTTGTGTTCTCCATGCACTCCAGCATACGTTTGCGTGATGCAGGAGGCAGCTTCTCAATGTCGCCGATGTTGCGGTACCGTATGTCGTTTTTCATGAAGATCTCGTCCTCGAGCTTGTCTGCCACGAGCTGCATCAGTATTTCCACTTCTGCTTCGGGGCGGTTCCAGTTTTCGGTGGAGAAGGCGTACATGGTAAGGAACTTGACTCCAAGCCTTGCACATTCGGAAGTGATGCGGGTGACATTATCCACGCCCTGGATGTGTCCTGCTGAACGGGGAAGGCCTCTCTCCTGTGCCCATCGTCCGTTGCCGTCCATGATGATGGCGATGGATGCGGGGATATTGTTTCTGTCTAATTCGAAGTCCATAATCAATTATTGCATTTTCGATACTTTGGGAACATGTCGTATGTGATGAAAAACATGGCAAAGCTGTAGCTGTCCTTGTTCTTGAACATGGCACTCTTTACGCCGTAGGGGTCGTTCAGTTGTGTCCCGTAGGCGGTGGCATCGAGTTTGTCGGTTGTGCTGAAGCGCATTGTCCACTCGAAGCCGATGTTGACGCGTGGCTTGAGTTTGTATTTGACTCCGATACCGACGGGGATGTTCATTCCGCCGCAAGCGTCTGCTCCGCCGCCCATGCCGACGGTGATGCCTGCTCCTGCCAGTATGTAGGGCGTGATGCGGCTGTTCCCTTTATAGCCCACTCCTGTGCCGAAGCCCCAGAAATTCAGTTCGAACTGTACGCCGAGATCCAATACGTTGCGTGAGAATTTCACGCTGGCGGGTATGCCGCCTTCCGGTGTCAGGCTGTATGCGTTCATGGGGATGAAGCCGCTGGTTGTGCCATGAATATGTCCAATGGCGAGATTGGCTTTGACTGCCATGCGGGCGTTGAGGATGCGGCGTGCGGTGATGGCTCCCATCATGCTGAGGTTGCCAAACGGTGAATTGTTGGCGTCGCCCAAATAAAAGCATCCGCCAAGTCCGGCACCCATGTCCATCTTGTACTCCAGTTCTTCCTCCGCATGTGCGGCGAAGCCAAGGAGCAGACAGCAAATGGTTATTGCTGTGCGAATCCAAGTCTGTTCAGTCTTCCTCGCCATACTTGTGCGTTAGTGATAATCCAGATGAAATTGTTCTTGTCGACCGTGCTGGTGATGCATCCCTCGGTGCCTTCAAGCAGAGCTGGCAGGTGGAGTTCCGTGCCGGGTCGCCATGTGATGCCGTAGTCTTGGCTGATGTATATGACATCGAGTGCTTTGCGGGATTCGTCCATTGATGCTCCGCCGAAGGCAATGCACTTGCCGTCGTAGGGCAGCAGGTTGAGGTATTGCAAACGGGGACACGGGATGGTGTTGTCGGCGCTGAAGGGGAAGTAAATCCATGTGGCGTCTTTCTCTTCGGCCTTCCAGCCGTCGTTCCACATCTTGTTCCATACGACAGTATTTGTGCAGTCGCTCCTTTGTCCCATCATCACGATGCGGTCGCTTCCGTTGGTCTGTCGTAAGGTCAGTGCTCTGATACCTGTCTCGGGTAGGAAATCGGCTTTCGTGTCGAGTGCGTCATCTTCCCATGCGATGGCATCCGTGGAGCGGATCAACCTGCCTTCCGAGATGGCATAGAAGTAATTGGCGGTCTTCTCAACGAGTGTGAGACCTGCGGTGTAGATGGCGCCCATTTGCTGCCAATCCTTTGCGTCTGTTGAGGAGAGTATTCTGCCGTCGCTGGTGCTGATGTAGAGCGTGCCGTCTTGCTGGCGGAGTGTCTGCAAGTCGGTTTCGTAGGGCAGGTTTGTGAGCTGCTCGCTTTCCCATGAGCCTTGCGCCTCTGTTGAGTTGCGTTCGGCAAGGACTATGCCGGAGGCTTTCTGACCAAGCACCATCAGCTTGCCGTTTAGGACGAAGCTCTTCATGTCTGTCATGCCGGTGAGCGGCTCCACCTCGCTTTCGCACTGCTTCCAGTATAGGGAGTCGCCTTCTTGCCTGTGCACATTGACCTTGAGGGTGTAGATGCGGTTACTTTTGGCATCATTGCTGACTGTGTAGAGTTCCAGGGGTGTTGTCAGGTTAAGGCTGTCGGTTGAATTGTAGGCGGTCCACTCTCCGTTCGACCCTTTCTCGCGATAGGCAACCATAGAGCCGTCGAAGGTGATGGTGGCGAGCACGGCGTAGAGCTGGCTGCCGTAGGGCAGGGAGTCGCGGTTCTCGATGGTGTTGTTCCGGTGGTCGATAGTCATGGCATACATGCTGCCAGCGAAGGACGTGCGGATTGTGCTGACGACGTCGCCCTGGCGGTCGCGTTTCTCCACCACGCGCTTCACTGTGCCCAGGGTCACCGACTTTATGTAGCAGTAGTCATTGTATGAAACCGTGCTGTCGTCTTTGGTGCATGAGGATGCCAGAAGGTGCAGGACCAAAAGCAGCAGCCCGTAGGTTGTCAGATTCCTTTTCTTTCTTGCGCACATAGCGTGTGTGTTATTTCAGGGTGCAAAGTTACAAAAAGATTAGGGATTAAGGATTAGGGATTAGGGATTTTTGTTCAATTCGATGCTTGTTTTAAGTTTAATTAGGGAATAATGCACATTGTGTAACACTTTATTTCATGTTTTTATGGTTTATGGCGATAGGTTTGTATGATGTGACCGCTATAGTTTTGTTGGCACTGGAGTCGCATTTCTGTGAGTGAAGGTGCCGCCACGCCCTGTCCCAAGCGGACGGGTGCTGTCTCTATGCGTGCCTCGTCCCAAAGTCCCTCGTCGATGAAGCTTTGGAGCAGTTTGGCTCCCCCTTCCACGAGAAGGCTTTGGACATCACGCTTGTAGAGATCGTCGAGTATCTCGGGGATGCTTTCGTTGGTATAGATGACTGTTGGCGTGCTGCCGTCCAGCAGGTGAAGGGTGGGGGGGAGGATGCCGTGGCGGTCGATGGTCAGGCGAAGGGGATTGGGGCCGATCCAGTATCTTGTGGTCAGGCTTGGGTTGTCTGCGAGAGCTGTCCTTGTGCCGACGAGGATGGCACCGCTTCGTGCCCTCAACCGATGGACGAGGGTTTGGGTCAAAGGGGAAGAGAAGAAAACAGCCCCCTCCTGCTCCCCCTTTGGGGGAGTGTCCAAGCTGGAAACCTCTTCACTTCCAAAGCACTCCCCCTTTTGGGGAGCGGGGAGGGGGCTGATATACCCGTCCTCGCTCTGCGCCCATTTGAGGGTTATCCAAGGTCTGTGCTCTTGGTGGAAGGTAAAGAACTGGCGGTTCAGTTCGCGGCACTCCTCTTCCAGAACACCCACCGCCACCTCGCAGCCTGCATCCTGCAGCTTCTTGATGCCCAGCCCGTTGACCTTGGCAAACGTGTCGGCGCATCCGATGACGACGCGCGGGATGCCACTGCGGATGATGAGGTCGGCACAGGGCGGTGTCTTGCCGAAGTGGGCGCAGGGTTCCAGACTGACATAGATTGTGCTGCGGCAGAGCATCTGCTTGTCCCTCACGCTGGCTATGGCGTTCACCTCGGCATGTGGGCCGCCACAGCGACGGTGGTAACCTTCGCCAATGATGCGCCCGTCGCAGACAATTACAGCACCCACCATCGGATTGGGTGCGGCTCCGGCTTCTCCGCATCGCGCCAACTGAATGCACCGGCGCATGTATTTTAATTCATAATTC
>JAFXZK010000043.1 GCA_017541265.1 Bacteroidaceae bacterium | reverse complement strand
GGCTTGAAGTTAAACTTAAAAACTTTGGAGTGGCAAGAAATCTCTCCAGCTTCCACAAAAGCACTCCCCAAAAGGGGGAGCGGGGAGGGGGCTGCTGAGGCTCTCGTCGGCTCCTGCTGCACTCCCTGCGGCTACAGCCACATCCTGTTCTTCGGAGGTGTTGACTACGACATCTTCCTCTCTGCCATACAGGGCAGGCAGGACAGCCTCTATCTGCGCCACGAACCCTCATGGTACAAGTTCCGCCAAGACGTGCTGGCCTATCATACCATCACAGACTCGTGGGCAGTCATCCCGGGCGACAGTGCTCTGGCTCGTGCAGGCGCAGCCCTAACGCCAGACTATCAAATGGTAAATGGTAAATCGTCAAATGGTAAATGGTGTTGGTACTACAGCGGAGGCGAGACAATGCCCGGCATCAGGTCGGACAAAATCTCGCGCATAGAGACCAAGCGCGACACACATTTCGGCTTCCTCAACTGGACGGTGCTTGCCTTCTACCTGATAGCGATGTTGGGCATGGGCATCTACTTCATGCGGCGCGAGAACGGCGCAGAGGACTTCTTCAAGGGCGGCGGACGCATCCCTTGGTGGGCAGCGGGCATCAGCATCTATGCCACGATGCTCAGCGCCATCACCTACATGGCAATTCCCGCCAAAGCCTACGCTACCGACTGGACTTACTATCCGATGCTCTGGATGATACCCGTTGTGGGCTTCCCCGTGATATGGTACTACCTACCCTACTTCCGCAGGAGCAAGGCGGCTTCGGCCTACGCGATACTGGAAGAGCGCTTCAACGCTGCCACGCGACTCATGGCCTCTGCCCTGTTCTGCATCTTCATGGTGGCACGCATGGCGCTGGTGCTGTACTTGCCTTCGCTGGCGCTGACGGCTGTCACGGGCATCGACATCTACCTGTGCATCGTGCTGATGGGTCTCGTCACCATCATCTACTGTACGATGGGAGGCGTGGAGGCAGTCATCTGGGGCGACGTCATCCAGGGGTGCATCCTCGTGGGCGGAGCCATCTTCGCAGCCCTCTATCTGTGGTCTGGCACCGAGGGCGGCTTCTTAGGGGCTTGGCAGATAGCTGTTGACAATGACAAGCTGCGCCTCTTCGTCTGGAGCTGGGACTACAGGCACGTCACTTTCTGGGTAGCCATCCTGGGCGGAGGCATCGCCAACAACCTCATCTCTTACACCTCTGACCAGACCGTCATCCAGCGCTACATGACCACAAAGGACGAGAAGAGTGCAGGCCGCAGCATCCTGGTGAACGGCTTCATGAGCGTATTCATCTCCGTAGCCTTCTACTTCATCGGCACGGGTCTCTACACCTTCTACAAGACGCACCCCGCAAGCCTCGACATCACCATGCAGCAGGGCGACGCCATCTTCCCCTTCTTCATGATGAGCCAGATGCCCGCAGGCTTGGCAGGACTGCTCATTGCCGCCATCTTTGCCGCCACGATGAGCACTATTTCGAGCAACATCAACAGCGTCTCTACAGCCTTCAGCGTGGACTTCGTGCAGAGATTCCGCCCCAGCATCAAGGACGCGGCGTTGCTGCGCGTGGCACGCTGGACGTGTATCGTGAGCGGTATGATAGGCCTCGTCATTGCCCTGCTGATGGCGACGTGGGACATCACCTCGCTCTTGGACTACTTCAACACCATTCTGGGCTTGCTGACGAGCGGCTTGGGCGGACTCTTCTTCGTAGCCGTCTTCCTGCCCCGCGTCAGAGGCTATGCAGGACTCGTAGGCTTCATAGCAGGCGAAGTGACCGTCTTCCTGGTAAAGACCTTCACCGAAGCCAACGTCTTCACCTTCGGCCTCATAGGAATCGTGGTGTGCGTGCTGGTAGCACTAATCGTTAGCATGGCCAGCCCCCTCCCCGCTCCCCTTTTGGGGGAGGGCCACAATGCCGTTGAGAAATAATAGAGTAACCATGACAGCGTTTGACAGACATAAAGCCAATTACTGTTACGCTGACCCTGTCCTCTATCCTTTCCTAAAGGAACATGCAAAGAAGATGAGGAATATGCCTACAGATGCAGAACGCCTGTTATGGATGTTTCTGCAACAGAACCAACTTGGAAAACCTTTCAGAAGACAACACATCATAGCTACTAACATCGCTGACTTTGCATGTCTGCCTGCACGGTTAGTCATTGAAATAGACGGAGAGTATCACGACGACATTCGGCAACAATACCATGACCAGTTGCGAACCCAAGAACTTGAACATCTGGGCTTTCGTGTGATAAGGTTTACAAACGAAGAAGTATTAACTAACATAGACAAAGTAATAGAAACCATCAAAACAAACATCTTATGAATAACGCGAAACAAATCACTCCCCCAAAGGGGGAGACGGAGGGGGCTGTTGACTTTTATTTGTTAGCTGCTCAGTACAAGAGCGAGCTTTTAGAGAGGGTGATGCCCTTCTGGATGGAAAACAGTATTGACAAGGAGTTCGGTGGGTACTTCACCTGCATAGAGCGCAATGGCGAGGTCTATGACACCGACAAGTTCATCTGGCTGCAAGGCCGCGAGGTGTGGATGCTCGCCACATTATATAATAAGGTGGAGAAGCGGCAGGAATGGCTCGACGCTGCCATCCAGGGAGCCGAGTTTCTGAAGCGCTACGGACACGACGGCAACCTGAACTGGTACTTCTCCCTCGACCGCGAAGGACGCCCGCTCGTGGAACCCTACAACATCTTCTCCTACACCTTTGCCGTCATAGCCTTCGGGCAGCTCTACAAGGCAACAGGCGTTCAGGAGTATGCCGACATTGCCAAGAAGACCTTCGACATCGTGCTCTCCAAGCGCAACAACCCCAAGGGCAAATGGAGCAAGGCTGCCCAAGGCGCACGCGCCATGAAGGACTTCGCCCTCCCCATGATACTCTGCAACGTCGCTCTGGAGATAGAAGACCTCCTCGACCCCAAGTTCCTCAAGGAAACAATTGACATCTGCCTGCACGAGGTGCTCGACGTGTTCTACCGTCCTGAACTCGACCTCATTGTGGAGAACGTGAGCAAGGACGGCAAGCTCGTGGACTGCCACGAAGGGCGCGTGCTCAACCCCGGCCACGCCATCGAAGCCATGTGGTTCATCATGGACCTGGGCAAACGCCTCGGGCGCAAAGACCTCATCGAGAAGGCCGTACACATTGCCCTGCGCGAGGCGGAATACGGCTGGGACAAGCAGTACGGCGGCATCTTCTACTTCATGGACCGTCTGGGACGTCCCCTGCAGCAGTTAGAGTGGGACCAGAAGCTCTGGTGGGTACACATCGAGACGCTCATCACCATGATAAAGGGCTACGAGCTGACGGGCAACAAGGAGTGTCTGGACTGGTTCATGCGCGTCCACGAGTATGTCTGGAGCCACTTCCGCGACCCCGAGTACCCCGAATGGTTTGGCTACCTGAACCGCCGTGGCGAAGTGCTCCTCACGCTCAAGGGCGGCAAGTGGAAAGGCTGCTTCCATGTCCCCCGCGGCCTCATGCAAGTCTATCAGTCCCTTGAACGTCTGGCACAGCGAGAGCAATAACAAGCCCGCTTGATTATTGCCGAGTCGTAAACAGACGTCGGCTGAAAGCCAACGCATCGCCCAGCGAGAAGCAAAGTTCTAACTATTATTCATGATAATTCGTGGGTCATTGATGGCAATTAGTGTTTTTCTTTACCCTGTTCTGGCGGATTTGCAATCCGTCAGCATCAGAATATAAGCATTTAGAATGCGATAAAACAAGCGCTGCGAGTCTCCCGTGCTTGGTTGGCGCGTTAGCCGTGCCTGATTTGCAAACTAGCCGTGCCTAATTCGCAAACTAACCGTGCCTAATTGTGCACTTAGACGTGTTCAGTTATACTACTTTTGACTTCAAAATGCCTCATTTGGCCGCAAATTCAGGTTCATCCGACATTTCGAGTGATATGGCAGTCATGTAGTGCATAGAGTCTAAGTCTAAAATACTCCTCGTCCCTGAATCCATATGCACTTCGTTTCATCACCTTTATCTTGTTGTT
>JAFXZK010000042.1 GCA_017541265.1 Bacteroidaceae bacterium | reverse complement strand
TGCTTGCCTTTGCTCCTTCTTGATGGTTGTTGTCGTGGCAATGCACTGGCATGATGTGAATATCTCCCGGTAAGTTCTCGTTGCATTTCTTCCAAGTCAATTCCTGCGCCCCTGCTGTCAATCCTGCGAGGGCGAGTAATGCGGTGATGATGGTTTGCTTCATTATATTATTATACCTTTTATAAATATTAATGCGGAATTTGTCACAGCAAAGCATTTTTAAATCTTCTTAAAACTGCTCCCGCATCTCACAATGAAGGAGCAGGGTGGCGCACCGATAAATTAACTTCTAAAACCAAACGTTTGCTGTTTACTCGCTTGCGATGATTTCCAGTGCCTTGTTCAGTATCACATCTTCTGTGGAGAAGAAAACTTCTTCTTTCGTCAGAGGCACTTCAATATCGGGCAGAAGCCCCCTCCCATATGGGAAACGCTCAGACACGTCTGTTGCCGTGATGGCTTTTACAAGCGGCAAGTGATATTCGATGTGCGTGTTGGGCAGGAACAGACGGGCAAACTTCAAGGCTGTCATGTAATGATAGGCTGTCGCTGTTTCCCTGCCAATGGAAACTGCACGGCCGGCACGCACCAGATGGGCAGGGAAGTCGGTGGCTGCACTTACGGAGCCTTCGTTAATTAGGACATAAAGTTTTCCCTTGTAAATGGCTTCGTTTTTCTTTGGCTTTGCTGAGGCCTGCGACTCAGAAAATGCATCCTTGTTATAGAATCCCTCTTTGCCTTCAATCTTCACAAAGTCTTCAAACGGCTTCATTTCTGCGCTCCAGTTGAAGCAATGGGAGAAGCTGCGATAGGTGCTGTTGCTGTTCACCATCTGGCAACCAAACGTCACAGGCTTCTCAAAGAGGAACATATTCAAGAGCCTCCCCTCGGGGTCGGCATTGCCGCCATAGTTGTCGCGTACGTCGATGATAAGGTTAGGCACTTCGGCATGAGTCTTGATGCTGTCGGCGATGTTGTCCAACTGCACCTCGTTCAGGTTGAAGTGGCCCAGCGTCAGCAGAGCAACTTTGTCATTCAGCATCTTAAAGCTCCAATCCTCTTTCCTGTTCTGGTTCTTATGCACATAGTATGCGACGGGGCCTGTTGGCTGTGGCGTGTAGCGTTTTACTTGGTCGCGCTTCAGGTAAGGAGCATCCACGCTGGTGCCGTCGGTAAAGGTCAGATGTGCTCCTGTGCCTGTGAATGTGTCATCGTATTGCGACCACCAGTTTGCCAGCATCTGTATGGCAGCGGCTGACTCCACCTTTGCATCAAAGCTCTCTGTCTTCTGACGGACATGAGCCGCCTGCTCCTTAGCCGAGATGCCATTGACGGTAGCCACCTCCTTGCCAATGTATTCCTCATAGCCAGGCTGCACTTGGCGCACAAACATGCGGTCGCCCAATGTGCAGAGCATGATGGCTGGGTACTGAAAGTTGCTGCTGGGGTTAGGGAATGGGTTGGATGATTGCCTCCAGGCGTGCGTATCATGAAAGAAGCGGGCTGTAAAGGCATCGCCCACTATGTCGTAGAGCGTGGTAAAGCTTACTGAATCGGCATCCAGCTTAGCCTTGCACTTGCGCACGAACTCCGCTTCAAGCTCTGGCGTGATAATGTCATGATAGGAAGGGACACATTCCCGAAGGCTCTCCATAAAGATGTCGAAGTCCTCATTGGCCTGCTCGCGGGTCAGCTTCTCTGGTGGTGTGAATGTTTCTGCCTCCTTGAATGTCGTCTGCAAACCGAAGGGTGTCATGGGGTCAATGGGTTTGCCGCCCTTGCTGACAGAGATGGATATGTGCGGTTCGCCTATTTTCTCGAAGACATAGCTGACCGTACCCAGCACCGTACCAGCCTTTATGTTCTGGCCGGACTTGAATGATACGTTACCACGCAGCCCGTTGAAGAGTATCTCCCTACCATCGGCAAGTTTAAGGCCAATATCGCCGTTAATGAACTTCTTGGGGGCGCGCACATCTGTGTCAGCCTCCATCTTCTGGCGCATAGCATCAAATGTGTTGGCGTCGTCATAACCGTATGAGCTGCTTTGGTAAAGCCCGGAACGATAGGAAAGTCTTTGATTGGTTATCATTCCGTCGGCAGGAGCAATAACCTCCGTGCCTTCTTTGGCTCCGATGATTAGGTCACAATAGTTCGCCTCATGGTCTAATAGGTCCCCAGGACGCAGCAGGATGTTATCACCAGCCTCTTGTCCCTTGATGGGCCAAAGAAGGTTTTCTGATTGTGCTCTGCCTTGGCAGATGTGGCACAGCGGTAGCAGTATGAGGGTTGCAGCCCTCATCAAAGAAATGTGAGTTTTCATAAATTATAGGATTATTTGTTTGTTACTGCTTTACTATTTCGTAGTTCGTCACGCCGCATTCCTGCACGATGCTCTTGATGCGGTCGATGTGCTTCTGCGGAGTGCCCTTGCAGACGTTGATGCGGACGCGATGGTCTTTGCGGTTGACAACCTCGTTGAGGTGTCGCTGGATGTTCTCCCATTGACCTGTCCATGAGGTGTAGATGTAGTCGTGCCAGTCATAGCTCTCCTTGATGCCCTTGCTCTTCCAGATGGTGACAGGCTGGTAGGCTCCCTTGGGCACAGTGCCCGTCAGCAGGATGGTCAGTTCGGGATTGACGTTGCCCTTCACATCGGCGGGTATCTGCACGGGCTTGGTGACGAGGTTGATAGTCCTCGTACTCATGTCTAGCTCTACCTTCTTCGCGAT
>JAFXZK010000041.1 GCA_017541265.1 Bacteroidaceae bacterium | reverse complement strand
GGGGTAGTATTAGATAATTGTATTGGCTCTGGCACGACAGCCATAGCGTGTATAAAGGAAAAGAGAAGTTACATAGGCTTTGAACTGAATAAAGAGTTTTTCGATATGGCCCAGAAACGTATTAAAAGAGAGTTGCAACAACCTACTTTCTGGTGATAAAGAGAAAGCATGAAGAAATTGATAATCGAGAAATAAAGCAGACATGATTGAACTTACAAAATCGAAGAATTTCACAGAAGAGTATTGCTGCTCTGTGGTGAAGGTTCCAAACATTTCTTTGAACTTGGACTAAAAGCACAGAAAGGAGAATAATATGAAACATTGCTGGTCGTGCACAAAGAGAAATACTTGCCCAAACTTTGCACCTAAAAAGAAAGCCTGTAAGGAACATAAGTTTGCAGAAGGAATTAGAAGTGAAACCCTAAAAGCGAGGAAGTAACACCTATGAATAAACAAATAAAAGCTGAGATTGAAAGGCTTTATAGTATATCTTTAGACAGAGCAAAAAATACAGGCAATGAGTATTGGGAAGGTAAAGCAGATGCTTATCGTAATGTACTTATTTCTTTTGAAGAACCTATCAAAGTAACTATTGGAGAACCAAAAGAGGCAGAAGGTGTGCTTGGCGAAATGATTAAAGAGTTTAATTCCGAAAGTAGCTTATGGCACGATGTAAGCGAGGAACCAGATGAGATGAAAGAATTGCTATGTGAATGGGAATCTCCTGATGCAACTTGGCATGAAGTAGCTTTTTATCACGCTAACACTAAAGACTTTTGGAATTATACTACAAAAGTTAAGGGCGTAACGAGATGGGCATATATTGACGACTTGTTCAACATAACTGCAAAAGAACCTACGAGCGAGGGCTTGGAAGAAGCAGCAAAACAATATGTTAAAGATTGCGTTGCATTAAAGTTCCCTTCTCGTGATGGTAAATTAAAAGAATCTGACATAATAGCAGCAGTCCGTTATGGTGCTAATTGGCAGAAAGAACGATTTGAAAAGAACAGACTTGAACATTGTGATAATATCACTGATGTTCAATATGACTTGGAGTCGGAATTTGTAAGCTGTCACATTGAAAAGAATAATCGACCACCTACATATTTAGATGCAATAGAGTATGGAATGAAATTGAAGAAGGAGCAGATAATGCAGTGTGCTGTTGAAGCCAGTGTGAATTGCTATGAGGCGTCTGGTGATTTAGCTTATGTTGAGTTTGTGGCAGATATTCCCATGTCTCAATTTAAGAAAACGGACAAAGCAAAAGTAATGATTCTTAAAGACGAAAGCAATAATAAGTAACGTGGGTGAAAGTCCCACATAGTAAAAACATCAAAAATAAAAGTATTATGGTAAAGTTTATCATTGAAGTGAGTGAAGATTTCATCCGTGAAAATTCGGAAGTTGAAAACGTCGAAAAGAAGGCACAAGGCAATCGGGGGGGGGGGGCTATAAAAGCACTCTTTGATATGATTGCTTTCTCGGAGGTTACAAAGGAGATAGACAAGGGCAACACCGAGTTTGTCGTATCACGCGAAAACCTGGATGAGAAAATCGTCGAGCTGTTCGACAAGACAATCGGTGAGATTTGTATGATGGCAACAATGAAAAAGTTCAACAAAGCAGATGGGGATTAGTCACCCATCTGCCAACAAAACGGTAACATTATGAACAATTTATATTACGAAGTTTCGGTCAAGTTTGACCAGACACAGGAGAATGGCCTTCAGAAGAAGGTGACAGAAAAGTATCTCATTGAGGCAATGACATTCACAGAAGCCGAAGCGAAGGCGATAGAACTGATGGAAGAGTATTGCAGTGGCGAGTTCGACATTACGGCGATTAGCAGAAAACAAGTTGCCGCTGTCTTCCGAAGCAAGAACGCACAAGCCGACAGATGGTTCAAAGCAAAGTTGGTTTTCGTATTCCTCGACGAAAAAACCGGCAAGGAGAAGCGCGTTCCAGAAATCATGTACGCACAAGGTACAGACTTCAACGATGCCAACAATAACATTCAGGAAGGGATGCAGAAAGTGGCTGGATTTGCAGCCTGGGAGAATGCGGTTCTCAGTGAAACAACAATTGTGGATGTCTTGATGCAAGATAAAAAGAAATGAAAAGAGTAGGCGAAAGTCAACTACATTATATCATCCGAAAGACAGGAAGGAAGCCCATTTCGTGTAAGTGTAAGCTCTGTCAGCAACAATGCCATCAGGCATGTCTCGGTACGCCGCAGGATATTATGCGGCTGATCGAGGCAGGATACAAAGACAGGCTTGCACCTACCGCATGGGCAGCAGGAATGATAATGGGCTGTACGGACCATATTGTGCCAATGGTGCAGCCACTGGTAGATGGCGAATGGTGTACGTTCTTTCACGATGGGCTGTGTGAGTTGCACGATAAGGGGCTGAAGCCAACGGAAGGTAAACTCTCGCATCACTCTATGAGACTTGCTGACTGGACCCCGAAGAAGTCAATCGCATGGAATGTGGCCCAGGAATGGGAAGAGCCAAGGAACAGAGAGATAATGAAGGCTATTATAGCCGAGTTGAATAACGACGCTAATCAAAGCATAATGTGAACAAGGAAATTGAAAAATACGCAGAAGTTCAAATGGAGCTTACAATGAACGTGCTCGGAGATTCGTTCGATGAGAATGTAACGAGGGCTATTGCAAAGCTCGTAAAGGATGCCTATATATTGGGCGCAAAAAAGATGTCAGAGTTAATATCGAAAAATTTATGACATGACAGACGAACTACTGAATAAAGTTGAAAGGGCTATGCGTCTCATTCGGTCTGCTGGTGCAGACGGGACGACGGTTGAAGTCGCCTACTCTGGTGGAAAGGATAGTGATGTTATTCTTGCACTGACGAAAATGGCAGGCATCAAGTATCGTGCCATATACAAGAATACGACCATTGACCCTCCAGGAACGATTAGACACGCCTTAGATAATGGTGCAGAAATACTGAGACCTCCCAAGTCCTTCTTTGAACTTGTGGCAGAGAACGGCTTCCCAAATCAGTTCAAGCGCTCCTGCTGCAGGATGCTGAAGGAATATAAGGTCCTCGATCGCGCCATCTACGGCATCCGCAAGGCAGAAAGCACACAAAGAGAGAAAAATTACGAAGAGCCGACGGAGTGTCGTGTTTATGGGCGCGGCAAGAAAAGGGCTGGTGTAGAAGCCTTCTATCCTATCCTTGATTGGACGGATGAAGATGTCGTTGAGTTCATCACTGAGTACGGCGTAAAGATTCATCCGTTGTATTATCGCGAAGACGGAACAATTGACCCAAAGCGTAGGCTGGGCTGTATGTGCTGCCCACTTGCTTATTACGAGAAGCGTTTGGATTATTTCAGACGCTATCCTGGTATGGTAAAAGCCTACATTCGTGCAGGCCAAAAGTTCCGTGATAATCATCCAAAAGCAAAGACTATAAGCACTTATCCCGATGTCTATACATGGTTTGTTCGCGATGCTTTTTTCGATAAACAAAAATCGTGGAACGACCATTGCAGGGTATTGCTCACCCCCCCTATACAAAGAATTTCTCGAAACGTATTTCGGCATAACTTTATAACGAAACATGATTAAGATTTATACATTTGAAGAACGGCTGATGAATGGCACAGTGACAGCATCGTCATCAACAGCCTGCTTCGCTACCCGTGAACTGGCAGAAAAGGCACAGCGTGCCGCCGTTGAAGCCAACAGCCATCCAGACCTTTGGGGCATGAAATACTGGTGTGGAGATATTAAGGAAACCACCTTATTCGAGAGCGAAAAAGAAGTACCAATACTTAACGGAAACAACAAACATGAGAGCGATTAAATTCAGGGGCTTTAATGCCAAGAACAAGCAATGGCTCTACGGCTTCTATCTCCAGAACCGTGGCGCACACTTCGTATGTCCTGACGAGTTTGCGACGGGGAAGTCATGGGACGACTATGAGGTCGAGCCAGATAGCGTCGGCCAGTTCTCAACCCTGTATGACAAGCACAAGAATGAGATATACGACGGTGACGTACTAAAATGTTACGACATAAAGTCCCTTATTGAAGTGCGTTTTGTCAGGGGAGTATTTGCCTTCCTTTGGAACGGCAATCTTGACGACGAATGCGTAACACAAGCTCCAACACATGAATGGGCAGAGGTTATCGGCAACATTCATGACAACCCAGGACTGATAAAAAAGAAGTAACACCGATATGGGAGAAAAAGAAACCCCAGCAGGATTAGGCAGGATATATGTCACAACTGCAGACGACAAGAAACTTGAACATCTTCAGCCAATAGAATGCCACGCCACCGACCTCAAGTGCATTGCTGGCGATGGTGAAACAGAACATGGCGGCTACTCTAAAAATGGATGGACTATCACGGCTACGGCCCGATTGGATTCACCGAAAGACGACAAGACGTTGAAAAAGTTCATTAAGACAATGATGTCTGGCTCTGGTCGTCTGCCGCGCAAGGAGAAGAAACGCCGTGTCAATCGTGTTATGCGTGACAGGGAAGAACTTGTCAAGTTTGCTGTTATCAGCTTGGGTAAGACGGATACATTCTTTAGCCTTGCGGCGTGTATGCTGTTTCCTGAACGTATTTTGCATGACAAAGATAGTAAACAGGCGACTGTTTATATGAATACTGCCCAACACCGTCTTGTCAGCCTATTTATGAAGCGCATTGTCAGGAACGCCAAAAAGATATTAAGGAGAGAATGGAACCGTGACCGCCATCATGGAGTCATCGGCAAACTATTCTGCGAAGCATGAGAATGGAATCAGGCAAACAAAAACAAACCTTTCGTCCCGTGAACTTATACTATGAGAGCATCGGGATGTTGTAGTGAGAGACAAAGAAAAGCATATATGACTAAAGATAGTTTACCACCAATACTCGATGCCTGTTGTGGCGGCAAAATGTTTTGGTTTGACAAGGATAATCCTTATGTTCTCTTCCAAGACATTCGTTGCGCCGACATGGTACTCTGTGATGGCCGCAAGTTCTCGGTCAAGCCAGATGTGATTGCCGACTTCACATCTATGCCCTACCATGACAATAGCTTTCGCATGGTGGTTTTCGACCCGCCACACCTCAAATATACTGGTCGAAAGAAAGAGGTGTCAAGCTGGCAGATGAAAAAGTATGGCTGGCTCCCTGCTCATGGATGGGAGGACATCATCCGTAAAGGTTTCGCAGAATGTTTCCGCGTCCTTATGCCTGGCGGCTTCCTTATCTTAAAATGGAATGAGACGGACATCCCCGTTTCAAGGATACTGGAACTTACCCCCCCCCATCACATGCGGCCACTTTTCGGTCATCTCTCGGGTAAGCTTTCAAAAACACACTGGATATGCTTTATGAAGGAATCGGACGAAGCAGACGGAACATCGCCAATAGTAAAAACTAAAAACAACCAATAAAACAAGTAACTATGGAAGAAAATCAGAATTACGAAAGCGGCATTTTCGGAAAGGCAGAGGTGCGCTTTGGTGGTAAAATTTCCATTCATGTAGTGGATTACAAAGGAACAAAAACGCACGGCATCGCCTTGTGTGAACTTTTCAAAAAGGGAACGGTTGGAGAACCTGCGCCAACACCGCAGCATCACGACCCGCAAGTGTTCCTTGTGTTCGACAATATCAAGAGTGTAGAAATGCTGGAAGATGCTTTGATGTCCGTCCGTGAGAGTTTCAAGCGCGACGCAGAGGGTGTGGCAGCAAGAGATAAGCTAACGCCTGAACAGGAGGCGTTGCTCGACCAAAAGGTTACGGACATGAAGTTGACTGTCCGCACGCTGAACATCCTGAAGTCAAACGACATTTACACAGTCCGCGACCTTGTTAGGCTCAAAAAGCTCGACTGGATTAAATTCAGAAATGGCGGGAAGAAGTCGCTCGCAGAACTGGACGACTTTATTCAGAGTATCGGCCTGCAATGGGGAATGAATGTATAGTCAACTACCGCGCAGCTAAAGACTGCGCAGCTTGTAAGTGAGAATTATGCAAAGGCACAATAGTCCCTACATTGGGGTTTTCACCCCGTTTGGCACGGTTGACATGCGACCTGCCCGACAAGAACCTGATGCCGCCATCAACAGGCAGCGGGTTCGAGACGGGGCGGTTGCTCTTTCGAGCGATGTTGACAGCCGCATTCCAGTCAGCATCGAGCATAAGGCCGTCGGCGCAGTGGTAGCGACATCCCTTGCGAATGCCGTCACGCTGACCTGTGCGGCTGTCGGTCTGACTGGTGTATGCTGGCTCAACCGTTTCAACGCGCCTTCCGGCGAGTTGTGCCTTGTAAGTCAACAGTTCACGGAACATGCGGATGGGTACTTGATGGAAAGCGTTGTTGTGCTGCTTGCGCTTTGCGCCGTCGGAGCCATCCTTCTTCTTGCGGCGCGAGGTGTTCTGCTTAATCTGCTTCAGTTCCTCCATCACGAGAACTGGAGCGTCGGTAGAGTTGAGCAAGGTCTTGACGGCACGGTAGCACATGTCCTTGCACATGCGGTGCTCCTTCCGCGCCTTCTTCTTCAGTCGGCGCTTCGCGGACTTCGTGCCTTTACTCTGAAACTGGCGCTTGAGGTATCGCACTTGGCGACGCTTGCGAAGATAGTCCTTGTCGCGGAACGCCGTGCCGTCGCTGGTCACAAACAGGCGGCGCATACCGAGGTCGATGCCGACGGCTTCCTCTCCCTCCTGCTTCACGACGGGAGTGTCAAAGGGTATGGAGAGCCAGAGCTGACCGCTACGCACAAAGATGAGCGGGTCGCAGGGCGTGTAGTTGTCAAAGAGTTCAGCCAGCTTGGGATAGAGCGAGAACGCGAGGTGGTCACGCTTGTTCTTCGTGGCTCCCGTCACGTCGATGCCGTCCTTGCCAAAACGGGCATAGAGCCGCTTGTCAAGACGCATGGAGAGGTTCTGCTTCTCGGAGGCCTTGGCCTTCCACTCCTTGCCGTTGCTCCTGACGGAACGCAGGGCACCGCACACGTCCTTATAAACCTTGATGACCATCTGCGAGGAAAGCATCTTGTATTCGCTCCGCAGCCAGTCATAGCAGGCACAATGGATGGCTTTTGTGTTCAAAGGCACGCCGTTCTCCTTGACGAACTTGACACAGGCATCATACGCCCTGGCAGCCTCGCCGAGCAGACGCAGCCAGTAGTCCGTCACCTCCTTTGTGGCGACGAGTCGGACGTTGTACGTCAGTGTGGGTTTGCTTTCAGTCTTGCGCATGATGTCTGTGCTATACCTTTATATATATGGCTACTCCCAAGCGTTGCGCCTCAAATCGTCGGCGTCGCTCATCTTCCGCTCGTCGGCGGTGTATGGGATGCTGTCGTCATCGTCCAGTTCCAGTTGGTTAAGGTCGGCGTATGCGATATCGCTCAATGTGGTCTTCGTGAGTGTGTCGCCATGCTGCACGTAGATGACGGGTGTGAACTCACCTCGCAAATCCCAATACATTCTGTTGAGCGTCCACATCACAGCACTTTCAGTGAACTCTCTGCGCAGCTTCGTAAACTCTACTTCTGGCATCATCTGTGCCAACTCTCGACGCACCGTGTCGATGTGCTTGTAGTCGTTATAGACTATCTGCACCTGTACTCTGCCGCCTTCTTCCTTTACCTCCATCCCGTGAAGGTGGAAGCTGAAATACTCTTTGAGCATCTTCTCATAGTCGCGTCCTTGCGACTGAGGGGTTTTGATTCTTTTCATATCACTATCATTTTTAGCAAAAATGGGGCAGTACTGCGCGTTGCTATGGCTGATAGTGCAAGCCACCGGAGCCTTTCGGCTGACCGACGCGGTTACTGTCCCAATGGGTTTTTCTATTCTCTGGCAGATACAAAAATAGCCGCTTTGCGGCGTCATTTAGTACCGCACTATCATTTTAGCGCTGCAAAGTACGGAAGAATTTTCCACACCCGCAAGCGTTCTTTTAGAAAATCACGTAGGAAGTGTTATAGAACATAATTTCAGAGATATGCAAACATTGTTAAACATTAAAAAGGAGGCGCCATTCCTCCACACGGCTAAAGACCGCGTGGTTTCCTGGCGCAAAGATTTGTGAAAATATGGAGCAAACAATTCACATGGACTATATTGACGGAATGCCTTGGATAGAGAGTGGTGATGATTTGCCATTATGCAATCAGGAGTACTCAATATATCCGTCAAGTGTATTTACATCCATTCCATGCAAGGCTATGACAGAGGATGGGCGTATCATACAGGCCGTCTATGTTTATGGAGTATCTAATGCGATAAACAACGACGGGAGCCGCTGTATATGGGAAGGCTGGGCAGAAAAGACTGGTGATGCTGACGATTACACATGCGTAGATAACGTATTGCTATATAAATCAATCAATGTGCTTCGCTGGCACTACAACAAAGGCGTACAGATGCCTACCCAGAATAGCTTTGCGAAAATGGTGGCAATAGAGAACTACAAGAAAATTGCGTCGAAACATATCGACTCTCACCCAAGTGAATGGCCTTTGGTTCAAGATGACGGTACGATAAATAGGTTATGACAAAAAACAATCTCCTTCCTCCCCTACCCCACTCATGGAGCGAGCTTACATGGGAGCAGCTTACACAGATGTGGACTATCAAGATACGATACGGCGGACACCCAGAAGTGGCGCGTGTCGCTGCATTGTTATCGCTATGTGGCCTCTCGTCCTGTCGCGACGATGACATCCTGGAATCGCAATATAGCAAAATGACAGGCGAGTCCGTTTACGCCCTGAGAGGGGGTGATGGCAGGGTGTGGACTGCAACAGCCCGAGAGGTCTCGCATCTTGCGAAGCAGGCTCTTCGATGGTTCGACTATCCCTATGGCGACCAAGGAGAGAAAGAAGAACACGATGCAGACGGCAAGGTAACGAAAGCACGTCGCGAGCCGGTTGCCGGCTATGTCAGTCCCATGCGTGACGCAATGATATTGCCTGAAGACAGAATCAAGGTTAAAGGCTCAAGATTCAAGATGCCTCGCTGGTTCAAGCTGCCAGAAGTCGCCTGCAATAACCTGACGTGGCAGCAGTATCGCACGCTGCAGAATATCACGCCGCAGTTGTTTTCGGAGAATATCGAGGCAGAGCAAGCCATCGAGTTGCAGGCAAGGTTCCTTTCCCATATCCTCACTCCAAGAAGCTTTGCGCTCCTTGATACTAACGGCAGCAGTATCAGACTACATCTACACTACGTCTATGAGTATAACGAGGACAGGTCTGAAGGGATTGTCTCATTTTGGAAAAAACGACTCCAAACAATAAAAGGCGCAACCATTTTCCACGTCTGTTTCCAGGTATATCAGACTGCCCTAAGCTACTATAGCGCATCCTACCCCCTCCTATTCAGTGGCGGGGGTAAGAACGAGACGATGAAGGATGCCTTGACGGGTGAGGTCGGAACGATAAACACCATTATGAAATACGCTGGCTATGCAGAGCAACAGCAAGTGTATGACAGCAATCTCCCTTTTGTCCTTGACATTCTGAATACAATGTCGAAAGAAGCGAAAGAAATCGAAAAAATGAATGCGAAGATTAAAAAGAAATAGATGTTTAACCCAAAAACGAATTGAATTATGAGAAAATCAGAACAAGCTGCAGTAGTAAGACTCGTGAGACACATGCAGCAACTACAAAGACAAATCAGCAAGCCAACGGCAGAATGGGCTAAAGACGAAGAAGTAAAGACAATCCTCGGACTCCTATGGGAGTGGACGCCAAATGCCAATCAGCGGTTGCCATCAAAACACGTGATTGAACAACTCGTTGGCCTGATGCGAGGGTGCGACGAGAGAGTGTCCGGTTATATTGGTCGCGAGAAAGTTGCCCAAATACTCAGGAAAGTGTGTGAGGAACATGCAACCGACCCGTTAATGGTTATGCTCAACAAGGGTTGGGAAAAAATGACAGACGTTGAACTCTACGAGAATGGCCGTTGGAACTACAAGGAAACGCCGCTCGTAAAATTAT
Source organism: Bacteroidaceae bacterium (assembly GCA_017541265.1). Classification (GTDB taxonomy): domain Bacteria; phylum Bacteroidota; class Bacteroidia; order Bacteroidales; family Bacteroidaceae; genus Physcousia. The sequence goes on along the minus strand of JAFXZK010000041.1, from coordinate 29,907 downwards.
TGTTCGATGTACATGCCAACCCATCGTTGTTTGACAATTACGGGAACAGAAAATACTAACGAAAAATTAAAAATAAGAGACTATGCGTTACAAAAAGACTATTGAGCCAGAGGCTTGCACATTTATCGACGAACACCGCGATGTTGAACTGACAAAAAAACTCTTTAAGACCATCACTGATGAAATCATCGGAGGCAAGGACTCTGGTGACTTCAAGCACGGAATGGTGGCTTTGGCCGAGGCAGTGAGCATGTATTTGAGTATGGGTGCAAGGAAAAGCGAACCCGTGCAGACTGTCGAAACTGTCGGCTGTCTGTTCTATGACATTCTCGACTTCTTCTGCTTTGCTGCAGACCATCCTGACAAAGAGGAAAAGTAATCCGTAACTGGCAGGCTCTCCCGTTCAGCCACGAGAGCCGGTCATAATAATCCCTAACAATTAACGAAATGAACATTTTCACCGAGATTTGGACGGCCAAGATTTCACGCCGCGTGATGGAATGGCTTAAAACACCATGTGGCCATCCGCGTCCCCAAGATGATGTGCCTGACGAGGTAATCCTGCGTCACCTCTATGCTGACTATCGCAAGATGTTGAGCGAACGTATGACACTCATTGCCTACATCCGTAAGCTGGAAAATATCTACAAGGATGCACAAATGGGGATATTCAAGATGGCCGTGAGCAACAATCCTCCAACGAAGAAGAGAATGGTGCAGAATCTCCGCATACTGGCATTCGACCTCACAAAAAGACATATAGCAGCGCAGGAACAGCTCCGCGACATGCTGGCGGGAAAACAGCCTAACCAAACAACAAATTAAACGAGTCATGGCAAAGAAACAGAAAATACAGGCGACGGACACAGATAGCGTCTTCATCGCCTTTGAGAAAGCTGTGCCGAAGGGCGCAACAACCATTCATGTACTGGAAGCGGCAATGATGCTTATAGGCAACAGCCTTGCGCAGATGGAAGCCACACCACGGCAACGTCGCGACACACTGCACTTCCTTGAAGACTATATGCTAAGGCGCATCGAGGGTTTCAAGGATAAAGACATTAAGAAGAATTGAAGAAAGATAAGGAGGGCATACAATGACAATTACACCGAAATTTAATTTTGTAGAAGGCAGCTTCGACACCAAGGATGTGAAGATGCTGTGCATAGCCGATGATAATCACGGCAAGATTGACCTTTGTATCAAAGAAGAAGGCTGCGGTTGGAACATACCGATAGGCCGGATTGTATTGCATAGCAAAAACCTATATGTGGACTTCAAGGCCACAATGGAAGATGCAAAGAAACTTGGCGATGAGATTGCACGGCGTTGGAACGAATGCAACGACAAACGATGAAAGAAATAACCTTTAGCCAGTTCTGGGATGCTTACGGACTGAAGCGTGACAAGATAGCAGCAGAGCGTGCGTGGAAGCGGCTCGGCAAGCGCGACCAACGTGCGGCCTTCGACGGCATCAAGGCATATAAGGAAGATTGTGCCAACCACAACCGCATGATGATGTATGCCCAAGGCTATCTCAATCATCGGCGTTGGGAGGATGAGACAGAAGAGCCGGTAGCAAAAACTGCTACCGCTTCTTCCTCTCACGATAATCTATCTGGCTCTTCTCGTCGCTCCCCTACCCCATTTGAACTCTCGGCTCTTGAATTGCTGAAAAAGAATCTCCGCGAAAAGGAACCGAAGAATCCGTCACGGTGGAAAGAATATCTCAAAATCATAGATGGACTTTCAATTCCTTTCGTTGACGAAGGACGAAACCGTCTTCATCTTTGTGTTGTGATTAACGGCAAGCAGGAACGTATCACGGACTACATGATAGACTATTACGATAGCTATGAGGATTTCCGTGCAGCCCTTGCTTCCTGCTTCAACATCAACTATATTTCATTTGAGCCTTAACACCTAATGCCAAATGGAAAAATCATTCTACCTCGTTCTTCCTCGTTTGCGGGATGTTCCTACAGACCATCATCAGTATGGCTACGAAACAGAACTGGCGTTTGCAGAAGCCATTCATAAGCTGTTCCAGCAATGGAGAGACCAAGTAGGCGAATGTATCGACATGCGATACGGCTTCCATCGTCTGCGATTCTATAACTGCTATGGCGGACACGAAGACGTGTGGTTCCCCAATTTCATGCTCAGGCAGACTGCACCGCCGAAAGGGTATTCCGTGCAAGACGAAGCAGAAGCAGAGATTGAAAGAGCACTTGACGAAGCGTTTGGCTTCGACTGAAACGTGCCTTTGTTGCCCTTGACGAAAGCCGACTAAAAATTATATTGTGCTATAACGAATACGTCATAGCACAATATGGAACACCTCGCATTAGAGATTTTCAACCGCGACGGGAATGGCAGCAAATACGCATTCCTGCCAAGTGATACCAGCATTACCATCATAGATACGTCAGAGATATTCGACTCTGGCGACATCTGGAGCTACTCCTTCAAACTCAATATCCATGCAAACTCGCACATCTTCGGGTCGGCGGGCGAAATGCACGGCTCGCGTCTGCATGAGCAGGTAGACAAACGCCGTGCTCGTTTGTGGGTAGAGGGGCTTCCTCTGTATTATGGCTACCTACGTCTTGATGACGAGGTAGATGTTGATGAAGATGGCGATGTCAATGTCAGCTTCGAGAGCGGCCAGAAAACCTTCTATGACATGATAGAAGGCGCTAAGGCAAACCAAGTGCCATTGATGGGGGATGTACTTATTGGTATGGCGGCAGAACGGGAACGAACATTTGGGAGACATGGTGTTCAAATAAAGTTAGGCCATTTCACCTATGGACTTTTTGGCGATAAGACATATCACGAAGGAATTGTCTGGGCAGACTTGCAAGAAAAAGATGGAATAAAAGCACAGATGTTCCCGAAATATGTGCGACCAGATGGGACATGGAAGAAGTATGGCACAAATGAAGAATTTACGATTCTTCCAGAGAACACTATCAATACCGATTATGCCTACGATGAGAGCCATCCGTATTGCAACGTAACAATTTGTTATCAAGACAAAGAATGGAAAGATAATGGGACGGAAATAGAAGAAAAAACAATCCGCGGTTATCACGTTAGTTCGCCTCGTCGTATAAATCCTGCACCTAACTTTTTTGTTTTGTACTGGCTGGACTGTCTAATGAAGCACCTTGGAATTTACATTAAAGAAAACCAGATGCTTGGAGTAAAAGACCTTCGGCGCTTGTTCTTTGTTAATACCAAATGCTCATATAAAACAAAAGGTACAATCAAATATACTGGAGATTATATGCCTCTTGGCCCCAACAGCCCTCTCGTGCCACAACCAACTGATGAAGATCCAGCATGGTCGATAACGTTAGAACCACAATTTGATGAAGGATTTTGGGGAGCATTGAATTACAGCTATTGCGAAATGGTGCATGTTGGATGGGGTGGCGACACGGTGCTTTGGCAACCCGCGTATGCAACCAGTGCTAATTTTCCAGAAACAGACATTAGTGATGTGATAGAATCGATAGAGTCAGGATTTTGCGCAAGATTACTCTTCAACAAAGATTATACAGATGTACGAATAGTTCTTTTACGAGAAGTCTTTAGGTCAAATGACGTATCAGAAATTTCTTGTGAAATCACAGAAATTTCAAAAAAAGAAAATAATATCCTGGGATTCAGGTTGACTTATGGTGGCAGCGAAGAAGACACCGCTTACAACTATAAAGGATTTGTTAGTGCCAAGAAGATAGAAAAAAACAAATGGGAGGATGAGCCTGATGCACACGACTATACAAAATTTGCGTTTTATGATAATTATGTGCCAATTAAAGAGAAGGCTAAAACTCTAAGCCCAACATGCTATGTCGCAAAAAACACAGGAAATTCCTATGTTGTGAAAATTGACGAAAATGCAAAAAATCCAGATGAGTGGTATCCGTCACAATTTGAATGCGCTGAATTTATTGATGCAGAAGATGGAGATTGTGGAGGAGAGGAGGAGACTATCAAAGAGGTACATATTGGATTTACACCAGCTATAATGTCGGCCATCTCTGGGGCTTCTGGAAGGTCTCAGAATTTTAATTCGCCAACATACCTCCTTTCTCTTCCTGGTATGCAGTATGCAATTTTTATTTCAGAGGAGATGGGAGTCCCATATAAAGAAACGGGTGCGTATGCACAACTAATGGGAACAACAGACTCCTATAATCGTGCCATTGATACTACTCCAAGTGAAATCCTCAATAAAATGGCTGGCAGTGCAGAACCAGACTCTATGGGGTGTACGTTTACACAGAAAAGACCAGAATATCAAAGTGGCCTGTTTGAAGTAGCGACATCAGTTCCTTTCGTCGCCAAAAATAGCATGGGCGGGGACACATTTACAATATCTGGTCAAGTTGCTGGTGTGTCGCCCGCTCAGTACTGGAGTTATACATATAAAATCACGGGATGGATACGAGAAGGATACCGATTGTATCTTGACGACAATTATAAAGTTTCTGATGAGCTATTGTCCCCATTAGAAAAAGTTGATTGGGGGTTGACTCTTGGAGTTCTTCGTGGAAGTTTTGGGTCGCTTGAAGCAGGACGCACTGTTTATGATGCCGACGATATAGAAGGAGAGGGTAATGACTATTGGGGAACATTACCTGGTGATACAGCATCTGCACATCCAGATATTTGTGATGATTATGGCATTCTATGGAGACGTTGTGCCATGCGTTCATATACAGGCTTGGAGTATGGCGACAAGTTGTTGTCTGAAGCAGGATTCGCTAATCAGTGTGACCTTAAAAGCAGAAAAGGTCCTGTACCAACTGGGCTTGATACATTATCGCTAATAGATACCTACTATTCATCACATGGATATGATATTCTAATTTTAACAGACCAAGGATATTATGCAACCATTGGAAGTGTTACGGATACAGGAGGGACAACTCATGTTATATGGTTGTGCTGTGTTTATGAGCATGTCCTGAAATCGTATGGTTCAATGCTCGGGCAAAATGGTTATCTCGATTATCTGCAACATGGAACAAATAATACAAGTCCTTCCGATATAAATGAAATTCTTCGTCGCGACAGGAATGGGAATGGCACTATTTCAAATATGATTATTGCTATTGACCCAACAGTCACAAGCGAGTTCTTAAAAACTGTTTGCGATAATTATATACGAGGGAATGCGATAGTCAATTATGGCTATGTTGATTCATCGGATGAAAACGACGGACGAGTATCCCTCAAGCTCCGCGCTGAGAAGCCCAATCCCTACTTCGACCCGACACAACCAGAGAGCGCAGAAAACCAACGATTCCTTGAAATCTCTAATCCTACACTTCGGCAGCGCGGCCTTGCAGACCAATTCTATAAGGAGTACAGCTATTGGGTTCGCAATGCTCGTATCGCTAAGATGAAAGTAAAAATGGAGCTGGCGCAGTTCTTGAATATCGACAAGACTAAGCGTGTCCGTATAGGCGACATAACAGGCTTTATCAAGAAGATGCAGTACAGCATTGACATGAGCAGCGGACTTGGGCTTGTAAACATGGAAGTGTGGTACTTATAAGATAACCGAAAAACAAATAAAACTATGGCATCAAGTAGCAGCAGCGAATCAAATATCGCAGTAATCAGCGGCATGATTGGTGAAAACAACACCTATTTTGCCGACAATCCAGTAGTGATAAACGTCAGTGAGTTGGACTTTCCAGAAGAAAGCCCAATCAAAGTGTGCCGAGTGCAAGTGCTATACGGAAACGATAGTGAAGTGGTCGGCGAATTTTCAGGAGAGGTCGGTAGCGCGACTTCTATCAGCTTTGACATATCATCTGCTCTTCGTGCATTGTGGAGCGAGTACGACTTTTCAAACGAGGTCAGTAAGGCACTACTGGCCGAAAACTCTTATTATTCACGTTCAAAGAAGGCATACAGCCTGAAGGTGTTCACGGAATACATCTCTGATGATGGCGTGTTTACAGTTACCGATTCTGGCGAGTTTGCAGGCGGCTCATGTATCATAGGTGGTCTTACAGAGATAGAACGCAGTGTCGCCACAGGAAACGATGTGTCTATGCTGGAGCATTCTGGTCCTCGTAACGGCGACGCAAGCACGAAACCGACCTCTTCGCCGGAACGTGTCGGCAGCAATAGCATCACATCATGGGTGGATGTCAACAGCGCAGGAACTAAGAGTGTATTCTATTCACCAACATCAATACCTCAGAACGACGATACTGGCGAAGGGCAATGGAACGGTCACGCTCCTATCGTAATGCGCGACTCTGTGCCATATACGGATTTCCTGTTTGTCAATCGGCGCGGTGCTGTCGAGACATGCAGCGCACGGATGCTCGAAGCCCAGGACATAGCCATAGAAGCGAAACAATACGCGCATATTGAATCACCAACATACAACCCTTCTCGCTCGATTATGGCTATTGCATCCGGTGGCCGTCGTTCATGGAGCATGTCGAGTGGCTATCAGACACGCGAATGGGCAGAATGGTGGACGTTGGAGTTTCTTATGGCACGCCGCCATTGGATGCTCTACAATGGCAAATATGTCCCCGTTACCGTAATACCAACCAAGAAGACGACGAACATCTACGACCGCACAAAACAACAGATGCCGAGCGTGGAGTTCACGGTTACGCTTGCCCTTGAAGGTTGAAATGTCAAATGGAAAAACCGTAGTTGGTATTGCCCTTGCTTTTCGTTTCGCAATGATGTATCTTTACTATAACAAGAAAACTACATAAACCACCGATAAAATGGAAGACAATTATAGAACTTTAATCGCCGGATTCCTCGCGGGAGTGCTTGGATGGCTGGAGCCTATTGCTGGCGACGTGTTTACGCTCATATATATCTTCGTGCTTAACTTTTTCTTCGGCTACCTCGCGGATAGGATAGCCAACGGCAACGACTTCAATCTTAAAAAAGCCTGGCGATGTCTTACGGAAGCTGCACTGTTCTTTCTCCTGGTTGCAAGCATCTACGGCATCGGCAAGATGAAGCAACAGCCAGACGCAGCCATCCAATGCGTCAGTACCGTTGCTTACATCGTCATCTACTTCTATAGTACCAACATCCTGCGGAACCTCATGCAAGTGCTTAAACCGCATACTCCCGCTTTCCGAGCAGTCGATTTTCTATACTATATCCTCTCGTTCGAGATAATTCGCAAGATTCCTCTCCTTGGGGAATATCTGAACAGCAAAAAAGAAGAAGAAAAGTAAAATTTCTTTTTATTAAAGGTTTAGTTAATAAATAGTGTTGTATCTAAGAAGCCGTCGTCCGTGAGGATGGCGGCTTCTAATTCATAAATCTACGTCAATAATGTGTTATTGAAAAACTACAATACAGCAATACTTCAATACTGCACTATTGCGTTACTCGTCAATCGCGAGTTCCCGTCTTGCGCCCTTTCCATCCGTATTCGGGAGGAAGCGTCAGTGCATCTGCACGTTGCTCTGAAGTAATTACACCCTGTTGTTCCAGCCCGATAAGAATACTTTCAAAGAAGAAACGCTTTGAAGTGATGTCTCGGTCTTCGGCAGCGCGACTTGCCAGGCGATGTAAGCTTTTAGGCAGGAAACACAATGCGCCGATAGCTTTTTCTGCTGCAAGTCCTGTCAATTCTGGTTCGTCTGACGAGCTGCGATCCCCTACCCTACTTTCATAAATGGCATTCAATGTGCGCTTACGGCGCAAAATCTCTTCGGGGGTCTCTCCAAGCATCTGCGACCCACCGTTTTTTTTCTTACTGATTGCACTCATAATCTTATATTTTATAATTGGTGTTTTATTGTGTTACTGCATTATTGCGATACTGCGTTATTACAAAATCGCATTAAGGCAATTAAGCGGAATTGCAGTGACGCAATTTGCTTGTAATGCAAATGTGCTATACTGCAATAATGCTATATTAGATTCTTGGTTCGTTTGATGATTTCGTTGGCAAGCAAGGTAAATTCTTCGCGAGGAACATCTGCGCGTGCAATGTCGTAAACGCTGACAAACTCACGCTGACTCCTGCTGACCGCCTCACGTTCAGAGATACTGATAGGCAAGACCATCTTGCCATAGCGTTTCTTCAGCTGCTCCTCGGCTTCCTGTTGCCCCTTGATGTACGCCTTGCGGCGTGTAACCAAGAAACCAAGATTTATCAAGTCCTTATTCTCTGTTTCGCGTATCTCTTGTATGTATGCAAGATAGTTCTGCAACCCGCTCATGGCAAATCCTTCAAGATTGATGGGAATAAGCACGGCATTTACGGCAATCAGGATGTTGTCAACGAGCACCTGCGGACCAACTGGACTGTCAATTAGAATATAGTCAAAATCTGTCAGCCATTCTGTTAATCCTTCTCCAGTATGGTCATCGGGAGCCTTCTGTAACGCGCGTGTCATTTTCATGGCAGGGTTACGCATCGTCGGAAGCTGCTGGTCAACCTTGTTCATAATTGATGTCGATGGACAATAGTAGAGACCCGATGCGCTTTTATATACAGGGATTGGCGCATCTTCGCATAATACATTGTAGATAGTAGGGTAGTGTTGCACCTCCAAGTCGGGATTCCAGTCGGTGCATGACGAAAGGTTCGCTTGCCGGTCCATGTCAATCAACATAACACGATAGCCCTGCTTGTGTAGAGCTGTAGCAAGATTAAGGGTGGTAGTGGTCTTCCCGACACCTCCCTTATAGTTGCCTATGCCGATAACGGCACGCAACTGGGTAGTTTTGCCGCGTTTCATAATGTTTTGGATAAAAATGTTGTAGCTGGGTGCAAAGGTAATAATAAATTATTGAATTATTGCACTATTGCACTAAGAAATTATCGCAATAATGTTATACAACATAAAAAGAGCCGCGATTCTCATCGCAGCTCTCGCAAATAAGGTCATAACGTGTTATGTGGACTAAGGTTTGTATTCAGGCACACGGTGGGTAGCGGGGAAGGCCGTGAACAATTTACGGCTGTTCTGCTCTCTGTCTCTGATTCGCTGGCGCTCTGAAGCGGCGGCAGCATCTGCCTTGTTTTTGGCAAGCTGTTCTTCGCGTGCGCGTACACTCTTATATATTGGACTGTCAACGGCTGCCTGGCCAAGCATGTCGAGGTTGTCTTCGATATGCTCACACGCTGCGGCCATTGCCTGCTGTGCATCCGTCATGCTGTCACGACGGGCGAGCTTATCCTTGACAGGCTCCAACGACTTGCGACGCGCTTCAACATAGAAGGCGAGGGCTGTCCTTAACAATGACAGCAACTCTTGCATCGCTTCATTTCCGATACTCGTGTCTTCAGAAGAATCTGAGGAACTGGAGGTGTCACTCTTGCCGTTTGCAAAGCATACCACAGCATTCAGCAGCTTCGCACCGATGCGAGGTTTCAAGTAGGTGTTCTGGCAGAAGCGTATGTCGCGCACCAATGAGACGTATGCCATCCGCTCGCCTTTGATGTCAATGTATTCGTTCATTACCCTTGCCGTCTGGAACAGCAGGTCCTTATGCAAATAGAAAGCGTCCGCCTTGCTCCAACGCTCAGTGAAGAACTTCTTGCCTTTGGCATCGGATTCGAGATAGAGCAGGAGAGTGTCGATGGCTCTGCCTGCACTCATATAGGCATCCTTTACCATGCGCTCCATCCGCTTGTCGTCAGCAGGCTCATAGTTTTCAGCAGATACCATGTTCGCGCCGCCTCCCTCATTGAAAGAGACGGTCAGCAAACCAGCCTTATGACTAAGCATCTTGTAGAACTCTATCTGCTGACAGATACGGATGAGCCTGATAGCGGCCATATCTTCGTCGGAGACAGCGTTTTCTTCCGCGTCTGAAGAACTTGACGAATCGGAAGACATTGAAGGCTGGAGTGAAGGCGGAGCCATCTGTGCCTGCAAAGCATTTAGACGTTCCGTCACATCGGCGTATGGAAGGTGCGGATGAGCCTTTGCTTTTTTGGTCGGGCGTATGGTGGTGGCCGTGATGTCTGTGTATTTCTTGATGAGTCGCTCGTACTCCGTACAAAGATGCTCGTACAAGTCCGTGCCGAGCAACGGCTCCAATGCTACGCGCTCTTCTTCCTCAAGGTATCCGAAGAGTTGTTCGGGTCGGTCCCAACGCGCCGTTGGCATGAGGGTGACAACCTCGTTTTGTGTTGTGATAAACATGGCGTTTCCTTTTTGTGATGATGCTCGAAGTTACATTATAAAGAGGCTTTCGTCAAGGGCAGACGAGGAGACACGGCATTCCGCGTGACTATCATATTATAGTGCTTGATGTTCCTGAAGCGATGGAGCAGCAGGGCATTCACGATGCGCTCGCCAAGATAGCCGCCAATGCGGTACTCATACTCCATCGTAAGCGAAGGCTCCATGCCGATGTGATAATCCTGCTTATGTGCTGCGATGCGTGCGAGGATAGGGTCTCCTTCTGTCTCTATGCCTGCTGTGACCGCCTCCAGATACTTGTCAAGAATCCCGAATACGGTATTGATGAGCCAAAGGAAATCGTCTCGCCGCACGATGAACATATTGCAGGCATAGAACTCCTTGCGTGTCAGGGACTGGATGAAGGTCGGGAATAGGGTAGGGTAGTCGTTGCGTATAATGTCTGTCACGATGTCAAGATCGTGTTCATTATGATAATGGAGATAATGGCCTCTCACATCGGGTTCTATGCGCATGGGTGTGGTGGCGATGGCATCATGTTCCCTGAAAATCGCATCCATATCCGGCACATCATCCCGAAACGAGAAATACTTCCTGTAACCGCAGAAACCGACATATTCAGGCAAGTCCTTCCGCTCCGACACATACTTGTACATTAGCAACTCCGAATAGAATGAGCCGTGCAGTCCGTTCGCGCACATGTCACCATTGTACTGCCGAGCGTCCACAACCTCATAGACGGGATTCTTCACTAACGGCTTGAAGTCTATGTGTGTGCATATATATATGCGTAAATTCTGTTCTATGGCATCCATGTCTCACAAGGTTTGTTGAACATAATAGGTGCGATTGGTTTTCTCAGACGTTTTGCATGGTCTGAATTATGCCAGTACCATGTCATCAAGTCCGAGCCGACGACTCTTTCAGGAACAGGCAGCACCTTCAGGCGTTCCGCAAAGTGCTGGTTGATGACAAAAGATAGGAGCGTCTGGTCGATGCGCTCAATTTCACCGTCAGGAGCAAAGCCGTGAAGCAGTTGGAAGGTCTGCTCGTTAATCTCGTTGTTTATCTTATTGTTGCGCACGACCTCGAAGCACGCTTGGAATAAGCCCTGATACTGCATGTCATAGCCCATGCGTTGCAGCGTCGCAAGTGCGTGGTCTGCATACTCCTGCGAATAGCGACGGTATCCGACCCAAGCATCGTACTCTTCCTGCATGGTCCTGTGGCTCGGATGAACCATAAGGCAGCGGTCATACTGTCCGTCCTGCATCTTCTCTATGAAAGGCCGCAAAGAACCATTGATGCCTATTGAACTGTCGAGCCTGACGCACAGCTCCGTCTCTGCATAACGGAAGGGATGATAGCGTACATCATAACACTTCTCCATCACACTGAGTTCTGGCAGCTCATCGAGGACGATACGCCAAGTGTCGCTATGCAGCGAAGGATTGTCGGTAACGAGAACGTAGTCTGCATTCGGGTCTTTTTCTTCTATCTCATGCACCTGTTCATAGTCGCCGAAGATGTAGGTCAGCACGGTGTAGCAAGGGACATCGTGCGCCCATGTAATGCACGGCTTGTCGAACATCATCGGAGCGATTGTCTGACGCGAGTAATTAAGGGAGAAGGAGTTGTGCTTGTACCATGTCATCAGGTATCCGTCTGTAACGATGCTTTCCGATACAGGCAACACCTTTATTCGCTCAGCAAAGTGATGGTTGACGACATACGATAGGAGCGTCTGGTCGATGCGGTCAATGTGTCTGTCTGGGGTGAAGTCCCGAAGCAGCCGGAACGTCATGCTGTTTAATTCATTGTTTACCTCATTGTTGCGAACAACTTCGAAGCATGACTGGAACAGACCGCAATAATGCAAATCGTAACCTGCCTGCTGCATCTTGGAGAGGATATGGTCGGCATGTGCCTTGGGGTAGTTGCGTCTGCGTACCCATACGCCATATTCATTAGGTAATGTGTTTCGCCGAGGGTGTATCATCAGCAGTCGGTCATAGCCGCCTCTCTCCATTTTCTTTATAATAGGCAGGAGCGGCTTGTTGATTCCGATAGCACCGTCAAGCCTCACAACGAACTCCGTCCCTGCATAACGGAAGGGATGATAACGGACCTCATACATTTTCTCAATCGCATCGAGTCCTGGCATCTCATCGAGGACGATGCGCCAAGTGTCGCTGCGAAGCGTAGGATTGTCCGTCACGAGGATATAGTCTGCCTCTGGGTCTTTCTCTTCAACCTCATGCACTTGCTCGTAGTCGCCGAAGATATAAGAAAGCACGGTATATTTGACCTCCGTCCCATCGGATTTGCGCGTCGGCTTCACGGGTTCCCACAGAGAACGGAACTTGTCAAGCCACGATTCGGGCGTATGCTGCCTCCATGAGCCACCGCCATAGTGCTCGGCATAATCTCCTATTCTTATCTTCTTTCCTGCAATACCGGCATTGTTGCAGGCTTCGAGCAACCACGCTCCAGTGTCATACCAACAATTGGGGCTTGCCGTGTGTAGCTTCCACATCTTATCAGGATTGAAGTATCGGATGTTATGCTGCCGAAGAAGTGGGGTGTTAATCCAGCATAGAAAGGGAATGATGCGCTTAATCGAAACGCCGAATCTCTTCGTGTTGATATGCACACCACCGCACCATGCTACGGACGGGTCGATGATGTCTCTTATGTCACGCTTGATAAGAACATCGCTGTCCATGAGAACAAAACCGTCAGGGAACATGTTCATCATTACCTCTACGGAATAACAATGCTTTGCACTACCATAGTTATTCTCTTGACAAGGCATCTTATTTGGAAACAGCGAGAGCCATTGGTTCCAATCGACAATCTGTCCGTGCGTGTTGTCAACGACGGTTAGCAGCTCGTTTTTTCTATTTACCACATTAAGCATATCAAGCCCATTAGGAGAGAACGGCCTTTCATCGCTATTGTCGAACACCGTCACATACGCATTCGGTGTGTGTTTCCATAAAGAACTGATGGCAGCGGCGGTCAGTTCTGGAGTGTTGTAGTGGACAATAAGAACATTTATCATAGTCGTGCGGATTTTGTGAACATTCTAACACAAATTCGGTGTATGGCTTAACATTTTTGTTGTTATAGGTGATTGGCAAGACGAAATGTTCCTGTTCTCCTCACCTCTCCAGAATTGCAGCAAGCTCCCTGCGGACAACTGCCGCACGCTGCTCCCAATCGGCGATACTCTCATTGTCGTTCAGACAGACGATGCCAAGGTTAGGCTTACGCAGATATGCTTCTACCTGAGCTGTCGTAGCCTTGGGGCCGACATAGGCATGTCGCGGCTCATAGTCAACGTACTTCCCGCTCAGGTGCTGATAGTAAGGGAAGATGTACTGGTTGAAGTTCCTGTCGGATCTTCTGAATGAGAAGCTCTTGCTGATACGGTCTGCGTGTCGCGTGCAGACTTCCTCTACAGTGCTGCGAAGCATGGGCTGCATGGAATGACTGCCTCTAATCCAGGTGTCCGTGTATTGCTTGCCGAAGTCTGCTGCAACCATATCAAGCCCGCCCTTTACGAAACGATGGAACACATTCGGGTCGGTAGGGTAGGGCTTTTCCGTCATGTGCTGGCAGGGTAGTCCGTCTCGGAAGAAATCACTCTCAGCCAAAGGACTGAGCGGGAAGAAATCATCATTGCTGTAAATGAAGTGCTCAGCAACGAAAGGAATCTTATGCAGGAACATTTCAATCGTGTTGACATTGAAGCATGGCAGATGCTGTGCGGGAATGAAGTCCCTGTGATAAACAAGGTTTATCTTCGGAGTATTCCTCCTATTGCTCATGGGCTTCATCCAGTCCTGCACCTGACTTTCGGACGCAAGAAGGATATGGATAGTCCTTAACCACGGCATGTACTTCAGGCAGCACCGCACCAACAACTCCTCCGTTCCCCATGAACGGAACCTGACATGATTGTTTGCGGAAGAACTCTTGCCGCTTGCAGCGGCATATCTTGCCTGCCACTGCGGGTCTTGTGGGAAGACCATTGGGATTACTAAATCAATCGGTATCATAAAATCATAAATTATAAATTGTCAAATAGTTTGTGCGGTTAGTACTTCTGCCCGTATCTGTTAACCGTTTTCTTGCCTGTGTCATAGCTGTCAACGAGGCCGCCCTTGCCGTAGATGTCGAATACACCCTTGATGCCTTCTGTCAACGCACGCTCCAAGAGGTCACTCTGGCGGTCAATGCTTGACTGCAAGGCAACAGCCATTTCCGTGCTCATGCCACCAACAGTTCCCATACCTCCCAATTCTCCAATATCTCCCAGCTCATCCAGATTGCCTTCTGCAAAAGCAGGAATGCCCCTGCGTGCGGAACTTCTGCGCAAACGACCACCCGAACTGAGTGTCTGAATGGCTCGCCAAATGCCCACCTCGTCCATCTGTATATGCCTTGTGGTGGCTGCGTCTATGATGGCTTCGCGGCCACGCTCGCCTGCCAAGTGGAACTCAGGACCATTCGTGATGTGTGTTCTTGGGTTACTGCCCATATAGCGGGCACGATATGTCCTGCCGTCTGCGGCATCCACATTGTACTGCTGCCCCTCGCGAAGGGTGCTTGGGTCTGTAAACTCATTCACGTTACCTTCTGCATAGGTAAGCATACCAGTCGTAAGACGACCGCTTGCCACGCTGTTGCTGGCACCAGTAACGGCAGCGACCTCACTCTTGCTTTTTGCAATCTTTGAAGCGGCGAGTCCCATCAAACCGCCGAGAACGGCACTGATGGCTGCGAAGATGGCAGCACCGGCAATCGGGTTAATCTTGAAGCACTTGGCAGCAATGGTAGGCATAGACGATAATGTCTCACCAGTATCTTGCGACAAGGCTACAGTCAATGCAGTGATAGCAGCATTACCTGCGGCTTGTACAGCAATCATTCCAAACTTCTGAGAAGCGGACATGTTGTCGTTTGACATCGCTTGATAGGCGACACCATAAAGGTTAGCGGCAGCAATCATCTTGGCATACGTGCTCTGTGCGCTGGCTGCCATCTCCTTGTCAGTCTTCTTCTGACTTTTAAGTCTCTTCTCTTGCTCTTCTCCCAACTGCTGTGTAAGTTCCTCGTTTGCCTCCTTCTTCCCAATGAGTTCATCGGCCCAATCTTGTGCCGTTGCAGGAGCGTCTGCCGTACCCCAATCAAAGAACTTCACGTTTTGCTCATCTTCTGGAACGAGATAAGGTGAGCCTTCTCCATATAACCCTTCGATTTCGACAGATGCTTTCTTGCCGCCTTCACCTTCAGCTTTTCCGCTCGACAATTTATCAGTAATAGCAACCCCTAAATCGTCAAGACCATTGAGAGTCATGCTAATTCCTGAGCCGTTGCCGTTTTTTGAGGAATCCATTACCTGTATCAGTGCATTCAGTGCATCAGTGTTTGCCTTTGTTGCATCGGTGTTGGCATCAATACTTTGGTTCTGCAACATCGCATTGAGTTGGTCGGTAATGGTCTCGTTCAGCTTGGCGTTGATGTCGTCCATAACCTTCTTCCATGCGTCCGCCATTGCGTTCTGCTGCTCAATCTCGCGCTGACGTTCGAGGGCTTCAAGCTCTGTGAGCGTCTCATAGTGTGCTGCCGCATCACTCGTGCCTGCATTGTCAATGACGATATACTGCTGTGTGCCACCCTTCCCGCCTGTCAGCTGAAGTTTTGCCCGCTCATTATAAAACTCAGCATTGCCAGCATTGCTTGCCTCAAAGAGAGATTGCAAACTGCTTGTCAGCAAATCAGCCCAACTCCTTAATTCCGTATAAAGCCTGTTCTGGCTTTCCTCGGTGCGAGCGATAATCTCCTCGCGCTGCTTTGCCAATTCGGTTTCTTCCTTTGCCGTTGCCAAGTTCAGACTCATCGTAGCGTGCTTAGCATCCTGCTCTAAGCGTTCTGCCTTGGCGAGGTCGCCTAACTCACGAGCCTTCTTAGCCTGTTCGTTCAGCATATCAATGGCCGCCTGCCCGCGCTTGCGCATCAGATTGTAATAGTGTTCTTGCATGGTGAGTTGAATCTGCATCTGCTTGATGGCAAGATTGTCGGCCACACGCTCCGATGCCTGACCCGCACCTATCAGCGAGTTGGCACGCTTCACACGTCCCTCATCCAAGCCCAACTGTGCAATGGTCTTATCGACTGCCTGTTTCAATGTGGTCTCACCATCTGGCATGAGGATATTGTTCCAGAGAATTTCAGCCTCCTTCTTCAAAAGTGAAGCCTCTTTTTTGATAGCTTCCTGGATGCTGTCAAATGTGGAGCGCAACTGTGCCATCAAGCCTTCCTGCATCTTCGGGTTCTGTCTTAGCTCGTCAGCCCATGCCGTCATTCCCTTGTCTGCCATTCGGCTCATAACTTCTTCGATGGTTGTAGAATAGGCATTCTCAGCCTCGCTAAGCACGAATGCTGTTCGTTTCACCTCCTCGGCTGCCTGCCGTGCGTTGAAATCTGTCATGTCTGCACCGTCTTTCATCAGGCGGTTGCGTTCTGCATTCATGTCAGCTGTCAGTATGCCCATCGTCACCAGATTCTCACGCAGGTTCTTGGTGATTCCATTGAAGGGACGTTCCTTGTCGATAATATCTTGTATGGCTTTCATCTGCTGAGCCACAGCAGTCTGGACTTTCATCAGGTCACGCTCCCATCCAAGTCCCAGGTCAGCCATCCACTTTCGATACTCCTTGGCGCCCTGTTCGTTCTTATTGCGAACCTTGTGTGAGAAGTCAACAGTTTTCTCAATCATCTTTTCTATGAGCGTGGCTTCGTCACCGGTACGCTCGGCAATGATTTCAAAGATAGCCCGCTGCTCCTCTTCTGTCACCTCTGCCGTCTTGTCAGCATACAACTTCTGTAGTTCAGCCCTGCGCTGCCGCCATTCCATTTCGTTGGCAAGCGTCCTATTGCGCACCTCCGCATCGGTGATGCCTTCTTCGTTACCAGCTTCCTGTATGCGGGCCTTACGCTCCGTATAGTACGCATCCAGCTCTTCCAGGTAGGCTTTCATGTCACTCTGGAATTGCTTCTTTCTCTCTTTTTGCTTCTTTGGGTCCATCCAATCACCAGTATTGGTGAGGTGGCGCGCATGGAGTTCGTCTTGAATCTTCAGACGTTCTGTGTTGTACCACTCAATGACCGTGCGCATATCGGACGACATGCCTTTTTCGATGGCTTTCTTGAGGGCAGGGTCTTTCGAGAGAACGGCAGGAACATCAGTATCCGATTGGATGGCTCTTACATAGTTCCTCATTTGCTCCCTTCGGGACACAAGCAAGTTTGCATCCATTGCGGCATAATCTGTCGGTTCTTTTGTGCCGCTTCCGTATGGATTCTTTGGCTTTGTGGGTTTGATGGGGTTCGTACCATTCGCAGCAACACGTTCCATCTCTTCTTCAACAGCCTTGCGAGTTGCTTCTGGAAGGTCTTTCAAAAGGACGTTTGCAATACCTTTCATTGTTGTGTCTTTGGCGAATTGAGAATACTCGCCACTTAACTCTCCGTATTTGCTGAGGTTTTTTGAGATTCCAACGATGGCTTCTGCAAGCTTCTTGTTGCTGACATCATCGCCACGTGTTTGGGCTTGTTGTATAAGCGCATTGGTGTTTGCCCTTGCTTGTTCAATAGTATTTTGGTGTTCGGCTTGTGCGGCACTCCCAGATATGCTTTGAAGCATTGATGCCTCCTGCAAAACTTTCAGACTCTCCTCAGTCCAGCGTTTGAATCCCGCATCTGCGAAAGAGTTCCCCAAAAGCAGCAAACCTTCAGGTCCACTTCCCCACCAGTCATGAGCCTTGCCCAAAACATCTTCTCCGCTTCCCATTCCAGAGAAGCGACCAGACACTTCTCCAATAAAAGTCTTTTCAAGTGCATTTAAGACATCTTCTATTCTCGCATAAATCTTGTTGTCCAGCAAAAAGCCACCTTTTTCTGCATCAAACTTCACACCTGATAGAACTCGCTGCCAGTCTGACATAAAGCTTTGCTGGTCATACGTCGATAATCCGTTTATCTCTGCAAGTGCTTTTCCTTGTGCAGATTTCAGGGCATCTCCGTGTTGCTTCCTGACGGTCTCGAAGGCGTTGTTTTGCTCACGCCAATACATTTCTTCTTTCAAGGATGCAACAATCAAGTCATGAGATGTCGCAACGGTTTCTGCTGTAGAAGCCTCGCTAAGCATATAACCAAGATATTCGCTGTACTTACTGTTGATTTCGGCAATGATACCCATGCGACGCTCCGTCTGATGGGCTGCTTCGCCCTCTGCAGTAGCAACTTTCTTGTGGGCTGTTTCCAGTTCCTCCTGCTTTTTCTTCAACTTTTCGCTTACATTTGCGCCTTCGTCCAGATGCTGATTGAGGTATTCAACCTCAGACGCGAGTTTCTCTTCTTCCTTCTTCAACTTTGTGGCACTGTCTGCCGCATCCTGCTGCTTGATGGTTGTCTCATGCAAACGGAAGAACAGATTGCCGACCGAGCGTTCTGTAGCAGAGAAACTCGCTTCTGCATCCTGCAGGGCTTCTGTTACATTGTCAACACGTTGTGTGAAATCCTTCCAGGCATTAATTGCATAATAGATGGCAGCCCCGAGAGCAATAAAGATGTTCGCTTTCATCGTGGCGTCCATTTCTTTCCATGCCTTTGTCAGCCCCTTGGACATTTTTGTCATACCAAACAAGGCTACGCCAATCTGATTGAGACCTCCAAGAAGTGCAACACCCATGTTCTTAAACCCCCTTGCGATTACTAAAAAACCGTTTGCAAGGTCAAGCTTTATGAATGCCCAATAGACCATAATTCCCTTCAGTGCCTTAACAAGAATGCCGTCTTCTGCAATCCAATTTACGACGGCTCTTAGCTTGTCTATTATTCCGCCGAGGATGCTTTGGCCCTTGCTGCTAACGAACATTTCTTCGATTTCGTTTTTCAAGCGTGCCCACTTCGCTGCAGCCGTTTCATTCATCTTGTTATACTCGTCCATTATAGCGACATTCTCTTCGTAGGCATCTTCGGCAATAACCAACTGCCTGCGCAACTCGTCAATGTTTTGTGACAGTCCGGCGAACACAATTCCAGCACGAGCACCCTGTTGGTTTAATTCCTTCATCATGTTAGCCATGCCGCCCTTGCCAAGCATTTGCTCAATGCTGTCTGCATCCTTCCCGCGCATTTTCTCAAGAACCATCAAGAACACTTCCATAGCACCGCCCTCGCGCTCATACATCTCTTCTATCTGCTCGGCAGTAAGTCCTATCGCCTCTCCTACGGCAAAGGCGTTATTCTTAATTGCTGGAATCATACGCGAAATGGCAGTGGCGGACATCTCAACTCGTAAGCCGAGAGCATCTACTGTTGAACCAAGTGCAGCGACCTGGTCTATAGTGATACCCGACTGAGCACCGACGGCACCGACACGCTTCACGAAGTCAGTGATGGCAGGTGCAGCAGCGGCACTATTGGCACGAAGAGCATCGATGGTAGAACCAATTTTTGTCATAGCGACCGACACGGCATCTGTGCCTTCAATCAGCCCTTGTTGCATCTGCTCTTTAATCTTGTTGATTTCGCCGGTTGCCAATGCGACTTTAAGCATTGCGGTTGCACCTTCCTTACCCATTTCAGGCAGCGCAACCATCAGCATGTTTGCAGCCTCTGTAAAACCTCTGACATCTTGTTCTGTCTTCAAGCCTAATTGTCCGGCTGTTACACTCAATTCGAGGAGGCTATTAAGGCTCGTTCTGGTGTCCATCTTCGCAAGAGAATCTGAAAGGCGGCCTACTTCGTCTGCCGTAAATCCCGTTGTCTTACGAACCTCACCCATTTTGTCAGATAGGGTGAGCAAATCGCCCATCGTGCCAATTACCTTCTGCATGGCAACTGCCGCACTGACATAAAGACCAATATATGTCTTCAGTCGGCTCCATGCCTTCTCGAAGGAAGTCGCTGTTCCTCTGCTCGATTCGCCGAGGTTCTTCATTTCCTTGTCAGCAGACTTGATGCTTGCAGCTAATTTATCATATTCTTTGCGCTGCTCGGCGGTGTCACGGCGCATGTTATTCAGAGCAATACGTCCTTGCTCAACGGCTTGCTTCAGCTCATTAAACGAATGACCTTTGGGCTTGTCAAGGATGCCCTTTACTTCCCCAGAGATATGACCTGTCCGAGCCAATTCAAGATTGACATTGCTGAGCTGTTCCTGCATCCTCCTCCATGCGAGGCCACCTTTTACGGCACCCTGCGACATTTCTTCCAGCGTCTTTTTGGCGAGGTTCAGTTGCTCGGTTGTGCCCTTGAAGTTCCCACTCCCTGCGGAAATGCCTATTTGCATTGCCTGCTTAAAGGACATTGTTTTTGCAGCCGCTTTTTCGGAAATAGCACCTGCCTTTTCAAGATAGCCGTTTATCTCATTGATTACGGTGGCTTCTGTTTTTCTTGGCAGAGAGTCACGATATAATTTCAGGGCCTTGGCCTGCTCTTGAATTTGGGTGGTACTTGCATTGCTGGTGTCTCCCCTGAAGAATGCCAAGGCCTCCTGCCCTTTTGTCGCAATAGAACCGGATGCCATCTGTTCTTGCAGCGTTTTAACCTGAGCAAGGTTGGCTTGGTATTGTTGTAAACTGGATGCTGCGGTCTTCGGGTCATCAATCAATTTACGCCAATATGCTTCCTGCTGCTTTAATGCACTTTCCGTGAGACTGGCCCCCTTTTGCAGCTGCTGTTGCATCATGTCGTCAGACTCCTTCCGCTTCCTTGCCGCTTCTTCAACAGCCTTTGCTTCTTTACGTGCAGAGCGTTCCGCATTTACGCCATATTGCTCCACATGCTCCTCGGCACGGACAATTTCTGCGGCCAGCTTCTTTGCTTCTGGACTTGCCGTTTCGTAGGTTTTTATCAGTTCCTTGCCAGCATCGATTGCCTTTCTGATTTGTGTCTCATTGTATTGCCCAAGGTCCTTTTCGCCAAGAATGCTTGTCGCCTGCTTGAGTTCTTCTTTGCGCATGTTACCAACATAACCCTGAATCTCCTTCAGCTGAGCTGCATACTTCTTCCATTCCTCTGTAGTCTCGGGAATAAGCCTTAGCATATCATCAAGACCCTTAATCTCCTTTTCGATAACCTCTTTGGCAACGGAACCGCCATCACGGAGGGTTTGCAACAGCCTGTCCGTGTCATGGTCGATGCGGTTTAGCTGCTTGTTGATTTCGTTCTCAGCACTATCAAAATCGGCCTTCCTCTCGGCGTAGTCTGGCATTTCCTCTTTGAGGTTGCGTCTGCGGAGGTTAAGCGCATTCCTTGCACCTATCAGTTCGCCCCTTGTGTTCTTCTCGATTTCACCCAGACGTATGTTCTTTACCACAGCCTCTAACGCCGTAGCACCTTTTATCAACTGACTGATACCGTCTCTGAAACTTCTTGCTTCTGCGTTTGCCTCTTTCAGTCTCTTGGCAACATCAAACTCAACGCCATTGGCATCTTTCATGGTTTTGATGCCATTATCGAATGCTCTCTGCAGTTCTTCAACCTTTTCTTCTGCCTTTTTTGCGCTTTCACGCATAGACTCCAGGGCGGCGTTTGCGCCAGTGGCATCTGCCTTAAACTGAATGGTTGCTAATGCAATTTTGTTGCTCATAGTCGTATTACTATTGAGGTTTTACAATTTACTTTCTTTTTGACATCATCAGGCGGTTAAGCTCTTCATAATTCGCTCGGTTCGCTCCTGCGGCATAAACCAAGAAGCCAAGCCCTACAAACGAGAAGTGGTCAAGCAATATCCGCTCAAACTTTTTGGCTTGCTTACGCATTTCTGCAGTAGAGTGTGGCTTTGCCTTACGCTTACGACCGGCTACAGGAATAGGACGCCACTGACGTGTCATAATCGGGTCGATAGGTTTGTATTTGTTCTTCCAGCCAACGGCCAATTCCACAAACTGACCGTATTTGAGGTAAGTTTCCTGAAATACCTCAGCATTACCACCGCTGTCTGACCATGCTTTCCATCCGATACTACGAACCAACTTTCCTGTTTTGATGGCATCAAGACGCTTGACATTCTTCTTTGAGTCAACCTCGCCGTGTCGAATGAAGGCACGGATGTATTGCATGACACGTTCGTCCCTCCAGTCAAATGACGTGGACCATATCTTATCGCCAAACGGGTCTCTCTGTCTCCAAAGCGGTTCTTCTGCCATATTTTCAAGTAGTGCTATAAAGTCCTTTCTGCATCATCCGCACCGTGACCGTTGCGAGGCAATGCTGCCAACGGCGTTTAAGTTCGCCTCCCTCACGCTCGATAATGTCGATGCGGTCATAAAGGCCTTTCTCTATCTCCGCGAGTGCGCCACCGACAGCGACGACGCTCGCGGGGTGGTTGAGAGCCAACTGTTGCTCTGCATACGCGACGTAGCGTGTTGCGAGGCGTGCTTCGGTGGCGCGTGTTTCGCGGATACGAGAAGACAGTATGGCATAGTATGCCGGACTGCCCTTCTCTGGTGTTGTCTTTTCGTTGTGACGTAACATCAACGTGTCCTTATTGCGGCCAGCATCAGCATCCAACAGAGCTTTTGCAGCAAACTCTGCATCGTCTGGTGAAGGTGTAATGGGCGCAGTTCCTACGCCTTCTATGCGAAGGGGTAGGGGAGTCGGCTTTGCCTTGTGGCGAAAGAAGTTATTTATTGTCATCGCGTCGTATTGGTATTACGTCATCTTGAATTTACAATGTAGTGGCGGCTTAGTCAAGGGCAATCTGCCCTTGACGCAGGAACAAAAACAATTAAATTGTAATCAAATCGTAAAATTGGCAAATGACACTATGGCTCGCTCAAATCCTGTCTATTACATCAACCCAAACGCAATAAGCATCACACCGAATGCGAACAACTCAAAAAACGACCTTGCTGTATATATCCAAAATGGCACGAAGATAAAAGTCTATGCCAAGGACAATAGCGACCTCGGCTTTGTTGATAGTCAGTTTCAGGAGTGGACGCTGACTGGCAGGAACCGCAGGCTTAATGGTGGTGATGGCCCATATACGATATTCGCCCGCATCAACAGGAATCCGCAGACGAATGGATATAGGGCTTATCTTGTTTTTGCCAAGCAAGTGTATCATAATGGGGAATGGCTCGACACGCATTCTTCTGTTATAAACGAGAGTCCAGGACTGACGCAGTGCTACTACCTCGGACAGAAACAGATTGAAAGCAACCAGAGTTATTGGTATATCCGTCTCGGTGAAGTAAGCGAGGTTGTCGATAACCAGCGCACAGTAACTCTTGATACTGGTGTCCTTGGGACAGAGCAGTATAACAATGTATGGGACATAAACAATACCGACTTACCAATCCGCATGAACGTCGCCATCGCTCTTGGCGATAACACGACAGACACGCTGGTATCACCTGTCCCATTCGGGGAAGCGGTCACGGTATCAGCATGGCTCATAGAAGGATGGGACACACCAATAGAAGCCGACCATTGGGAAATTACGCGCGACACTGGCTCTTCGGAAGAAGATGCGGCATGGCAAGGCGAAGGTACGGTGAGCGACGGTCACTTCTCAATTAACCTCCTATATACTCAGAGTCGCAATGACCTCGGTCAGCTTGGCAAAGAGACGTTCTTCACCATCAGGGCATACGACGAGAGCAACAATGTCATTGCCGAGCGTACCATCAATATCCCACACGAAGACATAAGCTCCTGGACCGTTGAAATGGATATGCAGTCGTTCGCAATCATGGTGGACGACTTCGGCAACGTGGAAGGTGGTTTATGGACTGAAGAGGACGCATATCGCACTTATCGCCTGCATACTGCCGTCACGGTTCGACGCGGCAACAAATACCTCACACTTGCCCCTAACGGCGCAGCTCCTGGCATCGGGCAATATCAGATTTACCCGCAGGCAGGCGATTGTACGCTCATGGTAAGCAATGGTACGGTTTATATCGTAGGCATTGACAACATCAAAGACGGCGTTGCAGGAACAAGCGACGATGTTATGACCGACGAATGGTATGAGCGTATGCGTCGCATGAAAGAAGCGACGGCAACTTTTACCGTTGTATGCGAGGGTATCTTCAGTACGGTTAAAAGTCTGCCTATCAGTATCGGACATTTAGACACCTCTATTGTAGATGTCCAATTCGTGCCAGCGGCCACTTCTGTTCAGCTAAATTCCGTGTCAAACTCCTATAAAGGACTCCCTATACAGGCGGCGCTTGTAGCAAATGTTGTCGGTAGTCCCGTCCTGCCAACTATAGAAAGCGTGGCACTCGATATAGACGGTAGCCCTGTTTCATGGACGGATACAAATGGCCTGGAATGCCTTTACCAAACTGACGGAGGCGCGGGATGGGACATCCGTTTCGGAGAGCTGGAACAAGAACAACAGACATCAAGCAGTTCTTCGTCAGAAAGCTCGTCTGCTGACAGTTCCAGCTCGTCAAGCGACCAAGAACTTTCAGACTCTTCCGAAGGCTCAGTACCTTCGGCTCCTGAATCCACAAGTCCTTCTGCATCTTCAGATATAGCAGATTCACAATATGGGCTTATCCTTTCGAGCATCCCAAATACATATAATAAATCTGTCATTGTTCTTGGCCTGACCGTTCAGGTCGGCCTTGCTGGAAGAAGCTACGAGTACCGAAAGACATTCTCTGTAAGTCTTGTTAAAAATGGCGTCAATTCGGCACCTATTGTACTTTATAAGCGAAGCGACACTGCTATATCACAACATGGAATAACCGGACCGCTCTACTATAAATTCTCTGACGGCAAATTGTATGTCAATTCCTCTTTGACGACAGAGGCGGGCAGCGCGGCTCTCAACGGATGGCAAAGAGAAATTCCAGGTACGAGCGACCCGTGCTATTCGATACAGGCTCAGGCCATAAGCGAAGACGAATATGCTGTCTTGACAGCTTCAAGCTTTGGCTCCGTGCGAAAGATTCTTGACAGCGCAGGTCCCGCAGGGCCGATGCTCTATCCCGCAGGTAAATGGGACGTGACACGCACCTATTCTGTGAGCAGTAATGGTAAGCCGTATGTCGTACACGGAGAAAAATACTATTACCTTAACAGCTCGTCAGCTACAGGAAGTGATGTGCCAGGCGCATCGGACAAATGGGTAGAGATTGAGCTGATGGATACCGTTTTTGTCAAATTCGGCATTATTGACTATGGCATGATGTCAAGCGCGGTGTTCTGCGGGGACTGGATGTTTAGCCAATATGGTAAGGTACATTATGGCGGAACAAGTCCGCTTATCATCAATGGCACGGCATCGTCTGGAACAGGAATATCTGTAAGTGCAGACAACATCGTGACATACAACAATGGTTCTGGAAGCGTTGAAAGGGCTGCATATACACTTTTTGATGCAACAGATGCAGCCGGTGCGAATGGAACTGCTAACAGCCCGCACTTCGCTCCAAGCTGGGCGGTCAACCTGAAAAAAGGCACGATGATAGCTGCTGGTGGCAATTTCAACGTCAAGGAGAACGGTGACTTGGAGATTACAGCAGATAAGATTGACTTGAAGCCAGCAACAACTGGCTCGGCGACACTAAAGCTTAATTCGTCATCTTCTGCACGAACACTGGTATTTGAATCATCGACGACAAGCGTATATGGCTATGACGAGTGGTTTGGCTTTGCCGCAACCACAATAATAAATGATGTGGCAGGCGACATCCTCTCATTGGGTGCTGTTGCCAACAACAGCGATGGGATAGCGAAGGGAAGGCTTATTTTGTCTGATGTAACCCTTTCTGATGGGATACCAATAGCAAAACAAAGAGCAGCCCTTTCGCCTGGCGAACTGCAATTTTTTTATGGAGCCACTGGAACAAACATCAACGATGGCTTCTTGCGTCTCAAAATATATGTCGATAGCAATGGATGGCCTCGGATATATAGCAATGGATGGTCTGGTGCAGGCGGCTTGCCAACAGCTTCTGATATAGGAAGTGCGCCATCTGGAACGCTCTATGTCGATAACGGCGTCCTCAAAGTAAAACAATAATTAAGCATCCTATATGGCAGACACTATCAGCACTCGCGATATTCTCGCGCCGTTTCAGACCGCTGCGGCCTTGAACGAACTCAACGACTACTTCCTCCTACAAGCTAACCGCACGAGTGGCGGTGACGGCTCGCAGGCAGCCATACGCATTTCTGCTCAGTTGGTGAAAGCGTACCTTATGGCTGGATTCGAGATTTCCATCAACAATGACGGCTATATCGTCATAGGCGGACAGGTGACACAGACGAAGGTCATCTCGGAACTTGCGCCGAAGATTGTCTCGCAGACGCGGACATCCGTATCCATAAAGCCCAATGTCCTGAACAAATGGGGCAGGGTATCGTCACTCACCATCACATCCTTCAAATCTGGACCGTCTGGCTTTGCCAATGAGTATATGATGGAGTTCACGGTGAACGGCGACAACTTCTCGCTGTCAATGCCAAACGGCGTGCGGTGGGTCGAAGAACCCGAATGGGAAGACGGATACACCTATCAAGTGAGCATCCTGAACAAACTTGCCGTCTATGCGGGGTGGGAGCCTTCTGAGGATTCGAGCAGTTCCGATTGGTATTCTGACAGCTCCGATTCTGATGCAGACTCTGATTCGAGCAGCTCCGACTTGATTGAGTTAGAAGACAGTTCAAGTTCCGATACGACAGCAGGCTCTGACTCAAGTCTGGGCGATGAGCCGAATACTGATTCAAGTTCATCTGAAATATGAGTACATTCCGCAGAAGACTTTTGATGATGGCCGCTGCACTGGCAATGTATGTCTCCGCTTGGTTCCGTAGCGAAGGCTGGTTCCGCAGCGAGGCATGGTAAGATTTACGATTTGATGATTTACTTATTAACAATCTATATCTGTTATGGCAAAGAAAATAACGATTGAGGGCAGTGACAAGCTCAGTAACCTCTCGCAGGATTGGGGAGGAAAGAACGAAACTAACGAGGCGCAGACCGTTTACGGCATAACCATACCTCCAGGAGTGGAGTGGGGCATGAATCGTGGCGAGGTCGAACGGTTTATCAAGGCGCAGTTCGGAACGAAATGCGGCAGTACCTGCTTCTCGCCTGCACCGAACGCATCAAACCATTACGAGTTGTGGGGGTTCGCAAATGCGACAGATCAGGCAACCTATCTGACGGCATTTAATGCCTTGTCTGCTGGTGAGAGCCTGTCATCGTCGGTGGCTGCCTTGCGGCTGTTCTGTGCGGAGCTTCCAATCTCTGCCACAGAGGTTGATAGTTATACACTGTCACTCTCTACAAGTCTTACTGGCAGCACGCAGGCCAATCCCTTCGTCGTGAAGCGCGGCGCAGCTTTTGAAGTGCCGTTGCGCGTGCTTGCATGGCACTACCCACCAAACGGCACGGGCGATGCAGCGAACTATGACCGCCAGCCGAACATCGTCATAGAGCGTTCTGGTAACGGCGGATTGTCATGGGACATCGTAGGAACCGTTGGCTTGACGGGTATCGCCGAAAGTCTCACGGATGACAGCTTCCCGAATGTGATTGACGTCGGCAGCATGGCAGACACGGGCGGCGACGGCTCCGTGATGATTCGCTTCTCAATACAGAGCTATATCTATACGAATGCCGCAGGTGACACGGCTGTCATGTCGTCAAACCGCGTCGTCATCTACTTGCAGACGGTAACGCTGGGTATCTCGATGGCGACGACGGACTGGATTTCTCCCATTCGCATCGGCGACACCGCGACGAGTTTCGGCCTGAAGTTCACCTTGCAGGGTAATGTGGCAAAGACACTGCATGTAAAAATGACGAACACGGCAGGCACGGAGACATACGACGAGACGACAGCGAACATCACGGCAACAGGCGAGATAAACTACACGATTGCCGACGATGCCGGCACGATGGGCTTGACGGACAGCGGCGTGCATACTCTGACTGCATGGCTGACATACGGCTCCGGCGATGACGCCATCACATCCGACATCATCGTACATCAGCTCCTGATTCTGAAACCATCTACGGCTGGGAATGTTGGTCCAAAGGTGCTGATACAGCAGATGGCACAAAGCGTCGATAACTTCGTGCAGTCGCTCATCTGCCATTATTGGGTATGGAATCCCATCCTTGACAATGGCATCTATATCAACAACACGTCGCAGAACATGGCTGTGCGCTTCGTTGTGGCCGACTCTCCCAACCTCTCCGAGGAGCATACGGAGTATGTGAGCCTGCCCGTCAGCGTCACACCTGGAAGCGATCGTGAACTGCTTGCCACAATGGAGGTCGAGACGGCTGTATCACAGGACACCTATATTGCCCGTCTTCATGCCCTCTCGTCAACTGGTGTAGCCCTGCTCAGTCCTCCGCGCCAGTTCACAATTGACAACACGAGTGGCTTCCAGCCGACAGCCGACTCGGTATTCCATTTGAACCCGAAGTCTCGCGACAATGACGAGACGACGCCAAAGTCCATCCTCAATGCCAGGAATGGGAACGCCGTGGTGACGAGCGAATGGAGCAACTCCTTCAAGATGGACGCTTCGGACGGTTGGGCAACAGACGATAACGGCGAGAAGGTGCTGCGCGTTCCGTCGGGCCGTTTGCTGACAATCGGCTACAATCCGTTCAACCACTTCTATACGGCTCCTGCTTCGTCAAAGGCACTGGCCATAGAGATTGACTTCCAGATTAACAATGTCACAAACGAGGATGACCCCGTGCTGCGCATCTGTGAAGGTACTGGCACAGCAGGACATTTCCTCGGCTTGCGCCTGCGTCCCATGATAGGCACGATGGGGTGTGTTACAGACAATAACGAGGCTACGACTGACTTCCGCTGGGCTGAAGGCAGACGGCAACATCTCTCCATCACGATAACACCAGGCGTGACGCCGAATGTGAGCAACGACGCCCGCTATACTTCTGGTTATGCTTCTTCCGTAAACGGCACAATAAACCTTGTCCGTGTCTATTTGAATGGTGTCATTGTCAGAGAAACGCGCTACAACCCGTCTAACCGCACGGAGTTCTGCACGGGTGCGTTGTCAAATAGCGGCATTATCATCGGACAGGTCGGAACAGACGGTCGCGGTAGCGGAGCAGATATAGACATCTACGGCATCCGCGTATGGGAGAGAGGACTTTCACCCAAGCAGGTGCTCCAGAACTGCGTTTCCGCTCTCCCTGGCTCTACGGAGAAACGTGCCGTGAAAGCCGCCAACGACATTACGTTCGACGATAACTCAGGGCGCATTTCACTTGCCAAGGCTTGCAACGCAGGCAAGACGTGTATGATTTGGCACGGTGAGGAGGTCATGTACGGCGACGACTCGAAGAAAGGTTGGTTGGAGATGAGACGTTATGACTACAGCGGCATCCATCTTCCTCAATATAGCGGCTCGTTCTGCAAGGCGACGAAGAAACTGAAAGGAAAGGGGCAGGGTACGACGGCCATGACATATTTCTATTGGAACACACAATGGAAATTCGGCGATGTCGGTTACAATACCGACCTGGACTATGACCGTCTCGATCCGGGTCAGTGCCTTGTACTGACTCCCTCCCAAATCAATAGTAACGTACACCTTGGTACGGCTGTTGAAATGTCAACGCTTTCCGCAAAAGACCAACGCCTCTTTGAAATGGTGGATGCGTCCTTTACCCATGTCTGCCCTGTCTAT
>JAFXZK010000040.1 GCA_017541265.1 Bacteroidaceae bacterium | reverse complement strand
TGTCTATCAGTACATCTGGGAGTATCTCCCTAAGCAACTTGGTATGTTCCATGCTGCAAAGGTACAACTTTATTCTTGATTAGCCAAGCCTCTGCCAACCGGGAAAATCCGCTGACCCCTTTAAGGACGCCGGGGGGCGGAGGGGGGTGTGGCGGTTTCGGAGGTGCCCCACTCTTTGTTGGGGCGGTTGCCCATTTCAAGGACGAGGGTGGCGCCGTTCTTTATGTCGTCGTGGCTGAACCAGGGCTTGTCCCAGACTTTACCATTGAGGGTGGCACTCTGGATGTACTTGTTCTCGCGGCTGCTGTTCTTGGCCACGATGTGCAGCTCCTTGCCTGACGGCAGCTTGACGCGGATGTCCGTGAACAGCGGCGAACCGATGTTGTAGGCAGGGAAGCCGGGCGTGACAGGATAGAAGCCGAGCGAGGAGAAGACCACGAAACTGGTCAGGCCGCCGCCGTCCTCGTCGCCCGGGATGCCCATCACATCGTTGCGGAACCATGTGTCGAGGCACTGGCGGATGCGCTTCTGCGTCTTCCAGGGTGCTCCGGCATAGTTATATATATAAGGTATATGCAGCGACGGCTCGTTGGCCATCGTGAACTGCCCGATGTTGCCCGTCTGGTCGGGCAGCTGCTCGTAGAACTCCCGCTTGCCGCGCCCCATCGGTTCGGCAAAGGTGCGGTCCAGTTCGCGTGCCATTGCCTCGCGTCCTCCCATCAGGTGGGCAAGGTCGGCGAGGTTGTGCTGCACGTCCCAGCGATAGGTCCAGCCGTTGTTCTCGTCGTAGGCCTCTCGGACACCGATGCCGCCGCCGAAGCGGTAGTCGAAGTCGGGCAGGAAGTTTCCGTCCTTGTCCTTGGGATGGAAGAAGCGCGTCTCGGCATTCCAGACGTTGCGGTAGTTGTAGCTGAGGGCAAGGTACTTGGCAGCCTCGTCCTTCCTGCCCATGAACTCGGCAATACGGGAGAGGCACCACTCGTCGTAGCTTGTGCCGAGCGTTACGGCGATAGGCTGACGCTTCTCGAAGCCCGTCACATTGGGGTCTGTCTCTTCCTCGCCCTTGGCCAGAGCCGGGATGTAGCCGTGCTCCTTGTAGAACTGGTCAATCCATCCGGCAGGCTTGCCGCTCCAGGGAGCCAGCGTCTTCTCCTCGATACCCTTACGGCAATACTCGAAGCCGCGCTCGGCATCCACCTTCAGCCCCTTCCAGAGCGCATCCGCCACCATCGCCACGCCGTGGTTGCTGTTCATGCGCCGCGTGTCGCCCGTCATTTCAGGGAAGGTGGGCATCCACTTCGTCCCCATCTGCTCTGCCATTCGGAAGTAGCTCTCGATGATGTCCTCTTCCTTCTCGGGCTGTATGAGGGCGCGCAGGGGATGAGCGGCACGATAGGTGTCCCAAATCCAGTCGTCGGTGTAGAAGGGTTTGCCGCCGTCGTCGTGCACCTTGCCGTCGAAAGCAGAGAAGTAGCGTCCGTCCTCGCTGAGGCAGACGGGGCGCTCGAAGGTGCGGTAGTAGGAGGTGTAGAGGACTGTCTTCTGGTCGTCGGTGCCGCCCTCGACAAGGATGTTGCTCAGGGTCTCGTTCCATTCCTTGCGGCCGTCCTTCACGACCTTGGCGATGTCGAACGCCTTGCCTTGCTCACGGACGAGGTTCTTCCTGGCCTGTTCGGTGCTGATGAGGGAGATGCCGTAGCGGAACTGAATCTTCTTTGTGCCGGCAGGGAAGAAGACCCTCTCTGACTTGTCTGACTTGTCCGACTTGTCCGACTTGTCTGACTTGACTGGCACAACCGGTTCGATGCTGAACTCACCATCAAAATATATCGACATGTTCCGGCTCAGCCGCTGACAGCCAGAGACATTGCGCCCGTCGACACTCACCTTGTCGTTCTCGGAGAAGAGAATAATGGTGGTTGGCTTGGAGGGGTCCCAGAGGGTGAACTCGTAGATGGCGCTCTGATGGCAGACAGCCAGGTGTACGTCGATACTATTGTCTGCAATCTGCACCTGATAGTCGTAGGGCGTGATTCGCTCGTTGTCCCAAGTGACAGGAATGATGCTGCCAGATGCCTCGCCCTGCGTGATGCTCAGGCGGAAAGCGCTGCGCTCACGATGGTTGGTGACGACGATGGGCAGGCCGTCGAGCATCTCAGTGGTATAGTCGCCGCGCGTAGGATAGATGCGCATCAGGCTGTTCGGCAACTGGATGGTCGGGAAGCAGGGCACCAGCAAGTGGCTGATGCTTCCGATGTAGGGGTTGACGTAATCGACAGGCTCCGCCTTTAGGGGCGAAAAGGTGAAAAGGTGAAAAGGTGAAAGGAGCAGGAATGCTGCAAGAAGGGATTTGAGTTTCATAGTTATAGTTGTTAACATTATAAATGCTTATATTCTTTACTGGCGGATTGCAAATCCGCCAGAACGGGGGACATATCTATCGTTCAGCTCTTTGTTCCTTTGTTCGGGCGGATTTGTAATCCGACCGTGAAGAGTATAGGGATTTGTAATCCCGACATATCTTTTTATCGCATTACAAATGCTTATATTCTATGCTGGCGGATTGCAAATCCGCCAGAACGGGGAATCCGCCAGAACGGGGAGAACGGGGAATCCGCCAGAACAGGTAAAACCTTTAACACTAATTACCATGAATAGCCCACGAATTTATCATTAATAATTATATGAACAATTACATGGAAATTATATGTTAAAATTATGATTCGTCTAATTTCTGCACAAAGGTACGAAAAAGTTCATTGTTCATGGTTCGTAGTTCATAGTTTTTTTGTACTTTTGCAAGGAAAAACTAACATTAAGACAATATGAAACGCTTCATCCCCTTATTTTCTCTTTTCACTCTTCACTTTTCACTCTTATTGGCTCAGGCTCCCATCAAGACTACACTCGTGAGCGGCACAGGTCCCAACGACGACGAAGGCCCCGCAATGGTGTGCGACGGACGCCTCTCCACGAAATGGTGCATCGACAAACCCAGCCAGCTGCCCTACTCTATTGTCCTCGATGCAGGCCAGCAGACAAGCCTTGCCGAATATGGCTTAGCTACAGCCGACGACACAAGCGGCTATCCCGACCGCAATCCCGTGACGTGGCGCGTGAGCGGTAGCAACGACAAGCAAACGTGGACAACCATCGACGACCAGAAGAACAACCGCAGCCTTCCCGCCGTGGACTTTCAAGAGAATCGCTACGCACCCAAAGGCGCAAGAGCCAAGGAGAAGTTCCGCTACTTCCGCTTCGAGTTCTTCCGCATGGCTGGCAGCACACGCATCCAGCTCAGCGAAATCAACCTCTATGACAAGCCCCAGACACCTGTCAAGGCAACATTCGTGAGCGGCACAGGCCGCGACGGCAAGGAGAGTGCGGCAATGGCTGCAGACGGCCGCCTCTTCACGAAATGGTGCATCGACGAACCCAAGCAGATGCCCTACGCCATTGTCCTCGATACAAACCAGCCCACTGTCATCAGCGAGTACCGCTTCTATACGGGTGACGACACACACACCTACCCCGACCGCAATCCTGTGACGTGGCGCATGAGCGGCAGCAACGACCAACAAAACTGGACGACGCTCGACGAACAGAAGGGCAACCGCCGCCTGCGCGACGAGAACGAGCAGGAGTACCGCTTCAAGCCTGCCGCCTCGGGTTCCTTCCGCTACTATCGCTTCGAGTTCATCGGCATGACAAACGGCACACGCCTCCAGCTCAGCGAAATCAAACTGTTCAAGTAAGTTGCCCATAACTTTGTGCCCCGACGACAAGGTACACAAGGGGTATTACTCCGATTAACCATTCCCGTCGTTCAGGACAACGTGGACCGTTCATTGCTTCATCATGATGAAGCAATTGCTTGGTCATGATGAAGCAATTGCTTTGTCATGACAAAGCAATGGACGACACTGCATTTGTTTTGGGAAAGATTTGGTGAAATGAAAAAAAACTGCTATCTTTGCGAAGAAAAACACAATAATACAACTATGCCTATCACATTTACAATTGCCAAGCGCGGCTTGCTCCCCAGCGAGGGGAAGAAAACGAAAGCGACTGAACAATCTGATTTACGGAAACTTCGCCCACAGCCAGTGTGTAGGGCAACAGTGGATGCCGTGGAGTTCCAGAGCGGAAGTTCCCGGCTGCCCTCTGTGATGCCCAAGGGCGAACTGACGGCTGCACTGATTACGATGCAGAATGTCATCCTGCACGAACTGGAGAAAGGCAACGCTGTCTCGTTGCCCGGCATCGGCACTTTCCGCCTCTCCCTGAAGGGTGGAATCGAGCTGAAGGATGGCAATTACCACGGACGCGATGTCCGCGTTGAAGGCATCCAATTCCGTCCAAACCGCAAACTGCTGTCGGAGGTGCGCCGTTTCAAGGTGGAACAAGAGCCTTTCGGCATGGCTTTCCAGACAGAGGAGGCCGAGGTCGAGGCACACCTTTCGGAACTCTTCGCCCACAAAAGCTTCATTACCCACAAGGATGTTGCCACAGCCTTCGAACAGACACTTACCCGCAATCGCGTCACCAACCTCCTGAACCGCCTCGTCCGCGAAGGGCGTCTCGTCCGCGAAGGCAAAGGTGCACTAACGCACTATCGATTGGCATAAGGCAGGCAGGGGTTCACTCCCAAATGCTCTTAACGGCATCAATCCGGAGGTTCGTGACATTGATGTCCGTTCCCCAGAAGGATAATTCATTGAACATTGGACATTGAACATTGAACATCGTTCCTTCCGGGGAGGAAGGGAGGGGGGCTGAGAAGCTGTAAAGGCCGTCGTCGATGAAGACTTCAACCGACGTGCGGTCGATGTAAACGTCCATCGTTAGGGAAAGGCTCGTGGGATCCTGGGGCGAATAAGGCTGGCCGTTGATGGTGTTGCGGTTAAGGTCGTAGTCGATGATGTTGTGTCCGTTGAGCCGCAGGCCTGCGCTGGTGGCATAGGTGAGGTTGAGGGTGGCGTGCAAAAAAGCCCCCTCCCGACCTCCCCCAAGGAGAAGGAGAACTTCGTTGGCTTCGCGTTCGCTTAGGGCTTTGTTGCTGGAGTAGAGGGGGTTCAGGAGGGAAGCAACTTCGGCGATGGGCTTGCTGACGAGGCGGATGCCGTCCTTTGTTGTGCGCAAGGTAAGTTCCGTAGGCAGGAGCATCTGCCCGCGGAAGGGCATCCCTGGATGGTCGATGTTCGCCCACCCTATCTGTATGCGTCGTCCGTCCGGCACGTTGTTGAAGGTCTGGGCAGCATAGATGGCACCCGTCGAGAAGCGGTGCTTGCCGCTTTCCGGCGTGAAGACCTTGCCGTCGAAACGCCCTATCATATAAGTATTGCTTGCCCCCAGCATCACCCAACGCACATCGTTCGGATTGCCGTCAACTGGCAAAGAGAAGAGGTCGGGACATTCCCAGAAGCCGTTGACGTGGCTCTGGTACGTCCAGTCGCGCAGGTTGTCGGAGGTATAGATGCTATGGCCGTTGCGCTCGTTGAGGACGAGGACCCAAGCCTCACCCCCTTCCCCTCCCCTAAAGGGAAGGGGTGACTTTAAGTCCTCCCTTTTAGGGGAGGATTTAGGAGAGGCTAACAGCCTCGGGTCGCGGGTGTCGTGCGTCTGCCATTTGTCGTGCGAGTCAATGACAGGATTGCCCTCGTACTTGTGGAGCGTCATGCCGCCATCGAGGCTGTAGGCGATGCACTGCACCTCGCGTTCGCTGCGGTCGGCAGTATAGGCATAGACGATAGGCGGATTGGTTTTCGTGCCGAAGCCCGATGTGTTGTCCTTGTCGAAGACAGCAGAGCCGCTGTACATCGTGCCGAGCGCGTCGGGATGAAGCACCGGAGGCTGCTCCGTCCAGTGCAGGAGGTCAGGGCTTGTGGCATGTCCCCACGTCATGTTCTCCCACTCGCGCTCAAAGGGATTGTGCTGATAATAAAGATGATAAAGCCCGTCGTGCCAGATGCAGCCGTTCGGGTCGTTGAGCCAGCCTCGACGAGAAGTGAAATGGAACTGCGGTCGAAACGCTTCCTTATATATATAGGAAACATCCCGGATGGTGTCTGCCTGATAGACCTGCGCAAGAGCTTTCTCGTCGCCATCAAAGGTGAGCGTCAGCGTCTTGCCCTTGTAGGCGGTAAGGTCCTTGAAAACCCAGTACTCGGGACGGGCAGAGAGGCGCGCCACGACGCTGAGGTCGTCGATGCCTTTCGCCTGGAAATGCAGGCGACACCGCGGCTCCTGCTGCGAAATGGGCAGGTTCAGGTACTTGCACGTCACCTTGAAGCTCAGTTCGGCGGCATGAATCATTGGCCATAAGGCGAACAGCACCAGGGCAAACAAATAGCGCTTCATCATTCAGAAGATGCTTGCTTTGTTACGCTATAACGACGCTGCAAAGCTACGAGGACACTCTTCTCTGCCATGGGATTAAGTCCACGGAATGTTGTCCGCTTCTTCAGTTCGTCCAGAGGCATCTCTAACAACAGTTTGGCAATGCACTCGTCGGCAAAGGAATTGCTCACCACATTCACTCCACTAAAATCCAGAACAACACGGTCGTCGCCCTTTATGAGTGGAATCAGCTTCTCGCGCAATCGAGCACCCATCTCGCGCGTACCGAAGTCTGTGTCGTAATCTGCAAAGCGAAATGTTACCATAGCGATGTCAGTTCATCTGTTTCAATAAATCCTTCGTTATATTCTCCTTCTGCATCTGTGCGGTGTTCAACAACACTTTGAGGATCTATCTCCCTCATAGAAGCAATAACTCAAAGCCTGCAACACACTCACCTCGATTTCCATGTGCGAGGTGAGAGTGCGCATGACATTCCGATAAACGCTATAGAGCGAAGCTGCATCAAAGACATCTATCGTTACATCCTGCCCCGGCTCAAAGTAATGCTTTATGAGAAACGAGACATCCATTCATTTACTATTTGACAATTTACTATTTAACCTTTTTACCTTTTCAATTTTTCACCTTTCCTAAGCCACCTTGTTGAGCTTCTTGATGATGGAGAAGATGAAGATGGCAGCAAGCAGGCAGATTGCCATCAGGGTGCCCCAGACGATGGTCAGGTCCATGCCCCACATGTGGCCGGGAATGCTGACAAGCTTGTTGCCGATTGCTGTTGCGACAAACCAGCCACCCATCATCATGCCCTTGTACTTCACGGGAGAAACCTTCGTGACAAACGAGATGCCGATTGGACTCAGCAGCAGTTCGGCAAAGGTAAGGATGAGATAAGTCCTAACGAGAACAGACGGACCGACGTTTGCCTGATGTATATGGTTCACAGGATCAGCGGCAGGAAGTCCGACAGAACTCATGAGAAGCAACAGATAAGCAACGGCAGCGACAAGCATACCCAAGCCAATCTTCACGGGAGCCTTGGGTTCATTGCCCTTGCTTGCAAGCCAACCGAAAAGGGCAACGCTGACAGGTGTCAGGATTACCACAAAGCAAGGATTGAACTGCTGGAAGATAGGAGCCGAGATGGCTGTCTCAACATCTGCACCAGGCACCATATTGTGGAGGAAGAACACGGCTGCAACAATCATCACAACTGCCAAGAGGCGAGCCAAGCCCTTCGACTGGAAGAGACCAAAGAGGCCATAAACGATGAAGATGAGTGCCAGAAGGTTACGCACATCAAACATCATGCTCTCGATACCTGTTGAAGTCGTCGCTGTATATTCGTCGGCAAACCATGTCAACGTCAAGCCGTTCTGGTGGAATGCCATCCAGAAGAAGATGACGACAGCAAACACGAGGCAGAGGCATACGATGCGCTCCTTTGTGTCGTTCTCCTCTGGTATTTCTGCTTCTTGCGACTTCGCAGAGACTGCTGCTTTCTTCGTCGTGCCTATCACATGGGCAAAGGTCCGCTTGCCCAAGTAGTAAATAACAATAGAAGCAATCACGCTGACGCAGGCAACAGCAAAAGCAAAGTGATAAGAGTCGGCCTTGTCGTAACCCAACGAGTTCTGTGCCCACTCCATAATCTTGATGGCAGCTGTAGGAGCAAACAAAGCGCCGATGTTGATTGCCATATAGAAGAGCGAGAAGCCGCTGTCGCGCTTGTCGGCAAACTCGGGAGCATTATAGAGGTCGCCCACCATGACTTGCAGGTTGCCTTTGAAAAGGCCTGTTCCCAACGAGACGAGCAAGAGGCCAGCCGCCATTGCCACTATCGCAGGCGTTGCGCCACCCAGAGGTACAGACAAGATAAGATAACCGAAGAACATAATCATGATGCCCAGAACGACCATCTTGCTGTAACCATACTTGTCGGCAAGCATACCGCCAACCAACGGCAGCAGATAAACGACAAACAGGAAGTTGGAGAACGTCTCGCTTGCCCAACCGGAATCAAAGCCAAAGTTGTCGTGCAGGAAGAGCACAAACACGGCTAACATCGTATAGTAGCCGAAGCGTTCGCCTGTGTTGGCAAGTGCAAGTGTCCATAGACCTTTTGGCTGTCCCTTGTAAGAAAGCAGAAGGAAGCAGAACCAAATCGCAAACAAACCCACGATAATGGGAGTAGATAATGTTTCAAACATAATTTCGTTGATTTAAGTTAATAATTTGCTTGCAAAGGTACAAATAAATTAAGAATTAAGAGTTAAGAATGAAGAATTATTTCTACTTTTGCGCCGAAAAAGGAAAAGACATGAAAGGAATGAAACCAAGAATAGTTAGCTGCCTGAAGGGTTACAGCAAGGAAACATTCATGAAAGACCTCATGGCGGGCATCATCGTGGGCATTGTCGCTCTGCCGCTTGCCATTGCTTTCGGCATAGCCTCGGGCGTGACGCCAGAAAAGGGCATCATCACCGCGATTGTGGCAGGCTTCATCATCTCCCTGCTTGGCGGCACAAAGGTACAGATAGGCGGACCGACAGGAGCCTTCATCGTCATCATCTACGGCATCGTGAATAATCCCGAATATGGTTTGCAGGGCTTGCTCATCGCCACGATTCTTGCAGGCATCATCCTCGTTGCCCTTGGCGCTTTCCGCCTGGGCGTCGTCATCAAGTTCATCCCCTATCCTATCATCATCGGCTTCACGGCAGGTATCGCGCTAACCATCTTTACGACACAAATCAGCGACATACTCGGCTTGACACAGAGCGCGATAAGCACCACAGGCGAGACTATCCGCATACCACTCAAGACACCCGGCGACTTCGTGGGCAAATGGATTAGCTATGCCGAGAACATCGGGACGTTCAACCTTTGGAACTTCATCGTCGCCATCGGCTCGCTGCTCGTCATCATCTTCTCTCCCAAGGCGTTGAAGAAGGTGCCGGGCTTGGGCAAGATACCCGGCTCGCTGTGGGGCATCCTGCTTGGAACGGTGGCAGTTCTCATCATGAAGCAATACGGCATCGAGGGCATCGACACCATCGGCGACCGTTTCCACATTCAGGCACAGCTGCCCAAGATGGTTGTGCCAAGCATCACCTTTGAACTCTTCCAGCAGCTCATGCCCGTCGCCTTCACCATTGCCATCCTCGGAGCCATCGAGAGCCTGCTCTCTGCAACGGTTGCCGACGGCGTGATTAGCGACAAGCACGACTCGAACATGGAGTTGATTGCGCAGGGCGTAGCGAACATGGTGACACCGCTCTTCGGAGGTATTCCCGCGACGGGAGCCATCGCGAGAACAATGACGAACATCAACAACGGCGGCAAGACCCCCATTGCCGGCATCATCCACGCCGTCGTGCTGCTTGCCATCCTGCTGCTCCTGATGCCATACGCCGAGTACATCCCGATGGCTTCATTGGCTGCGGTGCTGGTTATCGTAGCCTATAACATGAGCGGCTGGCGAACGGTTCGCGGCTTGCTCAAGAACCCGAAGAGCGACGTCATTGTGCTCTGCGTGACCTTCTTCCTGACGGTTGTCTTCGACCTCACCATTGCGATTGAGATAGGCCTCATCCTCGCCTGCGCCCTCTTCATGAAGCGCATCATGGAGACCACGGAAATTTCTGTCATCAAGGACGAGATAGACCTTGGCGACGCCTCGGATATGGCTGTCAACGAGGAACATTTGGTGATTCCCAAGGGCTGTGCCGTCTATGAGATTAACGGCCCCTACTTCTTCGGCATTGCTAACAAGTTCGACGACCTGATGAAGAACATCGGCCACGACCGTCCGAAGGTTCGCATCATCCGCATGAGGAAAGTACCCTTCATCGACTCGACTGGCATCCATAACCTTGCCAACCTCATCGAGATGAACCACGAGCAGGGCATTCACGTCATCCTCTCCGGCGTAACGCCCAAGGTGCATAGCCAGTTGGAGAAGGCCGGCTTCTACGACAAGATGAATCCCGACCACATCTGTCCGCACATCGACGTTGCCCTCGCCAAAGCAAGGGAGTTTTTGAACACGCCCAGTTAAAGTGCAGAAAACAACGTGCTGCGTTGGCAAACAGGACAAGTTATGTTTGCCAACGCAGCACGGAGGGTTTGCATACGCTATTAGTGAGAACCACTAATCACAAACTTCTTCCCCTTTTTCAAATAGATTCCCTTTTGCAGGTGTCCTGTGTACTCATCGGCCACCCGGCGACCATTAAGGTCGTAGATGGGAGAAGCCGGCATATCCGTCTCTGAAGACTGGACAAGCTGAATGCCTGTCGGGTCGAAGGTTACGCGAAGGATGCCTTTTGCAAGGTCGCTGGTATCCCAGCAAAGACCCATTTCTGAATCAATCGCTTCGTTTGCCAAAACGGGCGTGCCTTTGACAGTAGCCACGTCCTTCCACAGCACGATGCTGTCGCCTGCGGCGAGTGTATGCGTCTCTGGAATGAAGATTTCTATATTGCCGTTCATGGTCAGCGTACCTATGTTCTGGAGGCAGGTACAGCCTGTACTGCTCTCTGTGGCCGCGCAATTTGCTCCAAGCTGCAATGTGGAGCCGCTGGAGAAGGTGACGTTGTGGCCGCCGAAGTCCATCTGGCCAGAGGTTTCGGTGCCCGTAGCACCAACACGCAGGGTGGCGCCGTCGTTGATGGCAACAGAGGAATTGTTGAGCGGTGCAGCAGCTGTGGTAA
Source organism: Bacteroidaceae bacterium (assembly GCA_017541265.1). Taxonomy (GTDB): domain Bacteria; phylum Bacteroidota; class Bacteroidia; order Bacteroidales; family Bacteroidaceae; genus Physcousia. The sequence goes on along the minus strand of JAFXZK010000040.1, from coordinate 14,459 downwards.
TTCCTGAAAGCACAGCATTCTTCTGAACAGTGAGCTTGCCAGTGCCAAGCTGTGCGCCCGACTTCAAACAAAGTTCGCCGCCCTTGACGGTAGTGGTGCCGCTGTGGCTACTCTTCCCCGATACGGTCATCTTGCATGTACCGACCTTATTGAAAATGCACTTGTTCGATCCGCCTGCATCGGTGAACATGCCGTCGAAGGTGAAGTCGCCGCCTTCTTCCCAGCTGTTGCCCACTTCCCAGGTGTTGTTGCCGCTGACGCCGTTTTGGTTCCGGAAATTGTGTACCGGCTCGTTGAGCATTCCCCTGCCCATGAGCTTGCCTATGATGAAGGTCTTGGCAACATTGCTTACCGTGCAGCCATCGGCGATGTTGAGCGTTGCGTTCGGCATACCTCCAGACATGTCGAGTGGAAGCCAGATATCCTTGTTGGTGTGCTTGATGACACCCTTAAACCCAGACCAGTCGCCAGTGATACGCACGCGGCTCTTGTCGTTGCGCGGCACGATGGTGAGGGTGCCTTCGCCCGTCAGCTTGTTGGCATAGGCGGTATAGTACTCCCATGTGAGTTGCCAGGTTGCCGTTTTACCTTTGGGAACATAGATGGCATGGGAAGTAGCCTGCACGTCGTCCCAGAGCGTGCCGGTCTGCAACTCGACAGCACGAACGGCAGTGTTGTTCTGTATGGCTACGTCGCCACCAGTCACGACGAGGCTGTCAAGCGAACCGGCCTTCATCAGATACAGGCAGCCGGTACCCTTCTTCGTCAGTTTGGTGCCGGCAAGCGCCGCATTCATCTTGAAGTCAGCCGACGCATTGAGCACACCGCCCTTGTCACCCACCATCTTCATGGGCGAACCCATCTCCACAGCCTTCAGCGTTTGGAGTGTGGCACCGCTCTCCATAGTAAACAGGTCAGCATTGTCGGTCACACCGCCCAGGTTGCCTGTCGCAGAATACTGGTTGGAGAGGGTGTTAACGCGCATCGTGCCGCCATACAGATGGTTGCCGCCGGTGTAGGCATTCTCGACGTTCATCGTCACCGCTCCCGTATTCTTCTTGATAAAGACAGCGTCGCCTGCGATACTGCCTGAGCCTTTGAAGGTATAATTGGCAGTATTATCAACTGTGACAGAAGCGGGATAGACGTTGTCTGCGATGGTGACTGACTTCGACTGTGCCTCATCGTTGAACACCACGTCGTCGCCTGCCACAAAAAGCGTGCTCTCGCCATTGAGGAGGAAGTTGCTGGTTTCGGCATCGTCCCAGACACTACCGTTGGCACCCGTCCATGTTATCGTAGCAACATCACGCAGTCCCACGATTTCGAGGACAAGCTGTCCGTCCTCGACATAGAGCAGCTTCTTCTCGGTTTCCATTCCTTCGACAATGATGTCGTCAACAGAGCCATAGAAGTTCTCCAGCTCCGCTATGATGTATCTGCCGGCTGTCATGGATGACTGTCCTTCAGCAGGATGTCCCACCACCTCAATGACGGGCATCAGATACTCTGGACCGCCCTTCGTCCAGGCTGTACTGGTTTTGCGCTCTATGTGGAGGGCGCGGGTGCGAATGGTGTCGCTGCATTGTCCATCGCCGAAGAGGTCAAGGACAAGACGCGAGCCAAAGCCGAGCGAAATGGAATCGGCGGTGATGGTGCCCATGCTATTTGTGCCACCAGGCACGATGGACGAGCCATAGTCAGCTGCTATCGAGGTGAACTCGCCGCCAGTGCTTTCCAGGCGCGTAAAGCGGTTCAGCCACAGGGGGCTGGCCGTCAGGCGACCATCGAAACGCAAGATGCCAGCCCAGATATTGGTCTCGCCCGTATGGGTAAAGTCAGCCTTGGGCAGGACAAGCGTACCGTCGCCCTGCTTCACCAGACGACCATTGCCACGAATGCCACTACCCGTCACACGACAAGTATAATAGGTATAGTTTATCTGCGTATTCTGTGTGGCACATTCGCTGGCAGCCGTTCCCATCACCCATGACGGCACATTGAAAGTCAGCACCGTTGGCTGTGGGTTGTCGGCTATGCTGACGTTCATGTTAGCATAGCCAGAGACCAGAACGTGCTGCCCGTCCAGACTGGAACCAATGGATGAGCCATTTGCCACAGAGACACGCCCTGACGTGGTGAGAGGAGGAGGAGCAATGGTGATGCCCTCCAGTTCGCCGAGGAAATAACTGGGGCGCGGCGGCTGGTTGTAGCCGCACATTTGCCACACCATAGCGTTGCGGTACTGATGGTCGTGCCACAAGGTGTAGTTGCGCCATCCCGTTGCGGTGGGCGTGGAGTAAATGCGGATGTTGCCATTGGCTGTGCGCATGATGATTTCCTCGCGCCAGTCGCCGAGGATGTCGCCCTGGAAGCAAGGCGTGCCCTTGGTGTCGTTATTGGTCAAGGAACCGGCACAGGTGTAGATGGGACTCCACGAGCCGTACTTGGCAATACAGCCCTCGGTGTTCTTGCCGTTCACATAGTTGAAGCTCTCTTCGCAGAGGTCGCCGTCCCAATAGATGCGGAAGTTCTGGTTCACGCCTGTGTCGCTCAGCCCACTGACGGCACCAGCTGTGACTGTGCTGATAGCGCCTATGTCGGTCGGTGTGCATAGGGAACCGGGCACGCTATTGGTGAAGTTGCCGGCCATGCAGCGCCCCACATCCTTCGCGGCTGTGTAGCGATAATAGACTTTCGACGTGGTGGCATCCCGGTAGTTCGTACCCGGGTTGTCCTCCATACAGGCGAAAACCTCATGCCCATGACGATAGGGGTCCAGGTCGCCCACATGCTCAGCGTCGCCGTGACCAAATCCTGTCGTGGAAAGTCCCTTGCCATTGTCGTCAATGACCATCGATCCGAAGACGATTTCATCGCGTCCGTCCCAGTCGACATCTGCCACACAATAATTGTGGTAGCCCTGCCCCTTCCACGGACCGTCGGTGTTGCATGTCCAGCGCCAACGCTCGGACAGCTGATGTGTGGCGGGGTCAATGTCGTACGCCACCATCTTGTGGCGGGTATAGATGCCGCGTGCCAGGAAGAGGCTGGGATGCTGACCGTCGAAGTAGGGTGCACCGAAGAAATGTTTCGAGGCACGGTGACCGTAGCCATCACCCCAGGCGCGGTTCAAATCGGTCTCGCCCGACTCCAGACGCTTCAATGGATAAGGAATGCACTGGTACGGCTTTCCCGTCAGTCCGTTCATGTAGAGCAAGTATTCTCCATCGGTAGTGACAAACCAGTTGGTGCCGCCACCGGTAGCGGAGCGCACGTTCTTTGAAGGGTCGCCAACGGTGTAGGTCGTGCCGTCGGCCATGTGTACGACGGTGCCGTCGGCAGCACGCATCACCGCCTCGGCACGCCCGTCGCCGTCCCAGTCGTAGGCGATGATGTTCTGCTCGTTGTTCTGGAAGTCCGCCATATTCGGGCCGCAATTCACCCACCAGAGGCGGGTTCCGTCCTGCTTGAAGCACTCAAAGATAGCGTATTCCTTTGTATCAACGCCGTCTATTTTGGGACCATTCTTCGGATAGGACTGCTCTATCTCGCTCTGGTTGTCAAACTTCATCAGGATTTCCAGCTCTCCATCGCCATCCACGTCAGCACATGTGGCGTCGTTGGGAACGAGGGTGCTCTTGATACCCTCGTGGGTCAGCGCAATTTCCTTGTAGCTCGAGCTCCAGGGCGAGACGGTCTTCGAGGCCGTCTGCTCCTCTCCATTGATAACGGCGCGCACGGTGTACTGGCTGGCTGCCGTGCCACTCGTGTCCTTATAGTTTGAGACACTGAGCGGAGCATCATTCAGCTTCTGCCCGTCACGATAGACGTTATAGGTCACGTCGTAGTACTCCTCGGCCAATATGCGCCAACTCAGGAATACGCCGCCGCTCACTTTCATAGCCACAAGCCCACGGTCCAAGCTGTCTGTGAAGCGCTGTGCGTGGCCTATTACTGGCATAGCCAGTAGTACAATAATAATTGAAATTATTTTCCTCATAGTATTGTTTTTGCAAAAAATCGCGCAAAGGTACGAATAAGCGAGAGATTAACAAAATAAATCTCTTGTTTTTTTCGGAAGTTGGAGCGAATGTGAACTTTTGCATCCCGTCAAATAAAAACAGGCTAACCCTTTGTTCCCTTGAAAAAGTTTTCGTACCTTTGCCGAGGGAAAGGCGTTTAACGCCATAAAGGAATAACGTGATAACAAAAAGAAGATGAGAAAAGCATTATTATCATTAGCCTTGGTCTGTGCCGCAGTGTCGGCACAGGCACAAGAGACATACAGGATTCCAGTCAGCGAAGCAAACGAGAAGATGCAGACGGGGCAGTATGAACCCACTTGGCAGTCGCTCATGCAGCACGAGACGCCCGAATGGTTCCGCAACGCCAAGTTTGGCATCTGGGCACATTGGGGTGCTCAATGCGTAGAGGGCAGCGGCGACTGGATGGCTCGCGAGATGTATATGGAAGGGAACTACAAATACAACTTCCACCGCGAGCACTATGGGCACCCATCGGAGTTCGGCTACAAGGACATCTTGCCGCTCTTCAAGGCCGAGCGCTGGCAACCTGACAGCCTCGTGGCTCGCTACAAAAGGTGCGGCGCACAGTATTTCTTCGTCCTGGGCAACCATCATGACAACTTCGACCTATGGGATTCGCAGTACCAACCCTGGAACAGCAAGAACATCGGACCCAAGCGAGACATCTTGGAAGAATGGGCTGCTGCGGCCAAGAAGTACGGACTTCCGCTCGGCATTTCATTCCACGCAGACCATGCATGGACGTGGTTCGAGCCTTCGCAGCGCTACGACCTCGAAGGCGAGAAAGCGGGCGTCTATTACGACGGCAATCTTCGTAAGGAAGACGGCAAGGGCAAGTGGTGGGAAGGCCTTGACCCCCAGATGCTCTATCAGCAAGACCACCCGATGAGCAAGGGTTCGTGGGACAACGGCGCCATTCACGGGCAATGGGACTGGAGCCATGGTGCCTGCCCGCCCTCGCAGGAGTTCGTCACGAACTTCTACAACCGCACGCTCGACGCCATCAACCGTTACAACCCCGACCTCATCTACTTCGACGTCACCGTGCTGCCCTTCTATCCTTTGAGCGATTGCGGCCTCAAAATTGCTACACATCTTTATAATAAGAACCCGCGAGGCGTGGTGTTCGGAAAGATACTGAGCGAAGACCAGAAGAAAGCTTTGACGTGGGACGTGGAGCGCGGTGCACCCAATCAGATGGTGGAGCAACCGTGGCAGACGTGCAACTGCATCGGCGACTGGCACTACAACATAGGGACTTACGAAAGGGGCTATCGCTCAGCTACAAACCTCGTGAAGCAGCTGGTTGATATTGTCTCGAAGAACGGCAACCTGCTCCTCAACATCCCGCTTCGTGCCGACGGGACATACGACGATAAGGCTGCCCGCTTCCTCGACGAACTGGAAGCTTGGATGACGCAGAACGGCGAGAGCATCTTCGGCACACGCCCTTGGGTGAAGTTCGGCGAAGGCCCTGTGGCAGAGAAGGACATCAAGATTAACTCGCAAGGCTTCAACGAAGGGCAATACAATGGGATGGACGCTCGCGACATCCGCTTCAACCAGACAGAGAAGCACCTTTATGTGACGGCGATGGGTTGGCCAGAGGACGGCAAGCTACTTATCAAGTCCCTTGCTAAAGGCAACTCCAATTTCAAAAAGCCCATTTCGTCCGTCCAGCTTTTAGGTTACGGAAAGCTCAAGGCAAAGCAGACAAACGAAGGGCTGGAAGTTCTGCTCCCCCAGCCCTGCAATAAGATTGCGCCTGTGCTAAAGATTAAGAAATAGCTTCGGCCTTACTTTAATTGCTTTACGAAGAACGCCACAGCCAGCTTCACAGCCTCTTCTGGATGCGGGCCAAAACCATGGTCGTAGTGGTCGAGCAAATGCCATTCGCTCCCTTTCCATTGTTGATGGAAACGAAGGCCGTAGGTGTAAGGCACAGTTCTATCGGAAGTTCCGTGAACGATACAAGCTTTCCCTTTGTAGCCAGCTGCCGTTTCGTAGATGGGAAGCCAAAATGCCGTCTTGATGTAATCGCGCCCAAGATGATGCCCCCACACCTCAACATATTCAGGCGGGTCTTGGGGGTCATCGAGACTGCCTTGTTGCCCGCCTGTCTGACCACGGATGGCATCGTCGCGGATAACACCTGCCGGAGCCAACAGCACAACGCCGCCCTTCAAGGCCTTCTTGCCGAGCTGACCAGCCAACATGGCCGTCACAACACCGCCTTGTGAGTGTCCGGCAATACCGACCTTGCCAAACCTTCCATCCGCCTTCACCCAATCATAGACGTGCTTGGCATCCTCAATCTCGTTGGGAACCGTCATCTGCACGAAGTCGCCTTCGCTCTCGCCGTGCCCATTGAAGTCAAAGCGGATACTTGCAATGCCTCGTGCCTCAAGACTATTGGCTATTCCTTGTTCCAAGCCGCCATTCCTGTTGCCCGTAAACCCGTGACACAGGATCACAATCGGACACTTCTTGGGCATCACGTCGGGCATTTGCAAATCAGCCACCAGTTTCCCGTGGTCGCCTTGAATAATCACTCTCTCCGTTTTGGCATTTGCCAAGCCCGCCACAAGCAGGCAAGCAATAAATAGCAATCGTTTCATAGTCATTCACTTCCTCTTTTATTGTAATTTTAGTGCAAAGTTACAAAAATTTTCGTAACTTTGCAGAAGAAACAGAAGAATATGGCACAGAAAGAAAACAAACTGATACTCTATAAGGATGATGAAGGCCGCGTAAGCGTGAACGTGCGCTTCGCAGATGAAGATGTGTGGCTGACGCGAGAGTATCTCGCAGAGATTTATGCTACAACGCCACAGAACATTAGCCTTCATATCGGAAACATCTATCAAGACGAGGAGCTTAACGAGGCGGCAACTCGAAAGAAATTCTTTCTAGTTCGTCAAAGACATCCTCGAAGGCACAGGCTTCATCTCGCACCAAGAAGCCATAGAGAAAGCAGAGCGCGAGTTTGAAATCTACCGCGAACGCGAAATGCGCCTCTTAGAAAGCGACTTCGACAAAGCCGTCAAAGCCCTCTTGGAGAAGAATAAGGGCTGCGAGGAATAAAATTGTTTGCACAGAAAAACTTCGAGAGGCTGCGCTAATAATTTGGAGCAATGGCCTCCCGAAGTTCGTTTTTATTCAAAATGGCAAATCCATGAAAGAACCCTCCTCGCATACCATGCAGGTTGGATCTTTTGTCTCAAATTTAGCAATGTCTTTGATTTTTGAACGATAGTTACTACTGATTTTGAGATTATCGATTTCTTCACGACGCATGCGACTAATGTCTGCAAATTCGGTTTCCTTTTCGATGCCAAGGAAACGACGACCAATCAGATTAGCTGCAATGCCTGTTGTAGAGGAACCGGCAAATGGATCAAGAATCCAAGCGTCTTTGTCCGTCGAAGCCAGGATGATGCGTGTCAATAAGGCGAGAGGCTTTTGTGTGGGATGCTTGCCGCAGGTCTTTTCCCAAGGAGCAATGGCTGGCAAACGCCAAACATCGGTCATCTGCTTGTCATCGTTCAACTGCTTCATCAGTTCATAGTTGAAATGATGCGGCTTCTTGGCTGACTTCCTTGCCCAAATGATGAACTCCGTAGAATAGGTAAAGTAACGACATGATATGTTTGGCGGCGGGTTGGTCTTCGCCCACGTCACAATGGGTTATAGTTAATCTTCACATTTCCATCCACAATCATGTAGTTGGTATTGCTTGTGTTAAAGTCAAGCACGCCATACACATATTCGTCATAGTCGTTGGCATATTTTGTGACCAACGCTGGGGACATGTCAATGATTTTTACATCGCCTTCTGCATAATCTAAGACAACCAACTGTTTCATAGAATAAACTCCATTTGTTGCTTCTGTAATTCTTGTTCGTATTGCTTGTCGAGAGAGTCGTAACTAAGAAAGGCAACCCTTTTATTTGTACGAAGAGACTTGAAAGCAGCGTATCCAAGTTTGTGCATAAACTCGACATGTCTCTTTTCATCTGCCACAATTACCATTCGAACATAGAAATCTTGTAGGTCATTGAACTTAAGGAGCGAGTTTTGTATGTCGGTTGAATGCTCAATCTCGTAAAACGAATGCGGCATTTGGTTTGAGTTGAACCAAATGACATCAATGGTGGAACTGCGATCTACAAACTTCTGATAAGAGTAATGTGGGATTGTTTTCAGGGTGCTTATTTCTCCAAGAGGCACAGTGAGAAATATCTTGTGCTTATCTTGGTTCGGCACAAATGTATCAAGGTTGCGCATCCGTCCAATCTCAAGCAATAGCCCTTGATAGTATGAGTGGTTGAATGTCTTCACCTCTTCTGAGTTTTTATTCTTCTCGCTTTGTACCATGATACCATCCTGCTCCAACTGTTTCCGATGGGTCTCTAGTGCATATAGACCAGGCTTTATCTTGTATATGCCAGCCGTTTGCTGCACGATGCGTCGTACACTAGCAAAAGGCGTCTTGGTTTTCCAAACGCAATCTTCAATCTTAAATATATTCTGGTTTATTTGATTGAGCGTTGCGATGCCACCAAGTATTTCGATGGTTTCGATAACTGCTTGAGCTTGTGTCATTGTTCTATACAGCTTATTATATCCCTTTTTGTTTATTAAGGAAGGTAGCCAAATCAACCTTACCTTCATAGATCAGTCCAGTGACGGTATTGCCACCGCCTTTTCCACCTGTTATCATAAAACCATCCTCTAATTTTGTGTGTTCTTAATTGCTTTGCCTTGCAAAGATAGCAAATTTACATGAAACATGTAGCGCGAAGGCACAATTTTTGATGAAATAAATGAAAAAAGGGCTTGCGCACATCGCGCAAAGATGTTTTCAAGGCAAAACAGGTTTGCCAAAGGTGGGCAAGGGTGAAATGACTGGCAAAGGCTTTGTGGCTTTGAAAAGATTTCGTAACTTTGCAGGGCGAATTGACGGAATAACGTCATAACGGAACATCGTTATAACGAAAAACGACAGGAAAGAAGGGACGTTATCACAGGATGACGGGACGGCGTTAGAACGAAAAGGACGGCAGGAAAGAAGACCGTTATAACGGAATAACGGGATGACGTTATAACGAAAAGAGCGTGAAAACAAGACAACGAAATAACGACAAAAGAATAGATAACAATGCAAATCACGAGATTCGGCTACTATTGGCTTGACACTTGGGTGATGGCGAATGTGATTCAGTTGGCGACGCAGGACTTCTGCACGCGGTTCCTCAATCACACTAACGATCCTTGCGGGCGGCAGTTCGACCAGATGACACAGGCTGCGCGGTCGGCTCCAGCCAACATCGCTGAAGGAAACTCGCGCCACTCCACCTCGAAGGAGACGGAGATGAAGCTCACGGATGTTGCCCGCGCCACGCTCTCCGAACTTGCCAATGACTATCTGAACTGGTTGCTGAGACACGAGCAATTGCCTTGGTCAACGCATTCGGCAGCATACGCAGAGGTGGCAAGTACGCCGCTCGACAAGCCGGACTATCAGGATGATGTCCTGTACCAAAGCAGCATTCACATCCTCCAGCAGAAGCATCGCTTCGACAAATGGCTGCTTTCCGAGGATTCGATGACGGTTGCCAACTGTGTGCTTGTGCTTTGCAACCGCCTCGTTATGATGCTCAGCAAACAGATAGAAAACCAGTTGGCGACGTTCCGCGAGGAAGGAGGCTTTACGGAGGCACTGACAGCGGAACGCCTTGCCCATCGCACAGAAAAGAGCCGACAGGACGATGCCCCCGTCTGCCCCCAATGCGGCAAGCCGATGATTAAGCGCATGGCAAAGAAGGGCATGAACTCCGGCAGGGAGTTCTGGAGCTGTTCTAGCTATCCTGAGTGCAACGGGACGAGGAATATCATTTAAAGATTTCTCGGGATGATTTTTTCGTTATGACGTTATAACGGGATGACGTTATTACGAGACAATCGTTATAACGACATGACGGAATAACGGAATAACGACAATTGGGAAAAGGAGGCCTCAGAAAGGCGAAATGGCTTTCTTGAGGCGGGTTTTGAGTTCTTCGAGGAGGCCTTGGCGGATGCTGACGCGCATCTGCACGTCCATGTCGTAGGTCTGCGAAAGGACGCGGGCTTCCATATCGCGGACGACTTTCATCACAGCATTCATCAAGGGGTACTCGAAGGTAAAGTCATACTCCGCCTCAACTTGCCGCTCTTCGATGGTAGCATTGGCAATAGCTTCGGCGGCTGCCGTGCGATAGGCAACGATGAGGCCGCTTGTGCCGAGCTTCACGCCGCCGAAGTAACGGACGACAAGAATGATGATGTTGGTCAGCTCGTTGGAGTTGATTTGTCCGAGGATAGGCTTACCTGCTGTGCCGCTCGGCTCGCCGTTGTCGTTGGAGCGGAACACGTCACGTTCTGCACCAATCATATAAGCCCAGCAGACGTGACGGGCATCGTAGTACTTCTTCTGGTACTGCTCCACGAGCGCCATCGCCTCCTCAACCGTGCTGACAGGATGCGCAAAAGCGAGGAACTTACTCCTGAGTTCAGTGTAAGTGCCCTCGCTTTTTGATGCTATAGTTTTGTAAAGGTCTGTCATAACAAAAAGCCCCCTCCCCGCTCCCCCTTTGGGGGAGTGCTTTGCAGCGGCGAGTTAGCGGGAATGAGGCACTCCCCCAAAGGGGGAGCGGGGAGGGGGCCGTCTTTTAACTTAGTTTGTGAATTACCAGCCCTGACCTCAGCTTTGGCTCGAACCATGTTGCCTTGGGGGGCATGATGTTGCCGCTGTCGGCAATGTCCATGATTTGCTGCATCGAGACAGGATAGAGGGCGAGGGCAGCACGCATCTCACCGCTATCCACGCGACGCTTCAGTTCGCCCAAGCCACGAAGTCCGCCAACGAAGTCGATACGCTTCGAGGAGCGGAGGTCGCCAAGCTGCAGAATCTCTTCGAGAATCAGGCGGCTGGAAATGTCCACATCAAGCACGCCGATGGGGTCGTTGTTGTCGTAGGTGCCATCCTTTGCTACAAGAGAGAACCAGTGTCCGTCGAGGTAGAGCGAGAACTCATGGAGCTTGGTGGGTTTATAAATCTCCGTGCCTTTGTCTTCGACCGTGAAGTTCTTGCGAATAGCATCAAGGAACTGCTCGGAGGTGAGGCCGTTGAGGTCCTTGAGGACACGGTTGTAGTCGAGGATGGTGAGCTGCGAAGCCTGGAAAGCAACCGCCATGAAGTAGTTGTACTCCTCGTCGCCACGATGATTGGGGTTCTGCTTGGCCTTCTCTGCACCCACGAGGGCAGCGGCAGCAGAGCGATGATGACCGTCGGCAATGTAGAGCGACGGCATCTTGCGGAACTCCTCGGTGATAGTGGCGATGTCGGCAGCATCGCTGATTACCCAGAACTTATGGCCGAAGCCATCAATGGGAGCGATGAAGTCGTATTCAGGCTCGGTAGCAGCATAGCGCATGATGAGCTTGTCGAGCACGGCATTGTCGGGATAGGCAAAGAAGACAGGCTCCATGTTGGCGTTGTTCACGCGAACATGCTTCATGCGGTCCTCTTCCTTGTCGCGGCGCGTCAGCTCGTGCTTCTTGATGACACCGTTCATGTAGTCATCAACGTATGCACCGATGACAAGACCGTACTGCGTCTTACCGTTCATCGTCTGGGCATAGATGTAGTAGTGCTCGTCCTTATCCTGCACCAGCCAGTCTTTGTCCTGGAACTTCTGGAACTGACGTGCAGCCTCCTCATAGACACGCGGGTCGTACTCGCTGGTGCCGACGGGGAAGTTTATCTCGGGCTTGATGATGTGATAGAGCGACTTCTCGTTGTCACCAGCCTCAGCACGAGCCTCTTCCGATTCGAGAACATCGTAAGGACGGCTTTCGACCTGTTCGACAAATTCCTTCGGAGGCCTTATTCCTTTAAATGGTTTTACAACAGCCATAACTTGCTACTTGTTTACTTGTCAACTCGTTTACTTGTTAACCTGGAACTTTGTTATACCATCGCGGAGGAAGCCTACAATCTGGTTAGCGGCGGCGATGCCGGCATTGACGTTGGCTTCGGCTGTCTGTGCGCCCATCTTCTTCGGCGTAGCGAAGTAGCGGCCTTCAAACTTAGCGAACTCAGCATCTGCATCGGGCTTGATGTCCGTGAGGTACTTCAGGTCGGTGCGCTCTTCCATCAGCTTGATGAGACCAGCCTCGTCAATCACTTCCTTGCGAGCGGTGTTCACGAGGATGCCACCTTTCTTCAGCTTGCCTACGAGGTCGTAGTTGATGCTCTGCTTCGTCTCGGGCGTAGCGGGAATATGGAGAGACACGATGTCGCAAGTCTCGAACAGTTCCTCCTGACTCTTGGCGGCAGTCACACCAGCAGCCTCAATCACCTCTGCGGGGCAGTAAGCATCGTAAGCGGCAACCTCCATATCGAAGCCCTTTGCCACGCGAGCCACATTGCGGCCCACGTTACCAAAGGCAAGGATACCCAGCTTCTTGCCCTTCAACTCTGTGCCACTTGTGCCATTGAAGAAGTTGCGGACACCAAAGACGAGCAGACCAAAGACAAGCTCTGCCACGCTGTTCGCATTCTGACCAGGTGTGTTCATAGCGACCACATTGTGAGCCGTAGCTGCAGCAAGGTCGATGTTGTCGTAACCAGCACCGGCACGCACCACAATCTTCAACTGCTTGGCAGCGTCCAGCACCTCTGCATCAACCTTGTCCGAGCGGATAATCATTGCATCGACATCCTTCACGGCATCGAGCAACTGGCTCTTCTCAGTGTATTTCTCGAGCATGACTACCTCGTAGCCTGCTGCATCAAAAACTTCCTTGATACCCTTCACGGCCACGCCGCTAAAGGGTTTTTCTGTAGCAATTAATACTTTCATTTTCTTATTTCTTTAAGACTAATCTGTTTCTGATAACTTCGCGTATATGGCTTTGGCTTGATCATAATCTTCCTCACGAACCATCACGTTCACTATCATGTTGGGTACACGGTGTACCACCCAATCTCCTGGACCATCATTGATTACACTCACAATGCCAGCTTCGGCCAGTCTGTTGTTCAGAGCCTGAGCTTCAATGATTGAGCCACATGAGATTATCTTTGTTCCCATAAACAGATTACTATTGTTTAATGTTGTGCCTCAAACTCCTTCATGCAAGCCACGAGAGCCTCGCAGCCTTCGATGGTCATTGCGTTGTAGCAGCTTGCGCGGAAGCCGCCGACATCGCGGTGTCCCTTCACACCGACCATGCCCTTGCTGGTTGCGAAGGCCATGAACTCGTCCTGCAGCTCCTGATACTCGGGCTTCAGCACGAAGGTGATGTTCATGCGTGAGCGGCTATCCTCTTCGGCTGTGCCGACGAAGAGCTTGTTGCGGTCAATTTCGCCATAGACAATCTCAGCACGACGCTTGGCAAGCTTCTCCATTGCCTCAACGCCGCCCTGCTTCTTGATCCACTTGAGGTTCTGCAAAGCGCAGTAGATGGGCACGGTTGGCGGTGTGTTGAACATCGAGCCTTTGCTGATGTGCGTGCGGTAGTCGAGCATCGTGGGGATGGGACGGCTCACCTTGCCCAGCAGGTCTTCCTTGATGATGCAGAAGGTCACGCCAGCCATAGACAGGTTCTTCTGAGCGCCGCCATAAATCATGCCGTACTTGCTCACGTCAACGGGACGGGACAGAATGTCACTACTCATGTCGGCAATCATAGGCACGGGGCTGTCGTAGTCCTTCAGTATCTCGGTACCGTAGATGGTGTTGTTTGTGGTGATGTGGAAGTAGTCGGCATCCGTCGGAATGGTGAAGTTCTTGGGGATGTAGGTGAAGTTCTTGTCCTTGCTGGAAGCCACTTCGACCACCTCGCCGAAGAGCTTTGCCTCCTTCTCTGCCTTGGTTGCCCAGACACCAGTGTTGAGGTAGGCAGCTTTCTTTTCAAGGAAGTTGTAGGGGACCATGCAGAACTCCAGGCTTGCACCGCCACCGAGGAAGATGACAGCATAGCCTTCGGGAATGCCCAGCAGTTCCTTGAACAGAGCCACAGCCTCGTCAACGACAGGCTGGAAGTTCTTGGCACGATGACTTGTTTCCATCAAAGAGAGACCGCTGCCCTCAAACTCGAGGCAGGCAGCAGCAGTTGCCTCCATCACTTCCTTTGGAAGGATAGAAGGACCGGCATTGAAATTGTACTTCTTCATGATTATAATGGTTATAGGTTATTAGTTATAAGTTATTGTTTTACGCCACAAAGATACGAATAATAGTTCATAGTTCATAGTTCATAGTTCATAGATTTTCTCTTTTTAATGAAAATACAAAGAATTTTTCACTTTTCACATTGCACTTGACACTATTAGTTGTCTCTTTCCACTGTGTTGCGCG
>JAFXZK010000004.1 GCA_017541265.1 Bacteroidaceae bacterium | reverse complement strand
CCTGATGTTCAAGGGCACGAAAATCTACGGCACATCGGACTATGCCGCAGAGAAGCCACTGCTGGACAAGATTAGCGAACTCTACGAAGAGCACCGCGCCCTGACCGACCCTGAACAGAGGAAGGCGAAATACCACGAGATAGACTCCGTGTCCCAGATTGCCGCACAGTACAACATCCCCAACGAGTATGACAAGATGATGACGGCAATAGGCAGTCAGGGCACCAATGCCTTCACCTCCTACGATTACACATGCTACGTAGAGAATATCCCATCAAACGAACTGGAGAGATGGTGCATGGTACAGAGCGACCGTTTCCAGAACATGGTGATACGTGGATTCCATACTGAGCTGGAGGCTGTGTATGAGGAGAAGAACATCAATATGACAAAGGACAACAACAAGGCCTTCACCGCCATGCTGAAGAAACTCTTCCCTACCCACTCCTACGGTACACAGACAACCATCGGCACACAGGAGCACCTGAAGAATCCTTCACAGGTGGCCATCATGGAATATTACAGAAAATACTACGTGCCCAACAACATCGCTATCTGCATGGCGGGCGACCTTGACCCCGACAAGACGATGGACATGCTGGAGAAATATTTCGGCAACTGGAAGAACGACGGCACTACAACAAAGGTTCCGGGAAGAACTTTCCCTGAACAACCAGCCATCACATCGCCACAGGACACCACAGTATACGGCAAGGAGATTGAGAACATTGCCATAGCTTGGCGCGTAAAGGGATCTTCATCTTTGCAAGGCGACACCCTGGCAATGGTCGATATGGTATTGTCAAACGGAAGAGTTGGACTTATCGACACCGACCTCAACAACAAGATGAAGACACTTGGAGCGAGCAGCGGTGCCATGAAGATGAAAGACTACGGCCTCTTCATTCTTTCTGGTTCACCAAATGAGGGACAGACCCTTGACGAAGTGAAAGACCTGCTACTGCAGGAACTCGACAAACTGAAGAACGGCGAATGGGACGAGGGCATGTTGAAGAGCATCATGGCCAATGCCAAACTGGCAAGACTGAACAGCCTGGACAACAACCAGAGCCGCGTAAGCCAGATGGTGGATTGCTTCATTGATGACATACCATGGGAGCAGAACGTCACCCAGCTGGACCGCCTCAGCAAACTGACAAAGGCAGACATTACAAAATGGGCAAAGGAAAATCTGAACGGATATGTAACACTCTACAAGCGCAAGGGTGAGGACACCACGATTGTGAAGATTGAGAAACCCGCAATTACCCCAATACCAAGCAACCGAGACATGCGCAGCAAGTTCATGACAGACTTCATGACTATGGAAGTTGAGGATATCCAGCCACAGTTCATAGACTTCAACAAGGAACTGACATTCAGCACCACGAAGAACGGTCTGCCAATGATATACAAGCAGAACACCACCGACGAGCGTTTCTCATTGACTTATCGCTTTGAATTCGGCGACCTTGCCGACCAGCGCTATGACATCGCAGCAGGTTACATGGACCTCCTTGGAACAGACAAGGAGACACTGGAGGATATACAGAGAGACTTCTACGACATCGCATGCAGCTACAACGTCAGCGTAGGCGACGACGTAACATCAATCTCTGTTTCCGGCCTGCAGGAGAACATGCCGAAGGCTATCACCATGATGGAGAATCTGCTGCAGAACCTAAAGTCAGACACAGCAGTGTATAACAAGCTGCTCGACCAGACGGCAAAGTCACGCATGGAAAGACGCAACAAGCAGAGCAACTGCTATGGTGCCCTCGTCAGCTACGGTCTCTACGGCGAGAAGAACCCGACGAACAATATGCCAAGTGTCAGCGAGATGCGTCAGATGGATCCAGCCGTATTCACCGAACTGCTGAAGGGTCTTACCTCTATGAAGCACGAGGTAATCTACTGGGGACCTGCAAATCTGAGCAAGCTGAAAGGCATCATCGCAAAATGTCCGAGCGCAAAGATAAAGGACTTCAAGGATGTGCCTGTAAACAAATACTACACAAAACTGATGACCCCTACTAATGAGGTTTATCTCGCACCATATGATGCTCCGAATATCAACATGCGTATGATACACAGCGAGGGAAAGAAGCTGGACATTGAAAAGTTGCCACTTATTTCCCTGTTCAACGAATACTTCGGCGGCGGAATGAATGCCATCGTGTTCCAGGAACTGCGAGAAACTCGCGGACTGGCTTACAACGCATGGGCAACATACAACACACCGGGTCGCAAGAATGACACGGAATACTATCAGCAGCACATCATCTCACAGACCGACAAGATGGACGACTGCATAAAGACCTTCAAGGCCATCACCGACACAATACCGCAGTCAGAAGCAGCCTTCAACACTGCCAAACAGAACATGCTGAAGAGCATCGCCGCACAGCGCACCGTGAAAGCTGGAGCTATAAACAGATACCTCAGCGCACGCCGTCTGGGCATCGACTACGATCTCAACAAGGTATTCTGGGAGGTTGTGCCGACGATTAAACTGCAGGACGTAGTAAACTTTGAACAGGAGAACATCAAGGGCAAGCCCATGAAGTATCTCATATTAGGCAAAGAGTCAGAGCGAAACATCCAGGAACTTGAAAAACTGGGACCAGTAAAGCGTCTGACACTTGATGACATTTTCCCAAGTTACAAATAATCACAAACCTAAATTATAACAACATTATGGCAAACGTAGATTTTAAGTACGCACCCATGTTTCAGCTGGGCGAAGACAAAACTGAATATCGTCTTATCTCAAAGGACGGTGTCAGCGTAAGTGAATTTGAGGGTAATCCTATCCTGAAAGTTAGCAAGGAAGCACTCGAGCTGCTCACAACACAGGCTTTCCACGATGTAAACTTCATGTTGCGTCGCGAGCATAATGAGAAAGTGGCAAGCATACTCAACTCACCAGAGGCAAGTGACAACGACAAGTACGTGGCTCTCACCATGCTCCGTAACGCCGAGGTGGCTTGCAAGGGACAGTTACCATTCTGCCAGGACACCGGCACCGCTATCATACACGCAGAGAAGGGACAGCAGGTATGGACAGGCTTCGAAGACGAAGAGCCTCTGGCAAAGGGTGTATATAACACCTACACCACCGACAACCTGAGATACTCACAGAATGCTCCCCTCGACATGTATAACGAGGT
>JAFXZK010000039.1 GCA_017541265.1 Bacteroidaceae bacterium | reverse complement strand
TGGGCAGTGCGCCACTCATCGGCACAAGACCTTATGGAAAGCGACTATTTCGAGGTGCAACGTGCATACAAGAGCGACTATTCGGATGCCAAGACGCTGGAAGTCGTAGCCATGCGGCGCGGCACAGACGAGTATTCATACAGAGACAACAGCCGCTCGGAATGGAAGGACAGACATGTGGTGAACGACACACTGCCCGTCACATACTACGTTACAGACGAGGGCTACACCCTGACCGATGCCGACGGTAACAACCTTTACAGGATGAAGCTGAGGCTGACAGCTCCGAATGTCATTATGCCAGCCCAGCCCGTCTATTACCGTGTTCGTCGAGCCTCGTCGGCAGCATGGGGATGGGACCACGAATTTGCAAAGACCACACAGGTCTATCGTCACAACTACCTAGCCCCATTGGCTAAAGAGCAACAAGACTACACATACGATAAGGACTTCAACGAGAATCACAAAGTCCACTTCAACCTGAAGATAGACAATGCCGACGTCCCCTACCAGCCCATCAGCATCGAGGATTGTGAGCTGGAGTACGAGTTTGCCCATTCTTGTTCGGATACGGCCTTGATGAACATCCATGTGGCCGACACTCTGATAAACTCCGTAAAAGAGATTTATTTCGAGACATACAAGGGCGGACACATCGAGGACCAACGCCTACGCCTTAAAGCCGGAGATAACAAAGTGACGGTAAAAGAGGGTGATAGTTTCTGCTTCTGTATCGTGCCACGTGAAGGCACTATGTTTGAAGGATATCATTACAACTATAGGTATAAGTGGGTAAAGCTATCGAGTGGTAATTTCGACGAATGGAACGGATACACCATCAATCTTGGAATTTCTTACTGCGACGTCTATAATTCCGGGGAAAAGGACTATAGATCGGAGTTTTGGAAAGAGAAAGGCGAAGCGAGCGACCTGAATCAGGCAAGAGCCCGCTGGGAAGAAGTGCAGGCTGGCGTCAAGCAGCAACTCTACGAACGCCTGTTCGGCACCCAAGTAAGCCACACAATAGGCAAGTGCCTGTGGGATCGCACAGCAAAGCTTATCCTGACTCGCCATCATGTAGAGACAGGCGAGGACATAGAAATCATCGTGCCACAGGACAGCATCCGTCGCCAAAGTGACGGCTCGTGGTTGGCTCACATCACCGATGTGGCAGCTTCGCCATGTACACATTATATATATAACGTGCGCATAGACCAAAGCGATGCCGACCTGCGTGTAAGTGACTCGACGCAACTTGCCCCGATCGTTATCAAAGGTCCTGAGCTATACTTCAATGAGGCAGCACGCATCCAGTTGTTCACCGCCACTCAGGGAGCCACAGAGGGAACGCTCGTCAACAGCGTGCTCCTAAACTGGCAGTCCACATCATCTGCTGTGGACAACTATGTGCTATGCCGAATAAAAAAGGGTTCCGACCAAGTACCGGACACTCTGACCGTAACAACTGACAATACGTTCACCGACGAAACAGCCCTCCCCGGTGTACACTACGAATACACCATCACAGCTCGCTATGCCTGCAACGGCATCTCATCCGCCAATAGCGCAAGTGCTGAAGGATGGCGAACCACATTCGGCCGAATAGCTGGTCACGTGACCTTAGCAGACAACAGTGGGCAGAAAGGTATCACCGTCACGCTGACAAAGGATGGGACACCTGTCCTTCAAACAACTACCGATACTTCAGGAGAGTTTGTATTCGAAAATGTAGAGTATGACCTAAAGAACGGCACATCCTTCATCATTACGCCTACCGCACAATACGGACAGTTCAGCTATAACAACAGCAGCTCCGGCGCTGCCACCGTCGTGCTATCTGCCGAGAATGCACTCGTAACAAGCCTCGACTTTGTGAACACGCTGGCCTATCGCCTGACAGGACGTGCGCTATACAAGCACTCCACCATTCCTGTGGCCGATGCATTGTTCATCCTCAATGGCGACACCATATGCCGAGGCGGACAACCTGTCCGTACGGGCACGGATGGCAGTTTTGAACTGCTCGTTCCCCGTCAGCCTGTGACACTACAAATTGCCAAGCAGAATCACACTTTCGAGGGCGACGGCATATTGGAGGTTGACGGCAGTACAACCTTCACACCCACTAAGCCCATTGACGGCATACGCTTCTATGACCAGACAAAAGTTCGTCTTGTGGGTCGCGTGGCAGGCGGTACAGAACAACAAAAGCTCAAACACGGCTTTGGCCTCGGGCGCAATAACCTGGGCGATGACCTGCAGCTAGTTCTGATGCTGGAAGGTGACAACACAGCCCACATCGTTCATGACCCCGATGACCTTACACGTGATACTCTGATGCAAACAGTCGTCCAAGGCGGCACGACCAATACGCTTTTCGAACAGAAGCGCATCATCATTCATCCCGACCCCATTACGGGTGAATACGCAGCAGACCTCTTCCCTGTGAAATACAAGGTCGTGCAAGCCACAGCCAAGGGTTACGCCACACTCTTCCCCGCAAACACAGGCAGCGAGACCTTCGACCTCACAAATGCACCGCTGACCCTCATCCACGACACGCTGGAATCTAACATCATCTCTTACAATGCCATATATGACCGCATCTATCGCTCACCCGTTCAGGTGGCAATGACTCAGATGCAGTATGGCATGGCGTGTGACGGTCTGGGCGAGAAGACATTGGAGATGTCGTCCATGGCAGGAAAGGGCGAGGACATACCCGCCTACACAGTTCAGGCCGATGGCAGCGTCGACTACCTGCTCGGCTACCCCGTATTTATCATGGGCAGGAAATACCAGTTCCAGGTCTCTGCCTTTGAAGATTACCGCTACAACAATACTGCCGCAGGCCATCTTGACCGTGTACCACAACGCGGCGGTAATGTGACTGTGCGCAATGGTATGGAGGGTGCCACACATAGCCAGACATACGCACTAGACAATGAGGGAAAGAACAAAAACGTCTTCCTTGAAATAAAAGACCTCGACTACGCCAACAGCGGCACGCAGGCTCTGCGCACTGTCACCACTGTGCTTGAAGCGGATGGCAGCTATCTGGAGACAGATGCCTTCCGTGCTTTCGTCAGTGGCAACAAGTTAGAGGCGGGAGATCTCCATGCTACGGATGCTGATATTGTGTTGCTCGACATCGTGCGCGACCCAGGCGGCATGAACAGTAGTGCATGGCTGGAAACAGGCACCACATATAAGTATGCATATAAGGAAAGCTACCACTGGGAGTTAGGTGCTGAGTTTGATCTCCAGTATGGAATGAATGTGACGCAGGATATTGGTATCACAACTCTTCCTGGCACATATATCGGCAGCACTTATAACACAAGCAAGCAACTCAGCTTTAAATATCCAGCCGTGCATGAGTGGAAATGGGGATACACCTATTCATACGATTTTACTACCACCGACCGCATCAGTACTTCTTCATCCTATTCTAATGTAGGACGAAATGCCGACGTCTTCCTCGGAACTACCACCAGTATGCTGAGTGGCAAGGTCAAGTCCGTCGCCCTCATCAGCGACAGTCTATGGCAAGCACGCCAACCCGCCTACAATGCCGGCACACTCAAACTGTTGGCAAAGGGAATTGCTGCCGACGGCAAACCCTACTATCTGGTCACTGGGCAGAAAGTGACCATGGGCACACGCATCAACAACACTTTTGTCTATACCCAAACATATATTCTGAACACGCTCATACCCAATTTAGCCAAGGAACGGCAGGACAAGTTGGAGACATTTGCTAACGAAGAAGCGGCCCAGGCTGCTGCCGATGCGCGCGATGATGTTGTATATTGGGACTTAGCCACCGATGCCTCCACTAACTTGAGGGACACCCTGAAAGCAGGAAGCTATAAAATGATTGTGCCGAGGCAAACAAACAAGCTATTCACCAACGAGGTGGCAGCCCTCGATAACATCATCCTCAAATGGATTACCATTCTCTACCATAACGAGAAGGAGAAAGTTGCTGCACGCATTTCGGGACAAAAGGTTGGAACATGGTCCGTTAGTGGCGGCACAAGCATCGCACATTCCGACTCCTATAATGCTGCAGCTGGCTACAATGAAATGCCTCAGGGTGGGGCTCTCTGGTTGTATGAGCTCGGCCAAACGGCTCCTGTGGATTTTGCCCAGAATTTCTTATCGCACTGGAAAGACATAGTGAAATTTTGGAAAGAACGCGGGAAAGATACTCTTGGAAAATCAGTTGCCGACCTAGTTAGCCAATATAACAAAGACGGTGAACAGGAACATAAATCACCTGTGGAACTTGGCACTTTCACCAACGTATCAAAATGGGATATCGAAATCACGCCTGTCTTTAGTTTCGAAGCCGATGACAACCGAAGTAAGGAGAAAGCGGTTTCACGTAAGACGGGCTTCACCATCAGTCCCGACCCACATGGTGACATGACTATCAGTGTCTATCGGGCTCACTTTGATGACGTGTGGGAAAACACCACCGAGGCTATTCGCGACGAAGTGGAAGCTCCCAACGACGATCTCTACGGCAGCTACGTCTTCTTCACCGAAGAAGGTACCACCTATTGTCCCCATGAGGGCGAGGAGCGCACACTGTTCTACAACAAGGGAACGTTGCTGAACAACGACACCCGTTATGCCAGCAAGCCAGAGATGACAATTGACACCTACGAACAGACCAACGTGCCTGCTGACAAAGCCGCCATTTTCCATCTTACCCTAATGAACAACGGGCAGGAAGAGTCTGGCAAGGCTGCCGACGGAGAAATGATGACGCTTTCGCTCGTTGGCGGGAATCCTGATGGCGCGGTGGTGACCATTGATGGTCAGAACCTTGCTGCTGGATATCCGGTCTATATCAAAACAGGAGAGCCGATGATAAAGACGCTTCAGGTAGTGCGTGGCACGGCTGATGACTACAATGACCTTGAGCTTATGCTCTCCCTTGATGACTGTCCGAAAGTATATAGCATCATTAAGCTTTCTGTCCATTATCTGCCCGTTAGTTGCGATGTAGCCATCACTCAGCCTCGCGATAAATGGATTATGAACACACTTTCGGCCAAAGATTCCATAGGTTATTACCTACCTATCAGCATAGATGGGTTCGACATCAACCATAAGAACTTCGATCACATTGAATTCCAATATAAACTCACCACAGAGAACAGTGATGCGTGGGTGAACATGTGTTCGTTCTATGCTAATGACTCACTCTACGCTCTTGCCACTGGCAACAAGGCGATGATAGAGAATGGTCGCATTGCGCCCTTCCGCTTCTATGGGCACACCGACCCCAAGGAATTGAACTATGACCTGCGAGCCGTCTCGTTCTGTCGCCATGGTTCGGGCTTCGTCAGCAAATCCTCTCCTGTGCTTAGTGGTACGAAGGACACGCGACCGCCTGTTCTCTTTGGCAAGCCCTGGCCAGCCGACGGCATACTCACGTTGACAGATGACATCAAGCTGCGTTTCTCCGAAGCCATTGCCGGAAACTGGTTGGACGAGGATAACAACTTCCAACTGCAAGGCGTCACGAACGAAGCCGGCTTTACTTCCACCTCCTCACTCTATTTTTCAGGAACGGAGGAACAATCCGCCCGCTCAAGCGCCCTGCGCGGTCTGGCCATCACCGATCTGACCGTAGATATGATGATTCGTCCAGCCGAGACGAACAAGGAGATGATGCTCTTTGCCCATGGCGACAGCATCAGTTCGCTGGAGTTTATGCTTACAAGCGACCGGCGACTAAAGGCAGTCATGAGGTCGGAGGACAATCAGCCCGTCGTAGCCTACTCCAAGCCCATGCCAGTCCTCTCCTCAGAAGACTTCACCAGAGTGATAATGGTCTATGACTTTGACAACTACACCATACGCTTCTATGCAGGAACGAGCGACATATCCGAGCATACTAACGTGTCCCCCTGGATGATTCAAAACGGGGCCTGCCCCATCGTCATAGGTAAGAGTCTGGATGGCACTGGAGCCTTCCACGGCAACATGACTGAAGTACGCATCTGGACAACTCCCTTAACACCCGACGAGATTGCAAACACACACCTGCGAAGACTTACGGGCTACGAATATGGTCTAATGGACTACTATCCGATGAACGAAGGCAGTGGCACAGAACTTACCGACCTGGCATCTGGTGCCACCTTGCAGAGCAACGGAGTGAGCTGGGTGAATCCGCAGGGCATCTCGCTCGCTCTGGATGGAGAACAGGCAGAACTTCAGCCTACGAACTTCTCTCGGTCTCCCGCCCAAGACTATACGCTGATGTTCTGGTTCGAGCCAGCCGAGACAGCGAAAGACTCCATTGCCCTGTTCACCACTTATATGAGCGATTCCATCACGATGCAAATAGGCTATGACGGCGAACGTCTGTTCTTCTCTCAGGGGGACATTCACGTTAGCAGTCCAGCCACATTGCAAGCAGGCGAGTGGCACCACCTGACTCTTTCTGTCAGCAAGACCTACAACACAGCCAACCTATACCTCGATGGAAACCTGATCCAGACCTTTGCATGCGAAAGTCTCAGAGGTTTGTCTGGTTCTCGCATTGCTCTTGGTGGAGGGCTGAAGGGCAACATCGACGATGTCTGCCTGTTCGAGCAAGCCCTACCGCTCTCGCTTGTGAAGGAATTCGACAAGGCCACGCCTGTCGGTGACGAGATGGGACTGATTGCCCTGCTCACCTTCTCCGAGACACGTCGCAATCAGAACAACATCCCTGAACTTGTTTTCTCTACGAACGACCAACGTCATTTCAAAGATGCCAATGGTAATCCTGTTAACAAGGTTTTGCCGTTGCTTGCCCAGAGAGAAGATTACGTGGGCGACAAGAAGAACTATGCCCCAGTACGCGACCGCGGACGTCTCTCCAATCTTAACTTCACATGGACCAGTCATAATGAGGAACTGCTCATTAACCTGAACATGCAAGACAGAGAAATCAACAAGCGCACACTTTATCTCACAGTACGCGATGTGGAAGATATGGCAGGCAACCGCCTTCCCTCCCCTGTTTCGTGGACTGTATATGCCGACCTGAACAGCATCCGCTGGGGAGAACGACGATACTCTGAAACCATCTACGACAACAACTCCGAATGCCAGTTTAAGATGGAAATTCTGAACACCACTGGCAGGACGCGGCAATACAGCATCACGGGACTGCCCGAATGGCTCAAGGTCACGCCTGCACAAGGCACACTGGAAGCAGAAGAGGAGTCCGTCGTCACCTTCACCGTAAAGAAAGGACTTCCGCCAAGGGAATACAACGCTGTCGTCTTCCTCACCGACGACCAGGACTTGACGGAGTCTCTCAACATCGACATCAATGTGCAGGGCAAATGTCCATGGGACGAGATAGACACACAAAGCTTCGAGCGTAGCATGGCACTTCGGGCACAAGTCTTCACACAAAAGAACGGCATCGAGGTCATAGACACAGACAGCAGGGACGTCGTGGGCATCTCCATAGACGGCGAACTTGTAGGCTTAGGCTCTGTCAGCAATGACGACCACAGCCACGGATATGTCTATATCACAGTGTTTGGCAATCTATCGTCGGAAGGCAAGAAGTTCTCGGCATGGCTCTGGCAATACTCCACGGGAAAGACATTACTTCTCTCGAGCGGAGACACACCGCTGATTTTCATCGATGGCATGACACTCGGTTGTCCTCCTTCCGAACCTATCCGCCTCACTGCTACGGACGGCACGATGCAAGTCATTAACATTGACAAGGGATGGACGTGGGCTTCGTTCCCCTTCAAGCCGGAATCAAACGGCGTCATCAACGAAATCATCTTCAGCGACACTGGGTTCTCAAGTAACGACGAGATAAAGAGCCCGGCAACCAACAACTTCTGCCGATACAACAGCAGCTTATCGCTTTGGAGCGGTCCACTCTCGCAGATTAACAACAAACACGTCTTCATGTTCCATACTGCAAAAGAGCATACCCTCCACGTCTATGGCAAAGCGCTCAGCACAGAGAAAGACCGCACCGTCGTGCTGAAGCACGGATGGAACGCCCTGCCATATCTGCGCACAGAAAGCCAGAACCTGCGCGACGCCCTCGCATCGTACTATTCGTACGCCACGGAAGGCGACATCGTCAAGAGCCACGACGAGTTTGCCGTATTCTCGGCAGCAGGCAAGTGGGAAGGCAATCTGACGTTCATGCAGCCCGGCAGCGGATACATGCTCTATCGTCATGCCATGACCGAAGCCTCGCTGACCTACACCCCCTCATCGGGCGATGTACTCCCTGCCGATAAACAGACGTCTGCGAAGAAGACCTCATTCAGCAATCCCGATGCAGTGTCCAACATGACCATGATAGCCAAAGTCGCTTCGCTATGGCATGATATGGAGATGGAAGAGGGCGCAGGACTGTCTGCATACATCGGAGACGAGCTGGTCGGCTTCGCAAGTCCGCAGGTCGTGGAAGGCGATACGCTGCTGATGCTCAACATCCAAAGCGACATGCCTGGCAAACTGAGTTTCGAGTTCGAAGGACTGCCAGCAGTGATGGAAGACGGAACGGTGATGGGCTATCAAGCAGACAGTCACTATGGCACAATAGCAAGTCCCGTAATCCTTACCCTCAGGCCGGAAGCCGACGGAAAGGTCAAGAAACGTCTCATAGACGGTCGCATCTACATATTCCAAGGTGAACATATTTACAATGTCCAGGGGGCTGCCGTGGCTGTTCCGAGAAAGAACAGCCATAGGTAGTTCCTCCTGGATTACCCATCAAACATCAATCACAGACTATGAAACTAAATATTTATAATCTTCTGACCCTCGCCGCCTGCGGATTGCTTCTTGCCTTCTCCTCTTGTAAAGGCGGTGACGATACCATTCCCGGGCCATCATCTTCACAGGGGGGGATGGTCGGCAATAAGGAAAAACCAGCTTGGCAAAATCCCACAGACCAAGACATGCCCTTCTCTATGACAGCAATAATCCGCGTCAACCTGAGCATCTCCTACCCCCAACAGATGGCAGCTATCAGCGAATCTTCCCTCAGCGGACAAATACCAGGACAAAACGACCTGCTTGCAGCCTTCTCTGGCGACAAATGTCTGGGGGTGGCACAATACATCGACGGCCTTTTCTTCCTCTATATTGCCCGACCACCGCAGGGAGCAGACCAGGCCATTGACATCTATTACTATTCAGCCACACTCAAGAACATCTTCGTGGCTCAAAAAGCTTGTACCTTCGTAGCTGATGATTGTAAGGGGTCTGTTTCGGCACCACTTGAACCGAGTTTCCTGAAGACAGATTAACTTGTTGTTCTTATACAGCAAAGCCCATCCATGTCATCAGACCAAACTACACGAGAGTAAATCGCCAATTACTCTGGAGTAATTTTCCAACTACACGTGTAAAGTTAGCAGAATCCACGTGTGGATTTCTCCAAATCCTCATGTGGATTCTGCCAATTTCACGTGACACTTCCTCTTACTTTCTCATATAGGTCATCTACTATGACACTTTTCCCCGTATGGGAAAGACGCTTACGTACGTCAGTCTTTTGTTGAGGCAGGCGTGCCGTAGGTCTGGGTGACGGGGCGGATGGTGCCGTCGGGGTTATAGAACATCTCATCGACACAGACGCTGCGGCGGCCTGTGGCAGGACCATAGCCGTGCAGGGACAGGGTGCTGTTGTGGTAGAAGAGATATGTGTGCCCCTTGAAATCGACAATGCCCGGATGGATGGTAAAGCTATCTTTGGCTGTGCCTGTAATCATGCCTTTGTACGTCCAGGGACCTGTCACTTCGGGCGCCATAGCGTATGAAATGGTCTCACCACCTTCTTTGCCACCTGAAGCATAGACGATGTACCACCAATCTTTCCCCTCTTCCGAACGCCGCTTATAGAGCCAGGGACCTTCCACATAGTTCTCCATTGGCAAGGCCATTATCTCGCTGTCAAGCTCTATCATGTTCTGCTTGAGGCGGGCAAGGAAGCATGTCCCGTTGCCCCAGCTGAGCCAAGGCGTGCCATCGTCGTCGATGAAAACGGTGGGGTCGAAGTCGTTCCACCAGCCGAGGGGATGGGCATTGGGTGTCATGCTGTCCACGACAAGTGGCTTCCCGATGGCATCCTTGAAGGGGCCTGTGGGAGTGTCGGCAACAGCCACGCCGATGGACTTGCAGTTGGGGTCGGCACACTGGGTGCTGACAAAGTACCAGTACTTGCCGTCCTTCTCAACAACCTGTGCCGCCCAAGCCTCGCCTGAAGCCCAACTGAAGTCGGCAGGACTAAGGACAACGCCATGCTCTGTCCACGTCTGCATGTCTTCGGTCGAGAAACAGAGCCAGTTGGTGATGTTGAAGCCGTAGAGGCCTTCGTAGCCCGCGCTGTCCTCGAAGCACTCGTCGTGACCGGTATAGAGGTACAGCCGTCCGTCGAAGACCACAGGGGCAGGGTCAGCGGTGTAGCACGAACGAATGAGAGGGTTGCCCAAGTTCTGGAAGGTGACAGCTTTTTCGCCTTCAACAGAGCAGGCCATCAGGACTAACAGTGATAGAAAGATTGCGGTAAAATGTTTGTGTGTCATTGCAGTATTCTTTTTTTTGTTTTTGCGTATATTTCTCCTGCAAAGATAGCAATTATTCATGCAGCACAAGACATTTTGCGCCATTATAATGCTTTTTCTTCTAAAATCCGTACGGCATTGGTGCATTTTTGCTATCTTTGCAGAAGAAGTATAAAAATGTCATGAATAATATGGAAACAAAAGAGAAAACAGGCTTCTGTCGCCTTTCGTGGTTACAGCGTATTGGCTTTGGCTCTGGAGACCTGGCGCAGAACCTCATCTTCCAGACAACCTGCATGTATCTGCTGTTCTTCTACACCGACATCTACGGCCTCGATGCGGTGGATGTCTCTGTGATGTTTACTGTGGGCAACATTGCCAACGTCATCTGGGACCCCATCGTGGGCGCACTCATCGACAAGCACAACCCGAGACTCGGCAAGTACCGAGCCTATCTGGTGTATGTGGGCATACCGCTGACGGGCTTTGCCATCCTCTGCTTCTGGAACGGCTTCGCACCCTCACTGCTCTATGCATACGTCACCTACATAGCAATGACGCTGCTCTATACATTTATTAATGTACCGTACGGCGCATTGAACTCCTCGCTGTCGCGCGACACAGACGAAATCACCATCCTGACCTCCGTCCGCATGTTCATGGCGAACTGTGGCGGACTGGCTGTCGGCTCCGGGCTTCCATTGTTGATAGCGCATTTCACCAACGAGCCGTCAGAAGGTCTGCCCAAAGACCCGTCGGCATGGTTCACCACAATGACCATCTACGCCCTCGTGGGGCTGGCTCTGCTGTTCTTCTGCTTCAGCCAGTGCAAGGAGCGAGTGGTTATGGATGCCAGCGAAGCTGCCAACGTGAAGATCAGTGACCTCTGGATGGAGTTCTTCCACAACCGCCCGCTTCGCGTCATAGCCTTCTTCTTCATCACCGCCTTTGCCATGATGTCCATCGGCAATGCCGCAGGCGCATACTTCATTAACAGCAACATGCACGGCTCGCCCGACCAGCTCTCCATCTTCATGGGGCTTGGCAGTGCGCCGTCGTTCATCTTCATGCCGCTCGTGCCTCTCATCAAGAAGCTGGTGGGCAAGAAAAATATGTTCTACATCTTCCTCAGCATCGCCATCATCGGCATGGCGTTCCTCTATGTCGTCGCCAAGATGGACGAACCCAGCATGACACTCGTCTATGTGGCACAATTTGTGAAGTCGACGGGCGTCATCGTCGCCACGGGCTACATGTGGGCATTGGTGCCCGAGGTCATCTCCTATGGAGAGTATGTTAGCGGCAAGCGCATCGCAGGCATCGTGAACGCCCTGACCGGCATCTTCTTCAAGGCAGGCATGACCTTGGGCAGCGTCGTGGCACCCGCCATCCTCGCCTACGTCGCCTACAACCCAGACAGCATCCAGCAGACACCCGAGGCCGAGGAAGGCATCCTTTGGCTGGTATGCGTCATTCCCGCCGCCCTGCTTCTCATCGCCATGCTCATCATCTCGAAGTATGAGCTTACCGACGAAAAGATAGACCAAATCAACCGTGAGATAGTGAACAAAGCATAACACACGGCATCAATAACCTATAACCAATAATCAATAACCATTCCATGCAACGCTACCTGTTCCCCAACGATTATATGGCCGACCCTTCGGTTCATGTGTTTAACGACCGCCTGTATATCTACCCTTCGCACGACATCGAGACAGGGGCTGCCTTCGACGACGACGGCGGTCACTTCCAGATGCGAGACTATCATGTGCTGTCCCTTTCGGGCAATCCCCTTGAAGCCGAAGTCACCGACCACGGCGTGATACTTGACGTTGACCAAGTGCCCTGGGCAGAGAAGCAGATGTGGGACAACGATGTGGTAGAGAAGAACAGTCGCTATTACCTCATCTTCTCGGCAAAGGACTACAATGGCGTCTTCCATTTGGGCGTTGCCATCAGTGAGCGTCCCGAAGGTCCCTTCATCCCCCAGGAGCATCCCATCCGTGGCTCATTTAGCATCGACCCTTGCGTCTTCAAGGACGACGACGGCGAGATATATTGTTACTTCGGTGGTCTCTGGGGAGGACAGCTGCAGTGGTATCAAGCCCCCTCCCCGCTCCCCCTTTGGGGGAGAGCTGGGGGACGGCAAGGCGGCAAGAATGAGGCACTCCCCCAAAGGGGGAGCGGGGAGGGGGCTTCCTTAGGCCCTGCTGGCGACAGAAAGACGGAACTCTCCTGTCCACCTGATGCACCAGCCCTGCCGTCGTTTGTAGTTCGCATGAGCGATGATGTCTTGCAGTTTGCCGAGGCACCGCGCCCTGTCATTATTGTAGATGAGAAAGGTGAACCTCTCAAGGCAGGCGACCCGCATCGTTTCTTCGAGGCTTCGTGGATGCACAAGGCAAACGGACGCTACTACTTCTCCTACTCCACAGGCGACAGCCACCTGCTGTGCTTGGCCGTGGGCGACAATCCTTACGGCCCCTTCCGATTCAAGTGCGAACTGCTGCAACCCGTCGTTGGCTGGACAACGCATCACAGCATCGTCCGCTACGAAGGCCGTTGGTGGCTCTTCCATCACGACTGCGTTCCCTCGAATGACATCACGCACCTCCGCAGCCTCAAAGTAATGCCTCTCGACGACAAGCTGTTCGAATAGGCGCAGCTACACCTGCCTACCTTTAGATGTCGAGCGTCACGCCGCCCATGAAGGTGGCTTTGGGCATGAAGAAGCCGTCGTAGGTCTGGTAACGCTCTGCCAGCAAGTTCTCGCCCTTAGCAAAGACAGACAGCCAGGGCAGCACCTTGTAGGTGGCAGTTGCATTCAGCAGTGTGTAATTCTCCTTCTGTGCATTGGCACCTGTGGTAAGGTAGAGGCCGCTGATGTTCTGCAAGCCGGCAGCGACGGTCCACTTCTCGTTGTGATAGTTGGCACCGATGTAGAGCTTGCTTTCAGGTGCTCCTATGATGGGATTATCCATACGCAGGAACGAGTAGTTACCATTCACGCTCCAATGCTTATTAATAATGTAGTCGGCAGACAGCTCGATGCCCCAATTCTTGAAGCCGCCGGTGTTCACGTTGCGTGGGCGTCCGTTCACCATCCTGCGGTCGATCAGGTTCTTGCCTTTGATGTAGAAAATGTTGGCGCCGATGTGTGCTCTGCCGCCGATGCGCTGTGTGTAGGCAAGCTCATAGTTCATCATGCTCTCCGGCAACAGATTGGTTGTGGCAGGCGGGAACATATACATATCGCGGATGATGGGGTTGCGGAAACCCTTGCTGACGAGTGCTTTGATGTCAGCATCGCGAGTAACATGGAAGGAGAGGCCGCCTTGCGGCACAAGCTCCGTACCGATGACAGAATGCCAATCGACGCGCAGGCCGGCATCAACAGTCAGCCATTCGCAGACATCCTGACGGAAGTCGACGTAGGTTCCCACCTCGTCGGCGCACTGCTTCTCCACGACGTTCCCTGCCGCATCCTTAACCAGATATGTGCGTGCGCCTGTCTGCTTATTGGCATTCCATGCGCTGCCACCAAAGTGCTGCCAGTCGATGCCGACAGTAACCGTATTGCCCTTGAAGAAGCTGGCACTTTGATACCATGTGATGCCTGCAATGTAGTCGTCGTGCTTGTAGAGCGCTGCCGTAGGTGTCCCGCCCACATTGTAGCCGTCGTCTATGCGGTGATGTCCCCAATCGCAGTAAGCGCGAAAGACACCACTGGTGTTCTGATATGTGTTGTTGAGGCTGACGCTTGCCAGCCCGCGTGTGATTTTAGCATCGTTGTCCAGCAGGGGTGCTGTCGCAGGGCCTGGATTGCTGGCATTGAAATGGGTGACGTTGGCATCGAGGACAATCTTCCAATTCTTGGAGAACTCGTAGCCCAACGACGCAAAGCCGCCGAATTGCTCGAACGCGCTGTTAGGTCTGTGCCCATCCGTACGCTGGTACTGAGCACCAATCACGCTGCTCAAGCCTCCCTGTCGGAACCTGTTCACGCCCTCTGCCTGGAAGGTTCCGTAGCTGCCGCCTTGCAGACGGACATTCGTCTTGCAGCCGTCCTGGTTCATCTGGCGCGTGATGATGTTCACCACGCCACCCATCGCATTGCTGCCATAGAGCAATGAGGCAGGGCCGCGGACGAC
Source organism: Bacteroidaceae bacterium (assembly GCA_017541265.1). Classification (GTDB taxonomy): domain Bacteria; phylum Bacteroidota; class Bacteroidia; order Bacteroidales; family Bacteroidaceae; genus Physcousia. The sequence goes on along the minus strand of JAFXZK010000039.1, from coordinate 18,230 downwards.
TTCCACCTTCTCTGCCATCATGCTTTGATAGACATCTGGTATGGGATGTCCCATGAGACCTGCGTACTGCGGCTGACCGTCAATCAGCACCAAGAGTTGGGCACCGCCGCCCACACCGCGCACCTTCATGTCGCCTGCCGCGCCGGTGCTTACGCCATAGCCCAAGACGCCTCTGCTTGTCGTGAAAAGGCCCGGAGTTTGTTCCATGACGGTCGGAAGAATGGAAGAACGATAATGCTCATTGAGCGTCTCATTGCTGATGCTGGTGACTGTAAGAGGCAGATAGCGGGCATCTGTGGCGTTGCGCGTGCCTGTGACGACGACTTCGCTCATCTGAGTGGTATCCTGAATACCTTCTGTCAGTTCGTTTGCCTGCAAGGAAAAGCTTGCAGCACAAGTGCCTAATAATAATAATGTACGGATTTGCATAACTATTGGTTGTTAAGTGGTTTAGTCGTTTAGTGGTTTGGGAAAGTAACCGATGGATGATGGTAAATAAACCCAAGCGACCAAACGACTAATTGCCCAAACGACTAATTTTGTGCAAAGGTACAAACAAAGCAGGCACAAAGCCAAGCCGATATTTCGCAAGGTGTTACCAAGATTTCCTTTTTGACCTTTTAACCTTTTAACTTTTTGAAATAGCGGCTAAAGTGCGAAACGGTGTCGAAGTTCATCTTTGCTGCGACTTCCTTTGTCGTGAGCTTTCCGTGCATCAACAGATGCCTTATCTCCATCACGGTGAACTGCCAGATCCAATGGCTCGGCGTGCGTCCGCTTACTTGGGTCGAAATTTTGTGCAGGTGCTTGGGTGTGACGCAGAGCTGCTGCGCGTACCAGGCAACCGCCCTGTGCTGGCGATAGCTTCCGCCTTCCAGCATTTGAATGAAGCGCGACATGATGTCGGCGGTCCGCTGCGAGGCTTCTTCATGCTCAAAGAGGGCGGCGTGGGCATTCATAACATCGAGATAGAGGGCACGCATTCCTTGAATGACGGCCTCTTCGCGATAAGCCTCTGGCGTATGTTCGCGGCGGAATAAAACGTCCTGAAAGTCATGTTCAAGGACAGCAAGTGCCTCGCCCTCCAAGCGGAAGATGGGATGCATAAAGAGGTGCAGCCACCCGCACGTCCCGTAACTGGTGTGAGGCATACAGCTTGCCTGCTGTTCGGCAGGCAGCAGCAGGCGATAAAGCCGACAATCCTCCGAAGGCTCGATGCGCCCCACATGGCTTGCCATCGCTATCATGCAATAGCCAGGTGTGAGCGTATGTTCGCGCCCAGAGAAATGAAGCTGACAAGTGCCAGCTGTGCAGAGAAGGTGCAGAATCTGCTGCTGCATGATGTCATTCAATCTTTTTACCGATGCAAAAGTACGGATTTTAGTTCATAGTTCATAGTTCATAATTCATAATTATTTGGCTTATCGCCCCAAAAAGGAAAAAACTATGAACTATGGACTATGAACTATGAACTATTTTTTGTACCTTTGCACCCGAAATTGTAAATTGTCAATTGTCAAATTGTAAATTATAGAGATGCCACAGATTTCCGTACGAGGCGTTGAGATGCCTGAATCGCCCATCCGCAAACTGGCTCCGCTGGCATACGCTGCCAAGGACAGAGGAATACATGTCTATCACCTGAACATCGGTCAGCCCGACTTGCCGACACCCAAGGCGGCCATCGATGCCATCAGGAACATCGACCGCACCATCCTGGAGTACAGCCCCAGCCAAGGCTACCTGAGCTATCGCAAGAAGCTGGTCGGCTACTACGCCAAGTACAACATCAACCTGACGCCCGAAGACATCATCATCACGAGCGGCGGCAGCGAGGCCGTGCTCTTCTCGTTCCTGGCCTGCCTCAACCCTGGCGACGAGATCATTGTGCCAGAGCCTGCCTACGCCAACTACATGGCGTTTGCCATCTCGGCAGGTGCCGTCATCCGCACCATCACGACAACCATCGACGAGGGTTTCTCTCTGCCGAAGGTCGAGAAGTTCGAGGAACTCATCAACGAGAGGACGCGCGCCATCCTCATCTGCAACCCGAACAACCCCACAGGCTATCTCTACACCCGTCGCGAAATGAACCAAATCCGCGACCTCGTGAAGAAGTACGACCTCTACCTGTTCAGCGACGAGGTCTATCGCGAGTTCATCTACACGGGCAGCCCCTATATCAGCGCCTGCCACCTTGAGGGAATCGAGAATAATGTCGTGCTCATCGACAGCGTGAGCAAGCGCTACAGCGAGTGCGGCATACGCATTGGCGCTCTCATCACCAAGAACAAAGAGGTGCGCAAGGCTGTGATGAAATTCTGCCAGGCACGCCTCAGTCCACCACTCATCGGTCAGATAGCAGCAGAAGCCAGTCTCGACGAACCCGAGGAATACGGTCGCGAAGTTTATGACGAGTATGTAGAAAGGCGCAAATGCCTCATCGACGGCTTGAACCGCATACCCGGTGTCTATAGTCCCATCCCGATGGGAGCCTTCTATACGGTCGCCAAGTTGCCCGTCGATGATGCCGAGAAGTTCTGTGCCTGGTGCCTGAGCGACTTCAACTACGAGGGCGAGACCGTTATGATGGCCCCCGCTGCAGGCTTCTACACCACGCCCGGCATCGGCAAGAACGAAGTCCGTCTGGCCTACGTCCTCAAGAAAGAAGACCTCGCAAGGGCGCTGTTCGTGCTACGCAAAGCTTTAGAAGCCTATCCTGGAACCAGCCTCTCCTAAATCCTCCCCTAAAGGGAAGGACTTGATAATGCAGATGAAGTCTGTTGAACATCATAACAAAAAAAGAAGCCTCTCCCTTTAGGGGGAGGTTTGGAGGAGGCTTATGTTTACTTGGTTTGTCGCTAAACGTCTCTTCGCCCAAGGCGGGAGCAGCGGACGCGCATCGCGTCTCGCCACAGGCATCGCCACCGTCGGCGTCGCCATCGGCTTGGCTGTGATGCTGGTCAGCGTGGCGATTGTGCTGGGCTTCCAGCGCGAGGTGCAGAACAAAGTGCTGGGCTTCGGCGCACACATCAAGGTAATCAACTACCAAAGCCTCGGCAGACAGGAGTTCAGCCCCATCGTCATCGACGATTCCGTCACATCTCGCCTCTCCGCCATCCCCAACGTCGCTTCCGTGGCCCGCTTCTGCATCAAGCCAGGCATGCTGAAGACCGACGCCAACTTCCGGGGTATCGCCATCCAGGGCATTGGGCAGGACTACGACCAGACGTTCATCAGCAGCCATCTGGTGAAAGGCGAAATGCCACAGCTCACCGACTCCGTCAGCTCGGGGAGCATTGTCATTTCGCAGACGACGGCTCGGGAGATGCAGGTCGATGTCGGCGAAACCGTCTATGCCTACTTCTTCGAGCAGACGGTCAGGGCAAGGAAGTTCACCGTGGCAGGCATCTACCGCACCAACCTCACCGACTTCGACAAGAACTTTGCCTACACCGACCTCTTCACCATCCACCGCCTTCTGGGCTGGGACGCGCAGCAGTACGCCGGTGCAGAGATACGTCTGAAGGACTTCGACCGCCTCGACGAGACGCTGTATGACGTGGTGAACGAGGTCAACCACCGCCAGGATGCCTACGGCGGATACTATTCCAGCCTGACCATCCAAATGGAGCATCCGCAGATATTCGCCTGGCTCAATCTGCTCGACATGGACATTGCGGTCATCCTCATCCTGATGATTTGTGTTTCGGTATTTACAGCTGTCAGCGGATTGCTCATCATCATTCTGGAGCGCACCAACTTCATCGGCATCATGAAGGCTCTCGGCGCACGCAACAAGCAAGTGCGCCACCTCTTCCTTAACTATGCCCTGCTGATTATCCTGCGCGGCATCGTGCTCGGCAACCTGCTGGCCTTCGCCCTTATCCTCGTGCAGAAGTACACGGGCATCGTCACCCTCGACCCCGAAGTCTATTACATCGAAGCCGTGCCAGTCCTGGTGAACTGGCTTTGGGTGGCTCTTATTGATGCCGGGACATTCTTGATAAGCGCGTTGGCGATGATTGTGCCGAGCTTCGTGGTGTCAAACATCACGCCCGCCAAGAGCATCCGCTTCGAATAGGAGCATCGCCCATTCCCCCTCGCTTTCCGTTTTCAGCAGGGAAAAGCCCTGCTGCACGGCGGCTTCCGTCAGGACAGACACGTCCGAGAGGTAGAAGCCGCTCAGTATCATCATGCCCTGTGGCTTCACAGCTTTCGCAAAGCGCGGCAGGTCCTGAAGCAGGATGTTACGGTTGATATTGGCAATGAGGAGGTCGGCCTTCTCCTGTCCTTCGAGCACAGAGCTATCGCCGCAAACTACAACGACAGACCCTCTCCCTACCTCTCCCTTGTAGGGAGAGGAGTATATAGTTCTCCCCTTACAAGGGGGAGTTAGAGGGGGTCTGCCATTTAGCAGCAGATTGTCCTTCGTGTTCTCCACGCTCCACTCGTCGATGTCGTAGGCAAAGACGCTTGCCGCGCCGCGCTTGATGGCCATGATAGCCAAGATGCCCGTACCTGTGCCAGCATCGATGACGCGCTTGCCCTCCAGGTCGAGAGAGGCCAAAGTGCGCAGGATGAGCCGTGTGGTCTGATGGCTGCCGGTGCCGAAAGCCAGCCGGGGCGTGATGAGGATATCATATTGGGCTGGCGGCACATCGGTGTGCTTCACGTCGTGAACTACAATAGCCCCCTCCTGACCTCCCCCAAGGGGGAGGATTATCGGCTGGAAACCCTCCTCCTCCCAGATTTGGTTCCAGTCCTCGTCGGGAGCTTCGGCACATGTGTAACTGATACTGACATCGGGCAGGATGAAGTTCTGAATGGCTTTCTGCATCCTTTCCTCGTCCCACTCGCTTTGTTGAATATAGGCCAGCACGCCATCCTCTTGCTCGGAGAATGATTCAAATCCGATCTCTGCCAGCACCGCAGAAAGGACATCAGCGGCATCAACACTAAACGGCTGCAACGTGCATTTGACTTCAAAATACTTCATAAATAACTGTGTGAGTGTGCAAAGGTACGCATAAAGTTTGTAAAAACGCGCTTCACGAGCGTTAATTTTTCGTTTCCCCTTTTGGCTTCAGTCACAGAAGATGTCTTCAGACATGGAAAAATCCTTACATCAAAGCATGGAGCAAAACGGCGTTTTGCAAGACACAGCGTGCCATTTCTTCCAAAAGAGCGTGGACTTATGGCAATAAGTCCGTGTTCTTATCGCCATAAGTCCCTGCACTTGTCACCACAACTCCACGCACTTTTTGCCCCAAAACTTTGTTCCGTTTATCGTCATTTCATGATGACATTACACTTTATTAACACGCATTAGCAAAACACACCCTTGCAACAGCCTGATTATCAGTACAAATTTGATTTAAGCGCATTTTTCTCCTTTTCCGTCCCCAAGTGCCACCGCGCCAAAGAAACGCCGTCAGAGAGGCCGCCATTGCGAAAAGTAATTACATAAATGCTCTTTCCAGACAGACCGCTTTGTGGCACAAAAACCCATTGTAAAAGTACAAACAATAATCCGAACTGCCAAGCGATTCGGAAGACTTTTTGCCCATACGGGGGAATTTTCCTCGCCAAAATAGGCGTTTCCCTTTTGCTTATTCCACAAAAGGCTGTACCTTTGCAGCAACAATTAAAAACAAAAGCACTATGAAAGCAAGAACCATTACCCTTATGCTGCTCTCTGCACTCTGTCTCGGCGCAAACGCACAGGACGACGACATGTATTTCATGTCATCCAAGAAGAAAGCGCAGAAGAACACGACTACTACGACCGCGCAGAACCGGTCTACATCAACCTATAAATATGATGCTGGCAGCGGCGAAGAGGCCGACTACCACATCGGGGAACTGCGCGACGTGGACGAATACAACCGCCGCGGCACAGCACAGACGAGGAACACGCAAAGCTACCGCCTGTCCGGCGACACGCTCTACGTTTCCACGGAGTCCTCGGAAGACGAAGCCATAAGCTACGACGAGGGCTATTCCGACGGTTACTACGACGGCCTCTACGACGGCGACTTCACCTACACGTCCCGTCTGGCACGCTATCGCGGCTACCGCCTGGACGACCCCTTCTACTGGGACTACTACTATGGATGGTACGACCCGTGGTACACTTGGCACTCACCTTATTATTATAGTTCCATCGGCTGGAACGGCTGGAGCCTGAGCTGGGGCTGGCACTATCCCCACCACTACTATAGCTGGGACTACGGCTGGCACCATCCGCACCACTATGGCGGCTATCACATCGGGCGTCCGGCAAGCCATCGGACAACAGCCTATCGCAACATGGGACAACGCTCCGCACTCGGCGGCAGGGCTGGACGCGGAAGGTCAAGCTATGGGCAGATCGGCACACCACGCTCCAATGCGGGAGCAGGCACAACGCGCAGCTACGGTGCAAACGGGTCGCGTGGCGGTGGACTCAGAGGAGGTGGCACACGCGGCAACTACCAGAACCAGACACCTTCGCGCGGAAGCTATCAGACGCAGACTCCATCGCGCGGGAACGGCGGCACGGGCACCTCACGCAGCAGCGGTTATAGCGGAGGCACTTCCAGAAGCAGCGGTTATAGCGGAGGCACTTCCAGAAGCAGCAGCAGCAGTTATAGTGGCGGCACCCGCGGCGGCGGCTTCAGCGGCGGCGGCTCACGTGGCGGTGGCTTCAGTGGAGGAGGAGGTTCTCGCGGTGGCGGCTTCAGCGGAGGCGGCTCACGCGGCGGCGGACGCAGATAATTACGGGATTACAAATCCCTATATTCAAAACGGTCGGATTACAAATCCGCCCGAACAAAAAGGAACCCCGTTCTGGCGGATTTGCAATCCGACAGCATAGAGTATAAGCATTTGCAATGCGACAATTATTACGGGATTACAAATCCCCATATTCAAAACGGTCGGATTACAAATCCGCCCGAACAAAAAGGAACACTATAACTATAGATAACACATTACTCGTCAATTATGATTACTTCCTATTTTAAGCACTCCCCCAAAGGGGGAGCGGGGAGGGGGCTTACTCTTCTCTTTATACTTCCCTTCCTTGCCAGCACATTCACGGCACAGGCACAGAACAGCTACATGAACGAACGCCTCATCAACAACTCCAGCGACGTCATCGGCACAGCACGCTACGTCGGCATGGGCGGCGCAATGGGCGCACTCGGCGCAGACATGAGCGTCATCAGCTGGAACCCGGCAGGCATCGGCCTCTTTCGCAAGAACGACATTGCCCTGACCTTCGGCGGCTTATGGGGCAAGTCGAAAATCAGTGAAGAGAACCGCGGCAAAGGCACCGTTGACCAGGCTGGCTTTGTGTATAACATGAAAATCGACAGCAAGACCTGCCCCTATGTCAACTTCTCCTTCAACTACCAGAAGAAGATAAACTTCAACCACAACTTCTACGCTGACAATCCTAACCTCGGCGGTCTTAGCCAAATGGACATTTGGGCGCAGCTCACCGAATTCTATGATGCCCAAGCCGATCCGTTCAACCCTGTTGAACTGGCTCTGGCAAACAACAGCACCAACATATTCTTTAATACCGATGCCAACCAGAACCTTTTCAACCCTTACCGCTCCTACAGCAACCTCTACACTCACCATTCGGAAGGCTCACTGCAAGGGTTCGACTTCAACCTCAGCACTAACATCAACAACCGCGCCTTCCTGGGGCTCACCGTCGGCGTGGACAACATGCGCTATCGCGGCTGGAACGACTATTTTGAGATTGGTGACGGCAACTTCGGTCTTTACAACTACGACATCTATGTCTCTGGCACTGGTGTAAACGTCAAGCTCGGCACAATCATACGCCCCATTGAAAGCAGCTCCTTCCGTTTCGGCTTCACAATAGAGACACCTACTTGGTATCGACTCAGGAACAGTTCCCTGTTCTACTTCTACGACGACGCAGGCATGAGGACAAACGACGGATTAAGCGACCTGAAATTCAACGTCCGTTCACCATGGAAGGTGCGCACCAGTATCGGCAGCACCGTCGGCAGCACCTTCGCCTGGGACATTGACTATGAATACGCTGCCTATGGATGCACCAGCATGGGTTATCCGACGGATGAGTTTGTCGATGGTTCCACATCGGGTAATTACAATGATGTGACTATGAACCAGCTGACTCGCAACAACCTGCGAGGCGCACATACGCTGCGTGCGGGCATCGAAGTGAACGCCACCAAAAACCTCGCTTTCCGTCTGGGTTACAATCTGAGCACATCTGCTTACAAAAAGAATATCAGCTATGACCAGTACTACCTCAGCGGATACGCAATGGACTACAGCACCAGCACAAGCTACATGCGTATGCGCAATACCAACATACTGACACTCGGCATGGGCTATCGAACAAAGAACTTCTATGTTGACCTTGCCTACAAGATTCGCAACCAAAAGGCAGACTTCTATGCTTTCGACACAGGCTTTGCCAACAGCTTAACAGGCGACCCGGTGTTCCTGAGTAACAATACAACACTCATCAACAGGACAATTGCACCTGTAGGAGTTGACCTGACAAGACAAACCTTAACCTGCACGCTGGGCTTTAAGTTCTGACGCTGTCAGCGTACCAATATCTTTCGCCCGGACTTTACATAGAGTCCCTTTTGAAGATTGAAAATTGAAGATTGAGAATTGAAAGATTGACCATTGGCGACTTTGCGTCCGCTGAGGTCATAGACATCGCTTTCAATTCTCAATTTTCCATTTATAATTAGCTCAAGGCCATCCTCGTCTTCTACAGGCGTTCCATAGACATGAAAAGCATAGAGGGCGGGCTGTTCGGCGTTGTTCATGCTGGCAGAAGTGCGGGGGAATACGAGCTTGACGTAACGGCCTCGGACAGGCGTAGAGAGGGAAACCGTCTTTTTGTTGATTGAGCCTGCATTCTTCTTGTCTGCCACTTGCGTCCAACAGGTGTTGCTGTCACCTGCCTTTGTAATGAGACTGGGGTCTGGTTGCTCTTCGCTGACAAATATCTGATAGGCGTTCATGTTTGTGGCATCCGTGTCAATGCTCTTGGCGTCCCAAAGGATAAAGCGCTTGATGTCGCAGGTCTGTTCCAAATCGACAATGACGTAGCGGAAAGCGTCTGTGCCTTGCTGGGGTGTCGTGGGACACCAGGGACGTTCGGCAGCAGGCAGGCCGGTGAGCAGATTGAGGGCGCTGCGGGTTGCATCGGGCGTATCGTAGGCTGCAAGGATGGTCTTGCCGATGCTGACGTTGCTGTCCGTGCGAGGCAATTCACTCATGAAGCGTCCATAGACATCGCAGCCATAGAGACGGACGGCATTGTCCGCCTCGCCGCTCGGACGTGTGCCTTTGGCAAAGACAAGCTTCAGGTAACGCACTTCCGTAGGCGTGAAGCTGATGTCCTTTGTTGCTAAACCGCCAACGCCCTCTTCGTGCGCAAGCAATGTCCAGTCCTCGCTAGTCTTTGTTCTGCCATACACCCAATACTCCGGCACGTTGCCGCAATTCGTCTCGTGTCCCTCAACATCACGAAAGACAAGACGGTTCACTTCATATATGCCCGTGAACTCCAGCACGAGCCATGGCTGGGCGCTGCTTGCATCGCACCACTTCCTGCCGGGATAGATGTAGCTGGTATTCATATAGCACGGCCTTTCGCTCTCGGCAGCATAACCGCTTGCAGCGTTCACGAAGCAAGTCACTTTGCCTGTGCCGAGCGCGGTCTGCTGGTTGATGACACCTTCCGGAACCTGTGCCGCGACAACGGGGTCGCCTTCGTGCGGAGCCGTCAAAGGGTTGCAGACAGCCACCCCGACGAAAGAGTCGGCACAACCATAGTAGAGGAACCACTTGCCGTCGTGCCAGACAAGACCCTCTGTGAAGACCGTGCCAGCAGCATACTGTCCGCTCCTCTCGAAGTCGGCAAGCGGTCGGAAGAAAGGCTTGTCGAGGCGGTCAACGAGTGCAAGCGGATTCTCCTTGCTGAAAAGCATCTGCCCGGCGGCGTATGTGTTTGCCGCATAGCAAGCATCACCGCCAGTGCCACTCGCGTTCTTGCCATTGTAGATGAGCACGATGCCGTCGTCCGTCATGACCGCAGGCGGGCCGCATTCCGTGAGTTGGCTGTCGAAGAAGCCCTTGCGGGGCTTTGCCAAATAGAGCAACTCCCCATCTGGGCTAAGGCAAGGCGTCCATGTGATGAGGTCGTCGCTTGTTGCGCCGCAAACCCAATACTCGCCCCAATACATGAAGTACTTCTGCTCACCGTTTATGTTGAGCTTCGCCGCCTGAAGCCGTCCGTCCTTTATTTCCGTGACGATGGAGCCTGACTTGCAGGCGAGGTTAGCGAACTTCCCATCGTATGCTGTGCGGAAGCAAGGGCCGTGGTGCGTCCATGTCTTGAGGTCACGACTCGTGGCAATGCTCAGGCGTGCCGTCTTGCGGTTCCACGAAGTGTAGGTCATGACGTAGAACGGTTCTCCGTCCACCTCGGCCTCAACTACTCGCGGGTCTTCCGTGCCGCCCGGCCACTCGTATTCCTTCGAGATGGCCGACTGGTCGGGATACATCACGGGCGACGGCGAACGGTAGTCAATGGTAATGCCATCCTCGCTCTCCACCAAGCCGATGCGGGACGTTCGCTTGCCGATGCCTGCACTGGGATCGTCCTCTGCACGATAGAGCACGCACACCTTGCCGTCCTTTACCACAGCTGCAGGGTTGAACGTGTCGGCACACTCCCACCTGACCTGCGCGTTCTTCATCGGGCAATAAAAGAGGTTGTCTGCAATCGGACTCACCATCGGATTGCTGCCCTCAGGCCGCGTGAAGCCGCCTATCGCCCAATACGGAAGGACATTATCGCCCGCAAAAGCAGTCAGGGCGAAAAGCAAAAAAGGAAGAAAACAAATCTTTTTCATATATAACACAACAAGAGCGACCCAAAGGTACAAATAATTTAGCACATCTGCCCACATTCTTGCCATTTTAATAACCTAATAGCACGATTATTGAAAATAAAAGCGTACCTATGCAAACGATAATGCTAAACTAAAATAACAATACAATGAAAAAACAGTATTCCTTTACGCTTCTGGCATCGGTGATGATGCTGGTGGCTATGACATTTACATCGTGCAACAGTAACAACAAGACCTCTGCTACGGACGCTGAGCAGGACAGCATCCCTGCTTGCATGGAGGGTGTCGTTGGTGTGGAGAAGTACCAGACGAAGCTCGACTACAGCAAGGCCGAGAACTGGCTGGAGCAGCCTGCGGAGGTCACAAAGGCAGTCGATGTGTTCTACATCTATCCGACCGTGACAGGCTTCCGCGACCCTGTAGAGATTTGCGACATCACTGACCCCGAATTGGTGGATGGCGCACAGATGGTAAGACAGATTCAGACCAGCGTCTTCGAAGAGAGCTGCAACGTATTCATGCCCTATTACCGTCAGATTTCGATGCCGAAGCCCGGCTCTGTCTATTCCGACATCATCGACTACATCTCTGGCTTCGACGCTACCGACGCGCTCGACTACGGCTTCTTCTACAACAACTTGAAGCAGAACGTCGCCGACCGCATCAAGGCATTTATGGAGAAATAATAAGCCTCAAAGGCCAATACTAAACAAAACAGCCCGAAGCTTTAGCTGTCGAGAACTTGAGTTCGTCGAGCTAAAGCTTCGGCTTTCATTTATATCCGAGGCTTCTGGAAGAGGTAGGCTATCTGGGAGATAATAAAGATGATGGTGCCGTAGATAACCGGAATGAGAACGCACTTGTAGCCGCCATAGATAACGGCAGGCGGTACCAGATTGGATGGGGAGACATCGCCCGCCTCATTAAATGCCCTGAACGACTCTTGCAGAACGCCATACATCTGATAGAGACCGAAGGCGCCAAAGAGAAATCCACAGGCCAGTGCGATAAGTCCAATGTTACGAACCCATGCAGGAGCTTTCCATGCTGCCAGAAAGACCAGAGCCAGCAGAAGGGTGAGGACAGACATACACAAGGGATTGCCCTCCATAAAGAAATCAGAAATTGCAGACATAATCATTACCTTTTATTTGGTTAAACATTTTGTTTTTAGCAGCTGCTGGTGCAAAGGTACGACAATATGGCAGCGAGACCAAATAATTAGCCCGTTAAAACCCTTCCTTTGATTGTCGAAACCCTCTATAATGGGATTTTGTCTTCATGCGATGGCTTTTGAATGACAGAAAAGTGCTATCTTTGCCTCCGAAATGAAACGCACAGCACTCATTATCTCCTATTGGTCGATAGCATTGCTTTTGTTTGCCACAGTACTTTCCAGCACGGGCTACACCTTTGCCGATGCCTTGTTCCTTGCCAGCTCGCTTCTGCCTGTGGCCGTATTGTTCCGCTATCTGTTGGCGCAGGTGCGTTTCACCTCTAAATGGCAAGGAATACGTGATGTGTTCTTCCTTACGCTGTTCATTCTCACGATGGCTTTCCTTGCCGTTCATTTGGCACATACACTAATCCTGGCTCTGCGTCGCCAGTTGACGACCACCGAGCTGGGCGTGTCACCCATATTGCTCAATCCAGTCTTCCTGCTGGCAATGCTTCTGCTGATAATCGTTGGTGATTATTTCCTTGGACGCATGATTGAGCGACACTTGCCAGAGACCGATGAGACGATAACCTTTACCAGCGATCGTCAGCCCGTAACACTTCAGAGACAGGAAATCCTCTATGTTGAGAGCTGCGACACAGAGACATGGATTTATGCCACAGAAGGCCGCCGCTACCGCAACAAGCGTCCTATCTCCGCATGGGCCAATCTTCTGGGGCGCGACTTCATCCGCATCCATCGTTCCTATCTTGTCCGCATCTCCGCCTGTCAAGGACGCGAAGGCGAGAACATCCTGATAGGCGACGTCCGCCTCCCCATCTCCCGCAAGTACAAGACAGAAGTACAGGAACAATTGGAAACGCCGACAATACTCAAAGACTCTACTCTTCCGCCCGATTAGCGTTTTTTTATGAGTTAATTGCACGATTATTGAAAATAAAAGCGTACCTTTGCCCTCGTAAAGAAATAAATTTATGTTTTGCATCAGGGACATATCCGAATACATCGTGCTGCTCATCGCCGCCTTTGCCAGTCATTACAAGATGACCGATGTCGAGGCATACCGTTACCTCAACCGCTACGGAGCCATCAAAGTGGTGCACGACTTCTATGACGTGATGCACACCCAACCGTTCGACGATATGGTGCAGAGCATGGCTTCCTATTGCCACCGGAAAGGAGGCGAACTTTTATGATACGCCTTTATCACGGCTCTACGGTTGATATTGACCACATCGACCTTACGAAGTCTCGTCCTAATAAAGATTTCGGACGCGGCTTCTACCTTTCTGCCGACCGCCAGCAAGCATGGCGTATGGGTGAGTTTAAGGCACTAACCGAAGGCGGCAATCCCGTGATGAACACTTATCTTTTCGACGAGACGGTGCTCACTTCCGATGAACTTCATGTGCTTACCTTCGATGGCTATACCCGTGAGTGGGCAGAGTTTATCTTTTTGAACCGTAATAACCATAACATCACCCCGGTTCACAACTACGACATCGTCTATGGTCCGATAGCCAACGACCGCGTTGGCGTGCAGATTGGCAAGTACGAAGCTGGAGACATTACCCTTGAGCAGTTCCTCGAAAACCTCAAATACATGAAGGGTGTCACCTTCCAGTACTTCTTCGGAACGGAACGCGCCCTTGCTAAACTCTCGAAAATATGACAAAGCCAAACGTCACCATACAGGAGTTCAAGCATCTGAAGGAACAAGTCACAGCCCGCATGATTCAAATACTCACTGAGGAGCAAAACTACTCTTTGGAGGAGGCTATTGACCGCATCTATACATCGTCTATCTACAAGAAGCTCAGCGACCCCAACACAGGTCTTTTCTTCCAGTCACCTCGTTATATTCTGTCTTACCTCTAATCTCCTCTTGAAGGGCTTGATTTGCGGGGCTGTCGGGATTGTTTTATTATCAATACAGAAAGAAATGTTTCCGGAAGATGCAACAATTACAATGAATGTAGGGAAACTGTTTACTCAATCCGTGTAAATGTAAAATAGAATTTATATGGTTCCTTCCAAAGATAAAACGCATATATGTTGTCCCATCTTGCTGCAATCGTGAATTGATTATATGACATACTGACCATTTTTGCATATGGAATTAAGCCTAAAGATTCCATTTCTGGCACAGTAGTGTAGAGATTGCCACCCAAAACGAGCCAATTACACTCCTGCTGCCAATCTGACATAACCAATTCGTTAGGAGAATAATCTCCTGTGTTTAATCTCTCACAATAATCCTCGGATGATTCGCCTTCTCTTTGTAAAAGGTGTTTTTCCCTCCATGATACAGAATAATAATTTGTTTCTCCCTGGATGAGGCTAAAGGAGAACTCTTGATACCACAACACATCTTCATTATAACTATATGAAGTCGAATCACTTGGATAGTCCGATTCACACCCAGATCTTTCGCTTAGATACCAATAGCCTTCCAGATTGAAGGGCTTCTCATAGTCATTCCCTCCCGACACGAATACCATGCTGTCAACTTCTGAGGTATTAAGCTCAATTCTCGATTTGTCAGCTTTGTAAACTAACACTTTTTGCGCCCAAGTTGACTGCATACCTATTGCCATCAAGAGCAGGGTTGCACAGATAGTCTTTACCGTCATCATTTAGTTTGTTTATCCCGTCCTTTTGTCAAGAAAATGCCTCGTCGTTTCATGGTGACGTGGAAACGGGAACTGACAGCTATTCCTCCGGGAAGAGGCCGTAGAGCTTTGCGTCGATTTGTTCGGTGATGCGCTGGAAGTCGGCGACGCTCGATTCGAACTTGAGGGTGTCGCCATCGACGATGAGGAGCTTGCCAGGATAGCTCTTAATCCATTCCTCGTAACGCTCGTTCAGGCCGGTGAGATAGTCGATGCGGATGCTTTGCTCATACTCCCTGCCGCGTTTGGCAATCTGGGCAATGAGGTTGGGGATGGAGCTGCGAATGTAGATGAGCAGGTCGGGCAGGCCGACGAGGGACATCATCAGGTCGAAAAGGTCACTGTAGTTCTGGAAGTCGCGGTCGCTCATGTAGCCCTGCGCATGGAGGTTCGGGGCAAAGATGCGCGCGTCCTCGAAGATGGTGCGGTCCTGGATGATGGTGTCCGTGCTCCTTGATATTTCCACGACGTCGCGGAAACGCTTGTTGAGGAAATACACTTGCAGGTTGAAGCTCCAGCGGTTCATGTCCTGGTAGAAGTCGTCGAGGTAGGGATTCGTCTCGACAGGCTCGAAGCGCGGCGTCCAGCCGTAGCGCTTGACGAGCAACTTGGTGAGGGTGGTCTTGCCGCACCCGATGTTTCCGGCTATCGCAATGTGCATAAACTTAATTTACAATTTGACAATTTACAATTTATTTACAATGGGAATAATTTACAATTTATTACCCGCAATTAAAGGCGGTAACAAATTCTTCACTCTTCACTCTTCATTCTTCACTCTTCATTCATTAAGTGGGAACATGCCGTAGAGCAGTCCGTCGATTTTGTCTGTTATGTCTTTGAAGTCTTTTGGGTTGTGCTGGTAGTCGATGTCGTCGACTTCGATGGTCAGCACCTTGCCTTTATACTTATTATATATGAAGTCTTCGTAGAGGTCGTTCAAGCCCTTGAGGTACTCGAGCTGGATGGCTTGTTCGCAGTCGCGGCCGCGCTTCTGGATGTTCGCCACGAGGTGCGGAACGCTGGCACGCAGGTATATCATCAGGTCGGGATAGCGTATGATGTTCTTTATGTGGTCGAACAGCTCCATGAATGTCTCGAAGTCGCGGTCGCTGAGGTTGCCCATGCGCTTGTTGTTCGCCACGAAGACATACACGCCCTCATAGATGGAGCGGTCCAGAATAGTGTCCCTGCCGCTCTTCTGCATTTCGAGGATGTCGCGGAAACGCTCTTTCAGGAAGAACACCTCCATAGGGAACGACCAGCGCTGGATGTCGCGGTAGTAGTCTTCAAGGTAAGGGTTGAAGGCCACCTGCTCGTACTTCGGCTCCCAATGATAGTGCTTGGCGAGCATCTCCGTCAGCGTTGTCTTGCCGCTGCCTATGTTTCCTGCGATTGCGATGTACACTTTCTGCTGGTCTTTGCTGTTTCACCTGCAAAGTTACGATTTTTTTCTGAAAAAAAGAACAAAATCGTCAAATTGTAATGAATTGTCAATCGTAATTCGTTAAATTGTATAATTTCCCTGCCTCTGCCACAGAATGACGTACCTTTTTCGTAACTTTGCAGAAAAATCTTGAGTTATGATAAACAACGACAGGGGTCAAACCTTGATAAACAAGTACGTCTGGGTGATAGAAACCATCTATCGCAGGCGAAAGGTTTCGTTCAACGAACTGAACAAGCTATGGCTTCGCGACATCGACATGAGCAGAGGCGTGGAAATCCCCAAACGCACCTTCGAACACTGGAAGGATGCCATCTGGGATATGTTCGGCATCAGCATCGTCAACGAGAACCGTGGCGAGTACCGTTACTACATCGAGAACGAGGAGGACATCAAGAAGAATGGAATCCGCTCGTGGCTCTACAACACGTTCTGCGTGAGCAATGCCTTGGCGAACAGCCAGAGCATCAAGGACCGCATCCTGCTCGAGTATGTGCCTTCCGGCAGGGAACATCTTCAGACCGTCATCGGGGCGATGAAGGAGAACAGCGTGCTGAACCTGACCTATTATAATTATTGGAAAGACGAGGAGAGAAGTTACGATGTCCAGCCGTATTGTGTGAAGCTGTTCCGCCAGCGGTGGTACATGATAGCTAAACCCGATTACGACGAGGGAAAGCTTCGCATCTATTCCCTCGACCGCATCCAGAAGCTTCGCCGGACGGAAAAGACCTTCGTGATGCCCAAGGACTGGAGCGCCGAGGAGTACTTCAAGGACTGCTTTGGCATCTTTGCCGGCTCTGATGTCAAGGCAGAAAGGGTTCTGCTCAAAGCCAATGCCAGCCAGGCAAACTATATCCGCGACTTGGAGCTTCACGAGTCGCAGGAAGAGATAGAGCAGACCGACGAGTACAGCATCTTTCGCTACTGGCTCCGCCCGCAGTATGACTTCATTCAGGAACTGCTCTGGAACGGCAGCGACGTGGAAGTGCTCGAACCCCTCTGGCTCCGCGAAGAGATGACAAGAATAGTTGGTCAAATGTGGAAGAATTATAATAAAAAGAAATGAAAGACTTTGCAGCAATAGATTTTGAGACCGCCAATAATGAGCGCAGCAGTGTCTGCTCTGTTGGTATCGTTATCGTTAGGAACGGCGAGATTGTGGATAGCTTCTACTCTCTTATTCAGCCCGAACCGAACTATTACAACTACTGGTGCCAGCAGGTGCATGGCCTCAGCTACGAGGACACAGACAATGCCCCCATCTTCCCTGAAGTTTGGGCACAGATAGAGCCTTTAATAGAGGGCCTGCCCTTAGTCGCCCACAACCGACCCTTCGACGAGAGCTGCCTAAAAGCCGTGTTCCGTGTCTATCGGATGGACTATCCCGACTATGAGTTCCTCGACACCCTTTGCGTCTCGCGCCGCAAGTTCCCCTGCCTGCCGAACCACCAGCTCCAGACTGTCGCCGAAGCCTGCGGCTTCTGCATGAAGAACCACCACCACGCCCTCGCCGATGCCGAGGCATGTGCATGGATAGCAAGAGAAATATTGTAATATGCAGATTTTGCATAAAAGTCTCTCAAGATGTCGGGATTTCCGACAAGTTCAAAAGTCAACTTGTGCAAATAATGCACATGTTCCATTTGGGACACATGATAAACGAATAATAGATAAGAATAACGTGCAGAATTTACACGATAAACCCAATTCGGTCATTAGGTGCTTCGCACCAGACTTTTACACAAATTTTGACTAATTCATCCACTAATTATGATAAATTTATCCCAATTGGTGAGCCTTATTTTTGCTAATTTGTGAAAAGCAAGAGACACAAAGTGTCTAATGACTGATTTGGGATTATTGCTGTCCGCTAAAACTTAAACATACATCAAATCCCTATCCGCAATGCCGATAAAAAGGTTTTGCGGATTATTTTTCGAAAAAGTAAGCTCCCTCCTAATCAAACAGAGTTGGCTCTGGAGGTAGTAATTCCCAAT
>JAFXZK010000038.1 GCA_017541265.1 Bacteroidaceae bacterium | reverse complement strand
CATCTCGATACCATCGGGCAGGTGAATTTCACCGGTGCAGTCCATAGTACGGAGATAGAACTGGTGACGATACTTGTTACCGAACGGAGTGTGACGACCACCTTCTTCCTTCTTCAGGACATAGATAGAAGCCTTGAAGCCCTTGTGAGGAGTGATAGCACCCGGATGGGTGATAACCATACCACGCTTAACTTCGTTCTTGTCGATACCACGGAGCAGCAGACCTACGTTGTCGCCAGCCTCACCCAGATCGAGCAGCTTGCGGAACATTTCCACGCCAGTGATAACAGACTTCTTGTCCTCACCAAGACCAAGGATCTGGACTTCGTCACCAACCTTAACAACACCAGTTTCGATACGACCGGTGGCAACGGTACCACGACCAGTGATAGAGAATACGTCCTCAACGGGCATCAAGAAGGGCTTATCGATGTCGCGAACGGGCTCCTGAATCCAGTTGTCCACAGCGTCCATCAGCTCCATAACCTTAGCTTCCCACTCGGGCACACCGTTCAGGGCACCCAGGGCAGAGCCACGGATGATGGGGGTATCCTCCTCGAAGTCGTACTGTTCGAGCAGCTCACGCATTTCCATCTCAACGAGTTCGAGCATTTCCTCGTCGTCAACCATGTCACACTTGTTCAGGAAGACAACCAGACGGGGAACGTTTACCTGACGAGCGAGCAGGATGTGCTCACGGGTCTGAGGCATAGGACCGTCAGTAGCAGCAACTACGATGATAGCACCGTCCATCTGAGCGGCACCCGTTACCATGTTCTTTACATAGTCGGCGTGACCCGGGCAGTCAACGTGAGCATAGTGACGCTTAGCGGTCTCGTACTCAACGTGAGCGGTGTTGATGGTGATACCACGCTCCTTCTCTTCGGGAGCATTGTCAATCTGGTCGAAGCTCTTCACTTCAGAGAGACCCTGCTTTGCCAATACGGTGGTGATAGCAGCAGTCAAAGTTGTCTTACCGTGGTCGACGTGACCGATGGTACCGATGTTCACATGAGGTTTAGTCCTCTCGAATTTTTCTTTTGCCATAACGTTTGTTTATTTATATTAAATAATGTGTGTGCCGTTTGTTGTTTCTTTTTCTTGAGCTGCTTCCGAGAGTTGAACTCGGGACCTCATCCTTACCAAGGATGCGCTCTACCACTGAGCTAAAGCAGCAACGCTTATTATCGTGAGCGGAAGACGGGGCTCAAACCCGCGACCCCCAGCTTGGAAGGCTAGTGCTCTATCGACTGAGCTACTTCCGCGTGTTCTGCGAAACCATATTGCTCCGCGTGTCTTGTGCAAGACGTGGGTGGTGATGGATTCGAACCACCGAAGGCGTAAGCCAGCAGATTTACAGTCTGCCCCATTTGGCCACTCTGGTAACCACCCCCAATACCCTATTACATTATTGCATTCAAAATCTCATTCAACTGCCACGCTTGGCGCGTTGAGCCTCTTGTCGGATTCGAACCAACGACCCCGAGATTACAAATCACGTGCTCTGGCCAACTGAGCTAAAGAGGCGATTTTACAGCCGCATTGGCATGCGAACGCGTCTAATCGGCTGCAAAATTACATATATTTATTGAAACGGCAAAATGTTTTACCGCTTTTTTAACGATTTTTTTGCTTTTCTTTATATTTGGAAGCTTGCCGCAGCAAAGATTCCACTGTTTTGTCGATTGCTTCTTCAAATGTGTTGCATGTTTCCTGAGCGAACAATTCGGTTCCTGGCAGTATGACTCTCAGGGCGGCTTCCTTGTTCATTGCGGTCTCAGGCTTTACAACCTTCAGTGACACCTCTATCCTTCCTATTTCGTCGTTGAACTTCGCGAGTTTGGAGAGTTTCTTTTCGATGAACTGCTCCAGTTTCTCTGTTGCCTCAAAGTGGATTGCTTGAATCTTGATTTCCATAGTTACCTCCTTTTGTTTTAGCCCGGGGATGGGCTTGGTTATACATTTCTTTCAGTTGCTCGAAAGTGGTGTGAGTGTAGATTTCGGTGGTTGACAGGCTCTCGTGCCCGAGCAGTTCCTTGACGGACTGTAGGTCTGCCTGGTGGTTGAGCATCGCTGTGGCGAACGTGTGCCGGAGCACATGCGGGCTGTTGCGTTGCAGGGTTGTGACCATCGACAGGTATTTCTTGACGATACCCCGCACTTTGGCAGGTCTTATCCGCTGTCCGCTGCGCTCGTCGAGGAAGAGGGCTTTGTCCTGCGAGGCTTTCTGCTTTGCAAAAACATCGCGCTCTGCCAGGTAGTTCCGCAGGCTGTCGCCGTACTCGTCGCCGTAGGGTATGATGCGCTGTTTGTTGCGCTTACCTGTGACTTTGAGCTGCATCTGATCCAGGTCGATGTCCTGCTCCGAGAGGCCGACCAGCTCCGAGAGCCTTATGCCTGTGGAGTAGAACGTGAGCAGAATCATGCGGTCGCGGCACCCCGGATAGTCGTCGCTGAAGAAGTCGCCGTCGAAGAGCCTGTCCATTTCTGCCTCGCGGACGAAGGACGGAAGTTTCTTCTCCGCCTTTGGTCCCGGCATGTTATGCACAGGGTCTTTGGTAACGAGACCTCTCCTCAGCAGGAACTTGTAGAAGGAGCGGAGTGAGCTGAGACGCCGGCGGACGCTTGTGGCGGCATTGCCTTTGTCCATCATCTCCACAACCCACTGCCTTATGACGTCGGCAGGCATTTCTGCCCAGTTGAGGGTGCTGTCAATTTCTTCATAGAACTGCTTGAACGCTTCCAAGTCAGCCTGGTAACATTCGGTTGTCTTGCGCGAGTAGTTGCGCTCGTACCGAAGGTAGTCTATGAAGTCTTCAATCTTGGGTTCACACACTTCGCATACTGTTTTCTTCTGCGAAGGTAGCTATTTTTTTCGACAATCCAAAGAGTTGCGTCAAAAAATTAAGGACTTTTAATCTTCTACGCGGTTGAGCTTCTGCACATAGACAGCGTGCTGCATGGCGAGGCGCTTCAGGACTGAGGGCTTGTCGAACTGCTGACGGGCGCGGAGTTCCTTCACGACACCGGTCTTCTCAAACTTACGCTTGAACTTCTTCAAGGCTCTCTCGATGTTCTCACCTTCTTTTACTGATACTACAATCATTGTTTCTTTTTTTGTTGTTTTTTGTTAGTAATTTGGGTTATGTGCTAAAAATGCGGCGCAAAATTACACAATCTTTATGAATTGACAAAGCTTTTTAGGGAAAAATTACATAAACTTTCCGCCAACGGCACTTGAAGCCTATTTTTTAATGATTATCCGCAATCATACCGTCGAAAGATAGTCGTTAAGGAAAACAACAGCCTGTCTTTGTCAGAAGTCCCCGTTCTTGTCGTCATAAGTACACGTTCTTATGGCAATAAGTCCCTGTACTTATCGCCATAAGTACAGGGACTTTTTATGTAATCTACCAGGCATCTGGGAATCAGGCGCTTCCCATCGGTGTTTTATCGCCCCGGGGTCAAAACCTTCCTGCCGCCAACGACGCGAATGCCGTGAGATTTACTATTTGACAATTTGCGGCCAAGAAGGTCGTAGCAGCTCTCGGAGTAATCAGAATAATCAGAGTTTTCAGAGGATTCAGAATAATTAGAGATTCCTGTCGGATTCTCGTCTATACCATTATAAATATATACGGACGAGGCGGCAAGCCTGAGCGTGAGGGGCGTGTCGATGTCGATGGGCACTCCCACAGTCAGTCCATTGAGATTGCTTTGGGTGAAGGCTTTGCTCAGGGTGATACTGGTGTGGATGTAGTCGGGTATATCGAGAGCCTCGCGCAGGGTCGTGGTGAAAATCTGTGCCGAAGCTGCAGGGTTGCGGAGGGCAAGGGTTGCCCTTTCGCCGTTCCACGCCGCCCAGCCATATACGTTGGCCTTGCTGCCGTCCCACGGATTGCCGCCTACCCAATGCACGTCGGGCAGGACGTCCTCCTGCGCCTTCTGCCATTTGATGCACTCGGCGAGGTCGCCCCACAGCTTGCCGCCGTTGATGCTGTTCATCAAGGAGAAGTCGGCATAGACCTCCACCATACCGCTGCCGCAGGCAAAGGCGCAACGCATCTCGCGAACAATGTCGTTGTAGTTCTTGCTCATGTTCGCCACACCGCCGCCGTACTTCGAGAGGATGAAGCCGTGCGTCATCAGGGTGTTGATGGGACAGAGAGGCGAGTTCTGCACGAAGTTCTGATAGACGAGGCGGTCGCGGTAGGTTATCCACTGCTCGCGCGTATTGCCCTGGTTGCCCACGGTGCTCCAGTCGTTCTCCTGCCGCCAGACGGCATCTGTCACTTGGAACCAGAAAGGCGAGGCCCAAGTGCCGACGGTGGTGTTGAGGAACACGTCGGGCTTCACCTCGCGCAGCTTCTGCTCAATGTCGATGATGCCCTCGGCATTCTCCTCGCCCGTCGCTCCGCTGTCAGGCCCTACGGCGCTGAACTGAGCGCTGATGCCGTCGAACTTGAAGTAGTTGAAGTGGTAGTTGTTGAGCATGAAGCTTGTGCGTTCGAGGAAGACGTTGTAGTACGCGGAGTTGGAAAGCTGCATTCCGCCTCGCGAACTCCAGTAGCTGCGGCGGTAGTTGCCGCTCTGCCCGTAGCCACCCACGGGGCCGAGCCACGCGCCAATCTGCGAGTCCATGCTCCAAGCCTTGTCGCTAAGGTTCTGGAAGCCGTCGGGGAAGTTCGGGTTGAACTGCCAAGTGCCGTACTCGTCCCAGCCGTCGTCCCAAACGAAGGAGCCGATGCCCACGCCGTACTTGTCGAAGAGGTGACGCTTCCACTGGTCGAGGACTTCGAGGCACTGCGACTCGTTGAAGTTCGTCGTGTAGTTCTCGTCGTCGTTGCGGTTGATGTTCAACTCGAACCAAGAGTTGTACATCGGGAAGGCACGCCAAGGCACGGCACGCTCACGTTCGCTGTAGCAGAGGAAGGAACGGCGTGCCTGTTTCGGGGCAATGAGGCCGACCACGGTTCCTATCTTCCAGGTCTTGCCTTTCGCCAATGTTGTCTGCCGGCTCCACTCGCCGATGATTTCCGTCTCAGTTGGCGCGGCGAGGTGCAGGAACTCGGAAGGCAGGACGTTGGCTTCGGTGTTGCCGTCATAGACAAGCTCCGGCGCGGTGACTTCGCAGCTCCAGGTAATGGTGCCGTTGCTGTCGAAGGCGGTAGTGATGCCGTCCGTCACGGTGTCGCGGAAGTAGCGGACGAGGTAGTAGCCGCTCTCGGGGATGTTGAGCGTATAGACGTTCCTCGACTTCTGTCCGCCCGTGTAGCCCTTGTGATAGTCGCTTGCCACGACGTTGCCTGCGAGGTCGAGGATGTCAACGCCCGCAATGTCGAGACGATGCCTGCCGCTCGTGTACTGGAAGGTGACGGTCTGCCTGCCGCCCTCCAGAATGCCGAGGTAGCCCTGCTTGCCGCAGATGCCGCTTACAGGCAAGCCAAGATTCAGGATGCCTTGCGGAGTCTCGCTGCCGGGCGTCCAGTCGAAGCTCGTGCTCGTCCAGCTGTCGAAGACAAAGGGGGCAGTATCCATGGCACCTACTATCGAGTTCTTGCCCATCGGTGTCTCAAGGCCAGCGAATATCTTGTCACTGGCAATGACGGCTCCCCGAGTGTTGCCCACCACGGCTGGAGCCTGCTCACCACTGCTGTTGTCCACGGTGTAGTGCATGGGAATGACGGCATTCATCGCCACATTCGCCTTTGCTGTCAGCTCCAGCTCCGTGCGCAGGTAGTGCGAACCGTCGCGAAGCACAGCCCGCCAGGTCAGGGTGAGGTTGCCCTGCGTATAGGTTGCCTTGATGCTCTTGCCGGGAAGCTTCAGCGACCCTTTGGCAGCAGAGGCATCGGGGAAGAGGTCTTCCGCCTCAACGCCTTTCAAGGTCATTGCCGACGACTTCACTTCCGTACCGTTGCCAAGGCGGATGCTGAAGAGGTCTTCGCTTGGCTTCAGCCCCATTGCCTCGCAGCCGCCGAAGGTCAGCTTGCCGTCGCTCAACACAAACGAAGCCGAGAGCAGGTCGTTGCCCAACGTATATGTTGCGCCAACAACCGAAGATGTTGCGACGCCCGCCTGTTGCTCCTGCGGGAAGATAACGCTTTGTGAAAAGGCGAAAAGGTGAAAAAGTGAAAAGGCGAAAAAGAGGGAAAGGGTCTGCTTCATGGTGATATTAAAGGAGATAGAAGAAGATAGGTGAAGATATAAGGAGATAGATGACGTTAGTTATGGCTTCAGCCAAAGGTATTGTCCTCTATCTTCGTCGCTATAAGCGACATATCTTCCTCTAACTTCTTCTATCTCCTTATATATAATAAATAATGTTCGCGCGCGATTACAGGTTGGCGTTGTCGTCCTTCCAGTTCGCTACTGGCGGAATGATGCCGAGGCCGATGATTTCGTCGCGCATCTTCTGCAAGTGCTCGTAGGAAGCCTGGAGGGCAGCCATTTCCTCTGCCGTGCCTTCGGGAGCTGTGAAGTGTACGCCGTCCTTGTCGATAACGGAGGGCATAGCCATCATCACGTTCTTGAAGCCGCACTTGTCGCAGTTCACATAGCAGCCGGCAGGCCACTTGAACGGTTCGCCGCCCATTGCGCCCTCAATCATCTTCACTGCCTGGTAAGCCGGGCTTTGGAAGGAGGAGCGTCCGCGCAGCTTGATGATATTGCTGCCGCCCTGGGTCGTCATATGCTTAATCTCTGCCCAGCGCTCGGGAGTGAGGGGAAGCTCTGCGAGAGGCTTGCCGTCAATCTTTGCCTTCGAGGCGAAGACTGCCATCTGTTCGCCGTGGCCGCCGTAGGTGTAGGCGTCCGTCACCTTGTCCTGCTGCACGCCGAACTCCTGCGCCAGCTGCTGCTGGAGGCGGGTTGAGTCGAGGGCTGCGAGAGAAGTAAGCTGGTTGGGCTTCAGGCCAGAGTGGATGAGGGCTGTGAGTGCCGTCACGTCGGCAGGGTTGAAGATAACCACAACGTGCTTCACGTCGGGACAGTACTTCTTGATGTTCTCGCCGAAGTCGGCTGCTATCTGGCAGTTGCCCTTGAGCAGGTCCTCGCGCGTCATACCCTCCTTACGGGGAGCGCCGCCGCTGGAGATGATGTACTTGGCACCCGTGAAAGCCTCCTTCGCGTCAACCGTGTAAGAGAGGTTAGCACCGGGGAAAGCGCAGTGGCACATCTCGTCATAGACGCCGTGTACGCCGGGTTCGTAGATGTCATAGAGACAAATGTTAGGGGTAAGGCCGAGCATCAGCACGCTCTGCACCATGTTGGAGCCAATCATACCGCCGGCACCAACGATAACGAGTTTCTCGTCAGTCAGGAATTTCATGTTTTCGTGTTATTTTAGTTGTTAAACCTTAATTCAGTCCACAAAGATAGCACTTTTTCCCCACGCATCAAAGTTTTTGGCAGAAAAAGCATCCTTCACGCCCACAAAAACCACATTTTGCCAACTGCACAGGTCATTCCTGCATCGTTCCGATGCCCACTCCTTCGTCAGGGAAAATATCTAACTTACGTGCCTTTACGCCTAAGGACAAACAACAAATGCAACTTTAACGACAACTTTTTTGCCTTTCCCGATGTTATTTGCGGAAAAAGCTGTACTTTTGTGGCCGGATAACAAGAAAAGGTTAACACTTTAGCATTTTAACACTTTAACATTTAAGAATTATGAGAGTAATTATCGAACCTGACTATGAGAACCTGAGCCGCTGGGCTGCTGAGTATGTTGCTGCAAAAATCAACGCTGCCAATCCGACCCCCGAGAAGCCTTTCAAGCTGGGCTGCCCCACGGGTTCCTCACCCCTTGGCCTCTATAAGCATCTCGTGGAGATGAACAAGGCCGGCAAGGTTTCCTTCAAGAACGTCATCACTTTCAATATGGACGAGTACGTCGGCCTGCCCGAGGAGCATCCCGAAAGCTATCACAGCTTCATGTGGACTAACTTCTTCTCCCACATCGACATCAAGAAGGAGAACGTGCACATCCTGAACGGCAACGCCAAGGACCTTGCTGCCGAGTGCGCTCAGTACGAGGCTGCCATCAAGGCTGCCGGCGGCATAGACCTCTTCATGGGAGGCATCGGACCCGACGGACACATCGCCTTCAACGAGCCTTTCAGCTCCCTGCAAAGCCGCACCCGCGTGAAGAGCCTCACCACAGACACCATCATCGCCAACAGCCGCTTCTTCGATAACGACGTGAACAAGGTGCCCAAGACGGCTCTGACCGTCGGCGTAGGCACTGTGATGGACGCCAAGGAAGTGCTCATCGTGGTGAACGGCCACAACAAGGCACGCGCCCTGCAGCACGCCATCGAGTGCGGCGTGAGCCAGGAATGGACTATCAGCGCCCTGCAGATGCACCCGCACGCTATCATCGTCTGCGACGAGGCTGCCACCGACGAGCTGAAGCACGGCACTTACAAGTACTTCAAGGACATAGAGAAGAATAACCTATAAAGCCTCTCCTAAATCCTCTCCTAAAGGAAAGGACTTTAAGCCCTTCCTTTTAGGGAGGGGTTTGGGATAGGCTTCATTAAAACCTTTAAACTATGGAAGGACTTATCATTGGTATCATTACCGGCATCTTGGCTGGTTTCATTGCAAGTAAGCTGCAGAGCGGCACAGGCAAGGGCTTGCTTCTTGACCTCTTCCTGGGCATCATCGGCGGCATGTTCGGCGGCTGGCTGTTCGGCCTGCTTGGCATCAGCGTTGCCGGTTGGCTTGGAGAACTCGTCTGTGCAGTGGTTGGTGCTGTCATCATCCTCTGGGTTGTATCAAAGATGAAGTAATGATGACCCCTCTCCGTCTCCCCCGAAGGGGAGGGTCTATTTTAGGAATAAAACGCGAGAAACCTCAAGCCTCCCTTCGGGGAGGTTTGGGGATTGTTATTCTCCTGCTCCTTGCTCCCTGCTCCCTCTTCTCTCGGTCGTTTACGATGAGCCGTGCCGAGCTGCTCGACAAGATAAAAGGCGGCTGGGCAGGTCAGACGATTGGCTGCGCATACGGCGGCCCTACGGAGTTCTGCTACCGGGGCGTTATGATTCCCGATGAAACAGAGATAAAGTACCCCGAGCATCATCTTAAGTACTTCTACGACCATTCGCCCGGCCTCTTCGACGACGTCTATATGGACTTGACGTTCGTGAAGGTGTTCAGCGAGGAAGGTCTCGACGCGCCTGCCGAGTCGATGGCGAAGGCTTTTGCCTACGCCCCCTACCCGCTCTGGCACGCCAACCAGCAAGCCCGCTACAACATCATGCAGGGCTTGATGCCGCCCGCCTCGGGTTTCTGGAAGAACAATCCCCATGCCGACTGCATCGACTATCAGATAGAGAGCGACTTCGCTGGTCTGATTTCGCCGGGAATGCCCAACGCGGCTTCCGCGATTTCGGACAAGGTGGGACATCTGATGAACTACGGCGACGGCTGGTACGGCGGCGTCTTCATCGGAGCAATGTACGCGCTGGCGTTCGTCGAGAACGACATTCTGACCATCGTCGAAACGGCTTTGAAGACAATTCCTGCCAAGAGCAAGTTCCACAGGTGCATCGCCGATGTGGTTCGCTGGTACAAGGAAGAGCCAAACGACTGGAAGCGGACGTGGACGCGCTACAACGAGAAGTACAGCGAAGACGTTGGCTGCCCCGAACTCATCGTCGCTCCCGGCAATATCGACGCCACCATGAACTCCGCCTATGTCGCGATAGGGCTGCTCTTCGGGCACGGCGACTTCGGCAAGACGATGGAGATAGCCACCCGCTGCGGACAGGATTCCGACTGCAACCCCGCTTCGGCTGCCGGAATCTTGGCAACAATGATGGGCTACAGCAACATCCCCGAGCCGTGGATGCCCAACCTTCGCGAAGTGGAAGACCGTCCCTTCTCATACACAACAATGTCGCTGAACGATGTCTATCGGCAGTGCCTCGACCTCGCCCTGAAGAACATCGAGCGGAACGGCGGCAAGGTCTCTGGCAATAACGTCAGTCTCAAAGTGCAGAAGCCCAAAGCAGTCCGGCTTGAGCAAGGCTTCACCGGTTTGACACCCGTCCTGCTTGCCGAGGGCATTGAAGGGCTTGGCAATCCCGATTCAGAGCAAAACGTCATAGAGTTCGACGGCATCGGCATCACCCTCTACGGCAACATCTCCTGCCCCGACAAGACGTATGAGGCACAACTCGAGGTGAGCGTTGACGGCAAGAAAGACCGCGTGATGAAGCTCTGCTCCGACTTCAACAAGCGCACCGCCGACTGCCTCTACTGGAACTACGACCTCATGGACGGCCCGCACCGCGTGGAGTTCCGCCTCCTCAACCCTCGCGAAGATGCCAACATCAAAGCCCGCCGCATCATAAAATATGAAAAGGTGAAAAAGTAAAAAGGGGAAAAGGTAAAAAGGTAAAAAAGGGAGAGACGCAAGAATAAAGGGGATGCCAAAAGCCTTCGCTCTGTAAAGAAATGTTAAATTGTAGGCTTCACGATAAAATTCTTCATTCTTCATTCTTCATTCTT
>JAFXZK010000037.1 GCA_017541265.1 Bacteroidaceae bacterium | reverse complement strand
TATTCGTTTGCCTGCAGTTTTTGCACTTTTCCCTAATCCCTAATCCCTAATCACTAATCTTTTTCGTACCTTTGCACCCTGAAATGAATGGTAAATTGTAAATTGTCAAATTGTAAATTATAAAAGGTGGACTGGTTCTTTAATCTTCTGACGAACACTTCGGGTGTGGGTCATATCGTGATGCTGTATGCCTTCGTTATAGCGGCAGGCATAGCTTTGGGACGTGTCAAGATAGGTGGCAAGAAGAACGGCATAGCCCTGGGCGTGACGTTCGTCCTGTTCGTAGGCATCCTTCTGGGTCATCTTTACAAGAGTGCAGGCGTCGTGTCCGCTGAGGGTTTCGCTGCTCCGGCTAATGTGCTGACGTTCGTTCAGGACTTCGGTCTCATACTCTTTGTCTATTGCATTGGCTTGCAGGTAGGGCCGGGCTTTGTCGAGTCCTTCAAGACAGGAGGCATGAAGATGAACCTCATTGCCATCGGTATCGTGCTGCTGAATGTGCTGTGCTGTATCGGACTCTTCTTCCTCGTCTTCTATCAGGGCGGCAGTATGGCAGGCGAGAACAGCCGCAGCCTGGCGATGATGGTGGGTGTGCTTTGCGGAGCCATCACCAATACGCCCGGTCTCGGTGCGGCAACGGAAGCCTGCAACCAGATATTCGGTGCCGATGCGCCCTCCATTGCCAACGGCTATGCCTGTGCCTATCCTCTTGGCGTGGTGGGCATCATACTGGCAATCATCGCCGTCCGGCTCCTCACGCGAACCTCTCTAAAAGAAGAACAGGATGCTCTGGAGCAGGAGAAGGCAGCCAATCCCCATGCTACGCCTCACCGAATGACCATTAGCTGCCGCAATCCCTATATTGTTGGCAAAACGATAATGCAGATTCGCGAGTTCCTCGGACACGACTTTGTGTGCAGCCGAATCCTTCAGCAGGGACATGTGAGCATCCCTAATCGTGATACTGTTCTTGGCGAAGGCGACTTGCTCTATCTCACTTGTGCCGAGGCCGATACGGAGGCTGTGAAGGCATTCATCGGCCCGGAGGACAACAGCATCGTCTGGGAGGAACAGGATGTCCCGATGGTGAGCAAGCACATTCTCGTGACGCAGTCCTCGATGGCAGGCAAGACGCTGGGCGAGCTGCACTTCAGTAGCGTGTATGGTGTGAACGTGACGCGCGTTCGTCGTGGCGACTTGAACCTCTTTGGCGAGCGCAACCTTCGCCTCCAGATAGGCGACCGCCTCGTGGTCGTCGGCCCGGAGGATGCTGTGGACCGTGTGGCTGCCAAGATGGGCAACAGCGTGAAGAAGCTCGACCACCCCAACCTCGCTGCCATCTTCATCGGCATACTCGTGGGCATTATCTTCGGCTCCATACCATTTGCCCTTCCCGGAGTGCCTACACCTGTCAAACTGGGTCTGGCCGGCGGACCGCTCTGTGTGGCGATTGCCATCGGAGCGTACGGCTATAAGTTTAAGCTGAATGCCTATACCACCACCAGCGCCAACCTCATGTTGCGCGAGATAGGCCTCTCGCTCTTCCTTGCCAGTGTGGGCATCAAGGCAGGTGCCAACTTCGTCGATACAGTCGTGGACGGCGAGGGACTGACCTACGTCTGGTGCGGCTTCATCATCACCGTGCTGCCCATCCTCATCATGGGCGTTGTGGCACGCAAATGGGCGAAGATCAACTACTGCACCCTGATGGGACTTGTTGCTGGCGCGACGACCGACCCGCCAGCACTTGCCTTTGCCAACCAGACGGCTGGCAACGATGCCCCGGCCGTCGGCTACAGTACGGTCTATCCCCTCAGTATGTTCCTTCGCATCCTCACCGCCCAGCTCATCATCCTCCTGCTCTGCGTGGCATAGGGGATTATGGGTTAAGAGTGACGACCTTGATGTAGTCCTTCAAGTGAAAAAGCGAATTGCCGGCGCGGTTTTGCGAGTCGGCAACGAGGAGGATGGTCTGTCTGCCATCGGCAAGTTTGGGGCCTAAGCACATCCCTTCGTAATTGGCAAAGTTCTTTTTCCCGAAAAGACGTATTCCTGTGCTGAAGCTAAAGAGCGGCCTTTTGGGGAGAGAGTTTTTGCTGGGATTGACGCTAAACAGACGGATGTTGCAGCGGGCGCGGTTGTAGCGCTTGGGGATGTTGAGTTCGCGCTCCATCACTATCAGCGTGGTGTCGTCGAGGGCCAACAGTTCAGGCACGCCAAAGGCAAAATACCGGGGCTTGCGGGTTGTGACGAGTGCCTCCGTCGTATAGGTGAACTGTTCCAATGGTTGCAGGTCGGAGCCAAACGACTGCAGGCGCAGCAAGACGGGCATGGGCGACTCAGGGGTGGAAGGCGCAGCTGCATCCGTCTTCAAACCTTGTTCCGTAGTCGTCCAGAAGATGCCTTGGTCGGCATTGTAGGTCAGAGCCTCGAACCCATAATTGGGAAAGATGTTGGAGGTGCTGAAGCTTTTTGGCACGGAGAGGCTGCGGCCAGTAGGCGTGCCGTCCTCCGAGAGTTCCAGTATCTGCTGGTCATCCTCTGCGCAGACAAAGAATCCCTCGCCCGGAACGTATGCAATGCCCTCGCTGTCGCGTGCCTTGCCTCGTGTCTTGGCATCATAGTGATGGGCGATGAACTGCATCCTGTCGATGTCGCCGGAGGGGAGGAAGCTGATGCTCACTTCCGTCCATCCGTCGGCCTCCTGCTTGTCGCTGATGAGTGCATAGCGGTCGCCCTCTATGTGCGCAATGCCGCTGTAGTTCCCTGCCGGAATGCCCCACTTCTTCATGTTGTGCTGCTTGAAGCTTTGCACCTCTTGTGCGTAAAGCACGGAGGCAAGCAGCAGGGCAAGAATGGAAGTGAGTGCTCTCATTTAGAAATGGGTGAAGTGTAGGACGAACCTTTCGCGCGTTCCTTTTCTATATACGACTGCATTTTGAACACCACCTGCGGTTGCTGGAGGGCGACATTCTCCTGTTCGAAGGGCTGCTGCATGTTGTAGAGCTGTGGCTCACGGGCATAGCCGCTCTCCATGTTTGGCCCGGAGATAATGGCAGGCCCTTGGCTGGGAGGGATGTACTTCCATTCCTTTGTGCGGACGGAGAGCGCATGGTTCGCCGCCTGCTCTAGCACATAGGGACGGTTGTCGCGGTTCTCTCCCAAGAGTGTCCCGAGGCGGTTCTCGCTGTCTATCGCGCCGCCTTTGGGGATGCGAGCTCCCACGAGGGCACTCAGCGAAGCCAGCCAGTCGATCTGCGACACCAGGGCATCCGACTCCCCGCCGGCCTCGACCCGCTTCGGCCAAGATACAATCGCCGGAACAATCGTGCCGCCTTCGAAGGTGCTGTACTTTCCTGCCCGATACGGACCAGCAGGCTTGTGGTCGCCAAGCAGTTCGACTGCCCTGTCTTGATAGCCGTCATCCACCACCGGACCGTTGTCGCTGCTCAGGATAATCAGGGTGTTCTGCCGCAAGCCCAAGCGTTCCAGCTCGCCGATGACCTGCCCCACCGTCCAGTCGAACTGCGCGATGGCGTCGCCCCTGAAGCCCATAGGGTTCTTCCCTCGGAAGCGGTCGTGCGGGAAGCGCGGCACATGCACGTCGTTGGTAGCCAGGT
This sequence comes from Bacteroidaceae bacterium, assembly GCA_017541265.1. GTDB lineage: Bacteria > Bacteroidota > Bacteroidia > Bacteroidales > Bacteroidaceae > Physcousia. Next base: position 1,673 of record JAFXZK010000037.1, on the reverse strand, counting down.
ACATGAAGAAAGGCTCCTGCTGGTGCTTCTGGATGAAGCCAATCGCGTGAGCCGCTATGCTGTCGGCGATGTTCTCGTCCTTCCAGAGTGCTTTGCCTCCGCCCTTCATGTAACCGATGCGGCCGATGCCGTTCACGATGCTCTGATTGTGCCCGTGGCTGGCTTTCAGGTTGTAGAGCAGTTCGGGATTGTCCTTGCCCGTCGGCTCGCCCGGGAAGTTCTGCTCGTAGCTCACCTGTATGGGAGCCGTCTCATCGTAGTTCGCCACATGGCCTTGCTCGATGAAGACACAAGGCGTGCGGTCAGCCGTGGCGGCCATGATGTAGTGGTAGTCGAAGCCGATGTCGCCGAGGTGCATGGGCAACTGAGCGTTCCAGTCCTGCTCGCCGTCCTTGTCGCCCAGACCTAGGTGCCACTTGCCGATGGCCGCCGTAGCATAACCCGCGTTCTTGAAAGCATCGGCCATCGTGAACTGCTCGGGACGGATAATCATCCCCGCATTGCCTCGCGCGATGTCCGTTCCCGCATGGCGGAAAGCATACTCGCCGGTCAGAAGGCCATAGCGCGACGGCGTACTCGTGGCAGCAATAGCATGGACATTGGTCAGCCTAACCCCGCTCGCCGCCAAGGCATTGACGTTCGGCGTCTGCACCCTTGTAGCACCAAAGCACTCGAGGTCGCCGTAGCCGAGGTCGTCGGCATAGAGAATAATCACATTCGGCTGCTGACGGTTGTCAACAGAGGCGTTCCCCTTCTTGCCCTTGGCACAGACGGGAACGACGGGCAGCAAGGCCGAAGCCATCGCCCCAAAGTAAATAACACGTTTCATTGCTGCAAAGATACGAATAAGCGAGTGAAATACCAAATTTATTTGAGTATTTCCGAGCGAAAGTATCTTCGACCATAGGTCAAATTTACGAATAAGCGAGCGAAACACCAAATTTATTTAAGTATTTCCGAGCGGAAGTATCTTCGACCATAGGTCTTCCGCCTGCGCCTGAGCACCTACGGAGCGCAAGAAATTTACGAATAAGCGAGTGAAAAGCAAAGAAAAAAATGAATTATTTCTTTCTAGGGGCAAGGAGCGAGGGGCATGGGGCAAGAGAATAGAGTCGCCCCGCAGGGGCATTGAGCCGTCAGCCCAGGGACGTCCGGCTTTGCCGCCTGAGCACCTACAGGAGCGCAAGACTCGCTCTGGTTATTGAAGCACCTCACCATCCCACGCCCTACAGGGGCAAAAGCCTTAAACCACCAGTCAACCGACAGGTCGACGCCAGTCAACTTTGCAAAGTTCTGCAGTCAACTTTGCAAAGTTCTGCAGAGAAGTTCGCAAAGTTCTGCAGAGAAGTTGGCCAACTTCTGCAGTGAAGTTTTAGCTCAATACCAGTCAAGTTTTTACGTTTTTCTATAGCCTTGTTTTCCTGTCACTTGCGAAACTCGGAAAATCCTGCAGAGGATTTGCCCAAATCCTGCAGTGGATTTGATAAAATCCTCCTGTGGATTTTGCCAAATCCTCACGTCGATTTTAGGGACGCGTCCCTATAAAAAGTTGAAAAGTTTAAGAGTTTAAAAGTTTAACGGTTGACAAATCCGTTTAATCAGTTCAATCCGTTGTTCTAAATTAAGGATTTTACACGCTTTAGCGATAGTTTCTCGCGACTGGGATTTTCATG
>JAFXZK010000036.1 GCA_017541265.1 Bacteroidaceae bacterium | reverse complement strand
CCAGGGCTTGACCGCAGCAAGGGCAGCAGGTCGTAGCGGCGCGATATAGTAAGCTTTCCCACCCGCCTCTTTAGCTCAGTTGGCCAGAGCACGTGATTTGTAATCTCGGGGTCGTTGGTTCGAATCCGACAAGAGGCTCAAACTTACATGAAAACTGCAAGTTTTTCCCACCAACGCGTGTCATGATTTTCATCATGGCATGTTCTGTTTATAAACGCGGCACGTTAAGTTTGTCAACTAGGCACGTTATGTTCGTCAACTAGACACGTTATGTTTGCCAACTAGACACGTTAAGTTTTTCGATACAACACGCCTATTGTTATTTAATGATATGTCTTTTGGGGCGAATGATGCTTTTTTTCTCTTTTACTTTATGTATTTTGGATTATTTTCTGTAACTTTGCGGCGTATAGTTTAACGAATAGCCATGAATGCTTCATATTATCTCTCGGTTGACCTCGGGGCAACGAGCGGCCGAACAATGATTGCCAAATACGATGGCGAACGAGTTTCAATGCGTGAACTGACGCGCTTTGAGACCACCCAAATCCATCGTGACGGACACGTCTTTTGGGATTTGCCTCACCTTTATAACGAGGTCCTTTTTGCCTTGCAAAAGGTCAAAGAGGAAGGCATAGAACTGACAAGTATTGGAATTGACACTTGGGGTTGCGATGTGGCCTTCTTCGACAAGAATGGCGAGCTCTTAGGTCTGCCTTATTGTTACCGCGACCCTCATACGGATGGGGCTGTGGAGCGCTACTTTGCAGAGTGTATGCCGCGTCAGGAACTCTACAAGCGAACGGGCATTCAGTTCATGCCTTTCAACACTTTGTTCCAGCTCGACACGATTCGTCGCGAAGATAAAGCCGTTTGGCCTTTGGTCGAGAAGATTCTCTTCATGCCCGATGCCCTCGTCTATATGCTTACAGGTGAGGCGGTTTGCGAGCGAACGGTGGCTTCCACTTCGCAGATGATTAACCCCAAGACTGGTGATTTCGATACGGACATCCTTGCTTCGATAGGGCTAACGCGAGAGCATTTCGGACGTCTCGTAAGTCCTGGTGAGCAGATTGGCGTTTTGAGCCGTCAAGTTCAGGAAGAGACAGGGCTTGGGCCTGTGCCTTTAGTGGCAGTTGGAAGTCACGATACGGCTTCGGCTGTGGCTGCGGTTCCGGCTGAAGATGGCAATTATGCATACCTGAGTTGCGGTACTTGGAGCCTGCTCGGCATTGAGAGTCCAACGCCCATCATTACAGAAGAGAGCCTCAAGCACAACTTTACGAACGAGGGAGGGCTGGACGGAACGATTCGTTTCCTCAAGAACATTACGGGGCTTTGGCTCTTGGAACAATGTAAGAAGGAGTGGAAGGAAGGGCAAGTCCCCCAGAATGTCAACGAGTTGAATGCACTTTGCCTCGCCTCAACGTGCCAGAGTCTCATCAATCCCGACGACCCGCGATTCGCCCATCCCGACTCGATGACTGCTGCCATTTGCGATTATCTTGACGAGACAGGGCAGGAACTTCCGCAAAAGCCGGCAGATTTTGTCCGCATCATCTTCCGCAGTTTGGCCAAGCGTTATGCAGAGGTTGTGGACATTCTCCGAGCAATAACGCCTATTGATATCCGTCGCTTGCACGTTATTGGCGGCGGAAGTAAGAACGAATATCTTATGAAGTTTGCTGCCGAAGCTCTCCAAATGCCTGTTATTGCAGGGCCGCAGGAGGGAACGGCTTTGGGCAATGCCTTGGTGCAGGTTCGTGCCGCAGGTCTTGTCGATTCGCTCAAAGAGATGCGTGCCATCATCGGTCGAAGCATTGAGTTACGAACATATTAATAAATAGAAATATGAAAGAAGAACAGATTCTTAAGTCCTACGAGATTGCAAAGGAGCGTTATGCGGCTCTGGGTGTTGACACCGACCGTGCTGTCGCTCAACTGGAAAAGACGCCCATTAGCCTTCATTGCTGGCAGGCCGACGATGTGGTTGGCTTCGAGCGCAATGAAGCTCTTAGTGGCGGCATTCAGACAACTGGTAACTATCCCGGTCGTGCCCGCAATATCGACGAGGTGCGTGCTGATGTGGCATTCGCCAAGAGCCTCCTTGCAGGCAACCACCGCTTGAACCTTCACGAAATCTATGGCGACTTTGGCAGCGCTTTTGTGGATAGAGACCAAGTTGAGCCGCATCATTTCGACAGTTGGATTGAGTGGGCGAAGGAGCAAGGATTGAAGCTCGACTTCAATAGTACCAGCTTTTCACACCCCAAAAGCGGCAATTTGAGCCTCAGCAACCCTGACCCTGCCATTCGTGAGTTCTGGATTGAGCACACGAAACGCTGCCGCCGAATTGCCGATTACATGGGGCGCAAGCAAGGCGAACCCTCCATCATGAACATTTGGGTGCACGACGGCTCGAAGGATTTGACGGTTGAAAGGAAGCGTTATCGTGAGATCTTTGCCGATAGTCTTGATGAGATTCTCAAGGAGGATTTGCCCAGCATGAAGACGTGTCTCGAAGCTAAGCTCTTTGGTATCGGGCTCGAATCATATACTGTTGGCTCTCACGACTTTGTGGCTTGCTATTGTGCCACAAGGAAGTTGATGTACACGCTCGACACCGGGCATTACGAGCAGACAGAAAATGTGAGCGATATGGTGGCTTCGCTGCTCCTCTTTGTGCCAGAGTTGATGCTTCATGTGTCTCGTCCCGTTCGTTGGGACAGCGACCATGTGACCATCATGAACGACCAGACGCTCGACCTCTTCAAAGAGATTGTCCGGGCCGATGCTCTCGACCGTGCTCACATTGGTCTGGACTACTTCGACGCCAGCATCAATCGCATCGGAGCATATATTATAGGTACGCGCGCAACACAGAAGTGCTTGTTGCAAGCTTTGCTCGAACCCATTTCGAAGCTCCGCCAGTATGAAGATAATGGGCAGCATTTCGAGCGCCTTGCCCTTCTTGAGGAAGCCAAGAGTCTTCCCTTCGGAGCTGTGTTCGACTACTTCAACCTGAAGAACAACGTACCTGTAGGTGAGGAGTTCATTCCCACGATTCAAGCGTATGAAAAGAACGTAACAAGCAAAAGGTAGGTTATGGCAAAATCATCTTTGAAGAGCACCCTTGCGGTCTCTCTTAACAACTATCTAGATGCCGGAGCGATTGTGGCCGGAGCCAGCGGCATTACGCTTTGGCAGAATTATCTTGGCTTGAGCGAAATGCATCTTGGCTGGCTTAATGCCATCAGCGCCAATGCTTTGGGCGCAGCCATCGGCGCTATTATCGGAGGCTTTCTTGCCGATAAGTTCGGGCGCAAGTTCATCTTCACTTACAACCTTTTGGTGTATATGTTGGGAGTGTTCTTGGTGATGTGTTCCGTCAACTTCCCCATGCTTCTGTGCGGTTTCCTTGTGACGGGCATTTCGGTGGGAATCGGTGTCCCTGCCTCGTGGACGTACATTTCGGAGAGTTCCGAGGTGCATAATCGTGGCCGCAACATCTGCATTTCCCAAATGTCGTGGGGCTTCGGACCGATGGTTATCCTGCTCTTCGGTATGTTGTTTGCTCCGGGTGGTTACCTGTATGGTTTCGTCGAGACGCTGGCTCATGCGGTCATTGGAGAAGAAGCTGCAGCGGCAAGCGTCGAGGTGTTCAGCTCACGAGTGGTGTTCTTGACGCTCTTCGTTGTGGCTTTCATTGCCTGGACTTTGCAGCGGCAATTGGATGAGAGTGCTGAATACAAAGCCAACAGGAAGAAAGACCAGAGCGGCATTATGGATAATATCAAACTCCTGTTTACCAACAAGATTGCCGTCCGCATGGTTGCCTTCCTTGCTGCCATTTATCTGACGTGGAACCTCGTGGCTTCCGTGATGGGATTCTTCCAGCCGCACATCTACGAAACGGCAGGCGGTTTGAGCAACGAGTATGCCAATCTGCTGAGCTGTGTGGGGTGGGTGATTGTGGTAGTCGTGACGTTCTGTCTCTCCTTCTTCATCGACCGTCTGCCCCACAAATTGTTCTACGTCCTTGGCTTGGTGGCTGCTCTTGCAACATGGGTGGTTGTGCTCTATGGAATTGAAGGTATGGGCAGCCTCTGGGCTTTCTCGATTCTATGGGGCATCAATGGCGGTTTCAGCGTCCAGATATTCTATGCCCTGTGGGGTTCCGAGCTTTTCCCAGCCAAGTTCCGCGCTGGCGCTCAAGGCTTGATGTTCTTTATTGTTCGTGGCCTTTCAGCGCTTTGGGGACTCGTCTTCACCTTCATTTATGGCGAGAATGGCGAGGGCTTTACTCTGGCTGCTTGGTGCATGATAGTTCTCTTGCTCTTGTCTCTCGTGATTGGCGTAATAGGATGTCCCAACACCAGAGGCAAGTCGCTTGCGCAGATAACTAAAGAAAGATATGGAGAAGATATTTAGCATTTTAGAGAACCACCCTGCTTTGAAGGCTGAGGTGATGAAGGTTGCGGAGGTCGCAGGCTACCTTTGGCAGAAGGGCTGGGCTGAACGAAATGGCGGCAACATTACCGTCAACGTCACGGAATATGTGGATGACGAGATTAGAGCCTTGCCGCCCATCTCAGAGCCATTGCCCATCGGTACGACTTTGCCTCACCTGAAGGGCTGCTATTTCTATTGTAAGGGGACGGGCAAACGTATGCGTGACCTCGCACACGAGCCTATGCAGAACGGCAGTATTATCCGCATCATGGACGACTGCGCCTCGTATGTTATCATAGCCGACGAAGCGGTTATGCCGACCAGCGAGTTGCCTTCGCATCTGTCCATTCACAACTACCTTCTTGGCACAGGTTCGAGTTACAAGGCGAGCCTCCATACGCATCCTATCGAGCTTGTTGCCATGAGCCATAATTCAAGTTTCCTTGGCAGGGATGTGCTTTCGCATTTGCTTGCCTCGATGATTCCCGAAACGCTGGCTTTTGCGCCGCTTGGGCTTGGCATCGTGCCTTACACCTTGCCTGGTTCTGTGAAGCTTGCCGAAGCCACTTTGGAGCAAATCAAGGACTACGATGTGGTGCTTTGGGAGAAGCACGGCACGCTTGCCGTCGGAACAGACATCATGGACGCTTTCGACCAGACGGATGTGCTCAACAAGGCTGCCACAATCTATCTTCGAGCCAAGTCGATGGGCTTCGAACCAGAAGGTATGACTGATGCAGCAATGAAGGAGGTTCGCGACGTCTTCCACCTTCCTATTTCAAGGCCGTGCTGACCGACCGGCACTATAGTAAAACGCTTGAGCAGAAGTTGCTTGTGCCTTTGGGCGAAAGCGATGCTGAAGGGCTTGTGCGGCTGCTTGAATCGTTCTCCAGAAGTGAGCAGCGTACTGCTGGTTACATACTTGGAGAGCGACTGCTCCTTGATTGTCCTGCCGAACTCTATTGGAAGATGACCGAAGCACTTGTGCGTTATGAGAGCAAGGCTTATCTCATTACCTTGATGAAGACGTTTCTTGTGCGTATGAACCGTGGAACAGCTGTGCTTTCTGATGCTTGCTTCAAGCGTCTTGCCTCAAGTTTCAACGAAATTGAGCGCCAGAAGGTCGCTTTGCTGCTATTGCCCGAACTTGGCAGCCCGAAAGAGGTCGAGCAGCTCTTTGCCACACTTAACATCTCCAAGGGGCGTGAGCAGATGGTCTATCTGGTTCGCATTGACACCTTGCCCTGCCTGTTCCTCCTGCTGAGGTCTTTGCGTTACATCGAGCACGACCGCGAGGAAGTCCTCAAGGTGGCTCGACAATTGATGAAACGAGGCACAGGAGCCAGCTTCAACCTCGCCAGCATCATCAAGGTCGCCTTCGGTCTTGAGGAGCTGACGGGCACTTTCTCCCTGCGCCTGCAACCCTATCAGATAGCACGCCTTGAACAGTCTTATGAGGCTTTCTGCCAAAGCGTGAAATAAGTCCCTGTACTTATTGCGACAAGTACAGGGACTTATGGGAATAAGTACAGGGACTTATGACGATAAGTACGGGGACTTTTGACAGGATACAGGCAAGCTCCTGATTTCTTGCCCATTATTTTTTGTTTGTCAATCCGCGTATGATTATACAAAATCTCCCCGAATGTTTGGCGGAATCAAATAAAAAGCGTAAATTTGTGGCATAAATCATAAAAACAAAAACAGACTATGAAAAGAAGCCTTTTTGCTGCATTGCTGTTGATGGCTGGCTTGCAGACAGTTTGGGCGCAGAAGATGACGGTTCGCATGGCAAACAGTCAGACCTATGAGTTCAATGTCCCGGAGGTCGCAAGCGTCACGTTCGACGAGGATGGTCCTGTTACCGGCAGGGCATACGTTGACCTCGGTCTGCCCAGCGGCACGCTTTGGGCGACTTGCAACGTTGGCGCCAACACCCCAGAAGAGTACGGCGACTACTTCGCCTGGGGCGAGACGCAGCCGAAGAACATCTACAATTGGGGCGTTTACCAGCTCTGCGGCGGTGCGCAGAATACAATAAAAAAGTATTGCACGAATAGCAGCCACGGCACGGTGGACGATTTGACGGCCCTCGAGTCGGAGGATGATGCTGCAACCGTCAACTGGGGCGGCGAGTGGCAGACACCGACTCAGGAACAGATGCAGGAATTGCTGAACAGGTACTTCACAACATACGAACAGACGACGCAGAACGGTGTCACAGGCATGAAGGTGACAAGCATGATTAACGGCAACAGCATCTTCCTGCCTGCGGCTGGCGGCTATTGCACCCAAGACTACTACGGCGCGAATTTTTATGGCGGCGGCACAAACGGTGTGTACTGGTCGCGTTCGCTCTTCCAGAACAACAATAACTGCGCTTGCTACATGTTCTTCTCTTCGGACAATGTCAATGTGAGCAGTTACACCTATCGCTACTTCGGACTTTCCGTCCGCCCTGTCCGCCGTCAGCTTTTGCTTGTCAAAAGCATCACACTTCCGCCTTACCTAAGCCTACAGCTTAACGAGGCAAAGGTCCTCACCCCTACGGTACTTCCTGCGGAAGCCGACAATCGGGCTGTCGTCTGGGAGAGCAGCGATGTCTCTGTGGCCGAGGTGAATGGAAGAGGAAGGGTAATTGCCAAAGGCAATGGCAGTTGCATTGTCACATGTCGCGCCGCAGACGGCAGCGGAGTGTATGCCGAGTGTCAGGTGACAGTCGGTGGAGCACCGACGCATGGCACCGTTCACGGTCACGAATGGGTTGACCTCATGCTGCCGAGCCAGACGCTGTGGGCTACTTGCAACGTCGGCGCATACAGTCCGGAGAAGCACGGCTCGTACTTCGCCTGGGGCGAGACGGCGGGAAAGGACGACTACAGCTGGGGCACATATCGGTACTGCGAGGGTTCGCAAACCACTATGACGAAGTACTGCGTGAATAGCAACTATGGTTCTGGTGGCTTCACGGACGACAAGAAGCTGCTTGAACCCGCAGACGATGCCGCAAGCGTCAACTGGTGCGAGTGCTGGCAGATGCCGACAAACGACCAGTTCTATGAGCTGGTGCATAGCGACAACACAACATACGAATGGACTACGGAGAACGGTGTCAATGGCGTCAGGATAACGAGCAAAAGGAATGGCGAGAGCATCTTCCTGCCGGCATCAGGCAGTTACAGCGGCACGAGCAACAGCACCGTCGGCACGCAGGGACACTACTGGACGCGGTCGCTCAACTCAAGCAAGTCCTATGCCGCAAGCCATTACCAGTTCCATTCTACCATGAAGCCACAAGGCTACAGCGACTGGAGCCGCTACACGGGACTCTCCGTGCGCCCCGTGCTTGTCCCCGGCAGCTACGACCCGTCACAACTTGTAACGAACATCTTCATCGAGTCGGAGCTGAGCCTCCGCCCTGGCGAAGCAAAGACACTCACAGCCGTCGTGCTTCCTTTGGAGGCAGAGAATACGGCTGTAACATGGGAGAGCAACAACGAGACGGTGGCTACTGTGGATGGAAACGGAACAGTGACAGGCAAGAGTGTCGGCATCTGCACCATTACATGCCGTGCCACAGACGGCAGTGGCGTGTCTGCTGAATGCAAGGTGACGGTATTGAGGGATGATGTCGAAATAGATGAGAACGAATGGGTTGACCTCGGGCTGCCCAGCGGCACACTTTGGGCAACATGCAATGTCGGTGCCAACGCTCCCGAAGAATTTGGCGACTACTTCGCTTGGGGCGAGACTACGCCGAAGGACAAATACACATGGGATACATACGAATACGGCAACAAGGCATCTTGGGTTGAGGATTGGAGGGTCTTCAAGTATTGCACCAACGCAGACGAAGGTGTCGTCGACAACAAGACGGAACTTGAACCTATGGACGATGCCGCCACTGCAAACATGGGCAGCGAATGGCAGACGCCAAGCGTCGAGCAACAGGAAGAACTGCTGGACCGCAGATACACGGCAATAGTCGACGAAATGGTGAATGGCGTTATCGGCAGGAAGGTGATAAGCAAGGCAAACGGCAAGAGCATCTTCCTTCCCTGTAGTGGCTGGATAATAGGTACGGTACTTGATGGAGCGGATCAAGAAGCAGCATGCTACTGGTCTCGTTCAGTTGACCCAACCAAATCTCTTGAAGCTTTCATCCTCTATCTTAACGCTGGTCTTGATGGCGGCGCTGTCACTAACCGCAGCGTAGGCTGTGCCGTACGTGCCGTACGAAAGAAATAAACATATCGACTATACATTATATATAATATAAAGAAATAAAGTTATGGACTTACAACTTATCAAAGAATGTGAAGCCAAGGCTCAGGCTTGGCTCGACTCTCCCTATTATGACGAGGAGACTAAGGCAGAAATCAAGGCGATGATGCAGAACGAGGACAAGACAGCCCTTGTGGATGCTTTCTATCAGAGCTTGGAGTTTGGCACAGGCGGCTTGCGCGGCATAATGGGCGCAGGCACCAACCGCATGAACAAGTACATCGTGGGCATGGCAACTCAAGGCTTTGCCAACTACATCAACAAGGCTTTCCCTGGGCAAAAGGGCTTGAGTGTAGTGGTAGGTCACGACTGCCGCAACAATGGCCGTCTTTTTGCCGAGACCGTTGCCAACATCTTCAGCGCTAACGGCATCAAGGTGTATCTCTTCGAGAGCCTTCGTCCGACGCCTGAGGTCAGCTTCGCCATTCGTCAGCTTGGCGCAAAGGCTGGTGTCAATGTCACAGCCTCACACAACCCGAAGGAATACAACGGCTACAAGGCTTACTGGGAGGACGGCGCACAGGTGCTTGCTCCGCACGACACGGGCATCATCGATGAGGTGAATAAAGTACGCATCGAGGACGTGAAGTTCGAGGGCAATCCCGACCTCATCGAGATAATCGGCGGCGAGATGGACTTCGACTACATGACTGCCGTGAAGGAAGCCATGATTGACCAGGACGTTATCCTTCGCCAGAAAGACCTCAACATCGTCTATAGCCCGATGCACGGCACAGGCCGCGTCATCGTGCCGCTGTGCCTGCGCAGCTGGGGCTTCCAGAACATTCATGTCGTGCCAGAGCAGATGGTCGTAGATGGCAACTTCCCAACCGTCATCAGTCCCAATCCCGAAAACGCTGAGGCCATGACGCTGGGCATGAAGCTCGGCACAAAACTTAATGCCGACCTCGTTATCGCCTCCGACCCCGACGCAGACCGTCTTGCCATTGTCTGCCGCGACAACAAGGGCGAGTGGATCATCATCAATGGCAACCAGACTTGCATGATGTTCTGCTACTACATTATTAAAAATAAGATAGCCCTCGGACAGCTCAAGCCCACCGACTTCCTCGTCAAGACCATCGTCACGACAGAAGTCATCAGCAAGATGGCCAAAGCCAACAACATTGAGCTGCGCGACTGCTACACCGGCTTCAAGTGGATTGCCCACGAGATTGCCATCAGCGAAGGCAAGCAGAAATATATCGGCGGCGGCGAAGAGAGCTTCGGCTTCCTGCCCTTCGACAAGGTGCGCGACAAGGACTCGCCAGCCAGCATCTGCCTCATCTGCGAGATTGCGGCTTGGGCACGCGACAATGGCATGACGCTCTACGACCTCCTCATGCAGATTTATCTCGAGTACGGCTTCAGCTACGAGCACACCATTAATGTCGTTAAGCCAGGCAAGAGCGGTGCCGACGAGATAAAGGCAATGATGGAGAACTATCGCAACAATCCCATCACCGAGATTGCCGGCAGTAAGGTCATCCTTGCGAAGGACTTCAAGACGCTCAAGGCTCGCGACGGCGAAGGCAAGGAAACTGCTCTCGATATGCCCGCCACGAGCAACGTGCTCCAGTACTTCTGCGAGGACGGCACGAAGGTAAGTGTACGTCCCAGCGGCACCGAGCCTAAGATTAAGTTCTACCTCGAAATCAAGGACACGATGGGCTGCCCGGGCTGCTACGCCGCCTGCGTGGAGAAGGCAAAGGCAAAGGTCGAAGCAATCAAGGCATCGATGCGAATATAATGAAATACTTCATTTTCTGCCAAGGGGACATCCTTCTCACCAAAGAGGGGGCTGTCCCTTTTGGCAACACCGCACCTGTTGAGTTGCAGCCTTGGGAGAACGTCACGACGTTAAGCCTCCCTTCTCTGGGGGTGGGGGCTGTTGTTGCTTCTTTATCTTCGCCCGTTACAGACCATCCCGACTTGCAGATGGTGCCGCTCCGCAAGAGCTTTCACATCCTCTCTGCCGAAGACTATCAGCTTGCCGGCAAGTGTGCCGAGCTGGTCTATTTTCATCAGAACAGCAAGTTCTGCGGCGTTTGTGGCGGACAGATGAAGTGGCAGACGGAAATCAGCAAGAAATGCTGTGAGTGCGGCAAAGAGCTTTGGCCGAGCCTCGCGACTGCCATTATCGTCCGCGTGACGCGCGACGACAAGATTCTCATGGTTCATGCCCACACCTTCCGCGATCGCCACTACGGACTTGTGGCAGGCTTTGTCGAGACAGGCGAGACGCTGGAAGAGTGTGTGCAGCGCGAGGTCTGGGAAGAGACGCACCTTCGCGTCACCAACATCCGCTACTTCGCCTCTCAGCCCTGGCCCTATCCAAGCGGCCTGATGGTAGGCTTCACGGCAGACTATCTCTCTGGCGAATTGCAACTGCAAAAGGCAGAACTCAGTGACGGCGGCTGGTTCTCGCGCGACAACCTTCCCTGCCTGCCAGACCCTTCGTCCATCGCCTACCGTCTCATCATGGACTGGGCGAAATGAACTTTTTTGCTCAAAAATTTGGCGCATTGGAAAAATAGTTGTACCTTTGCAGCCGCTAAAAAGTAATAACCCGCCCCTTATCTGCCTCAATAGAGGAACGGGGGCACAAAAAGAAAAACAAAATGAAAGAAGGACTTCACCCCGAAAACTATCGTCCCGTAGTGTTCAAGGACATGAGCAACGGCGACTGCTTCCTCAGCCGCTCAACCGCTAAGACAACAGAAACTATCGAGTTCGAAGGCGAGACTTATCCCCTGTTCAAGCTCGAAATCAGTAGCACCTCTCACCCCTTCTACACTGGTAAGAGCAAGCTGGTTGACACCGCAGGTCGCGTAGATAAGTTCATGAGCCGCTACGCTCGCATGAAGAAGTAAAAAGCCCCTCTCTGACTCTCCCTTAAAGGGAGAGAAACAAAGGAATAATTAAATTAAGAGGTGTAGATACGAATAGTCTGCACCTCTTTACTTATATTAAATATGAGAACACTTCTCCTCCTGTTCCTTGCCCAATGGTCAATTATCAATGGTCAATGGTCAATGCTTTTTGCCCAGACGCGCATCCGCGATATCTATGCCGAAGCGCCTGACAGCATCTTCCTTCTGCTGACCAAGAACAACCGCCTCGACCAGATTGACTTCCGTGAGAACAACATGCCGGCCGTCGTGAAGAATCGCTTTGATAGTCGTTCCGAGCTGCTTGTCCTGACCGACAAGTATCTGAAGCTTCAGCTTTCGGAGCGTTGTACTGTAGAGATGCGGCTGCTCACGGACAGCACATTTTGCATGGTGGAGACTTTTAACGCGCCGGCTTCCGACAGCCGCGTCCGTCTGTTTAATGCAAGTTGGAACGAGTTGCCTCGAACTATAGAGAAGCCAGCCGTCGATGACTTCTTCAGCAATGATATGGATACCGACGTGCGTCTTGCCCTCCAAGCCTTGCCGCTCATCAAGGCCTCGCTTTCAGAGACAAACGACAGCATCACCTTTGAGTTGCAGACAAGCGAACTGACCCGTGAACAGCGAAAGAAGGCTGAAGGGAAGACGCAAAAGATAATAAGAAAATTAGAAATGTAGAAAACACATTTTCTTTTTTCCCCTCATTGTCCCAGCCATAACAGCACCATACTCAACAGGACGAGGGCGAGGTCAATGGCTTTGCTCCGCAGATTCTTTTCGTGAAAGAGCAAAGCACCGAGCATGAAGCTGACCAAGACGCTGCCCCGACGCACCATGCTCACCACGCTCACCAAAGCGCCGTCCAACGAAAGACTGTAGAAATAGACGTAGTCGGCAATGCTTAGGAAGATGCTGATAAACAAGATGCTCCATCGCCAACGGAAGGGATGCTCCCCTCCAACTTCTTTGCCCTCCGTCGCTTGCGCACCCTCATTGTTCCGCTCCCAACGGTCGATTGCCCGGGGAGAGAGGCTTCTCATCCACCAAAGCAACATCGCTCCCATCATGAGGCATTGGTAGAAGTTGTACCAACATTGTACCGTCAGCCTCGGCAAGCCCAAGCCGCCATCCACAGCCATCAGGTACTTGTCGTAGAGTCCGCTGAGGGCTCCCAGCACAGCAGCTCCAACGGTACACACTATCCAGCGGTTGTGGCGGAAGTCAATGCCTTCCTTCTTGCTGCTGCAGCCGAGCAGGAAGAAGCTCATGAGTGCAAGCAAGACACCTGCCCATTGCAGCAGGTTCAGCCTCTCGCCAAAGATGAGCAACGCGCCGACGAGCACCATGACGGGCCGAGTGGCGTTGATGGGACCGACAATCGTGATGGGCAAGTGCTTCATGCCGATGTAGCCAAGCAGCCAGCTGCTCAGCACGATGCAGGCTTTGAGCACGATGTAGCGCTGCACTTCCCATCCTCCGAAGGGCGTCCGGAAGGCCATCGGCAAGAAGATGATGGAGCAGAACAGTGTGTTGAGGAACAGAACAGGAATAACAGCATTGCCCCTCAGCGCGTGCTTCTTGCAGGCATCGTAGAAGCCCAGCAGGGCCGCACTCAGAAAGGCAAAGGATAACCACATTTTTAGTTAAGAGTTAAGGGTTAAGAGTTAAGTGTTGAGAGTTGGGGGCTGAGAGTTGTTACTATTCTTTTAACAGGCTGCAAATATACAACCATTTTGCGAGACAGCAAAGCGTCCGCGACAGAAAAGTTCCCCGCCCGTGATATTTCTTTACGCAAAAGTGCATGTAATTGAATAATAAGTTGTACCTTTGCAGGTGTCCTGTAACTTTCTGAACATTGTTGTTTGAATAAAAATACATTGATAAGATGAAAAAGTTCGTAATGATTATGGCTGCTATGCTTGCAGTCAGCCTTAGTGTCTGCTCGCAGACAAGCAAAACAAAGAGTAAAGTCCTGGTGGCCTACTTCTCGGCCACGGGCGTAACGAAAGGTGTGGCCAAGCAAATCTCGGAGGCAACAGGCGGAACCATGCACGAAATCAAGCCCGAACAGCCCTACACGGATGCCGACCTCGACTGGCGCAACAAGCAGAGCCGTTCGTCGGTGGAGATGAAGGACAAGACTTCGCGACCTGCCATCACGGACAAGCTCGCCAACCTGAAGGGCTATGATGTCATTTATGTCGGGTTCCCTATCTGGTGGAACACCTGTCCCACGATAGTCAACACCTTCATGGAGGCCTACAACTTCAAGGGCAAGACCATCATTCCCTTCGCCACCTCCGGCAGCAGCAGCATCCAGAAGGCCTGCGAAGACCTGAAGGCAGCCTATCCCAAGCTGAACTGGAAGGAAGGCAAACTGCTGAACCATGCATCGAAGGCAGATGTTGAGGAATGGGTAAAGACCGCTTCGAAGTGATGAGACGTCTTTGGGTATTGGCCATTGCCCTGCTGACAGCTGCGGCAAACGTGTTCGTCTCCAGCGCGGCAGACAACTTCGTACGCATCTCCGGCACGAAGCTCTTGGGGCGCGACGGACAGACCCTCGTGATGCGTGGCACGAATTGCGGCAACTGGATGGTGCGCGAACCGTACATGATGAACACATCCGGCAACCTGGACCGCCAGTTCAAGTTCGACAAGATGCTCTCCGATGTGTGCGGCGAGGAGAAGGTAGCGGAGTTCGACCGCCTGTGGATGGACAACAACTTCTGCGAGGAAGACATGAAGTTCCTCTCCCTGCAAGGCTTCAACACCCTGCGCGTACCGATGCACTACAAGTACTTTACCTTGCCCATCGAGAAGGAACCCGTGGCCGGCGAGCAGACTTGGCTGCAGGAAGGCTTCGACCGCATCGACTCCATGTGCGTGTGGGCAGAGCGCTGGGGCATCCTGCTCATACTGGACATGCATGCCTGCCCGGGCGGACAGTCCTCGGGCGACATCTGCGACTACGACTCCTCCAAGCCATCGCTGTGGGAGAGCGAAGCTAACCGCACGAAGCTCACTGCCTTGTGGCAGAAGATAGCCGAACGCTACAAGGACGAGAAGTGCGTGGCTGCCTACGACCTCATCAACGAGACCAACTGGACACTCCCCAGCAGCAACAAGCTCCTGTGGGACACCTTCAAGGCCATCATCAAGGCCATTCGCCAAGTCGACACCAACCACATCGTCATCCTCGAAGGCAACTCCTACAGCAACGACTACACCGGCTTCCCCTCGACAAAGATGGACACCAAGATGATGCTGCAGTTCCATCGCTATGGCGTCTACAACACAACCGGTCAGGTGCAGTACATGGCCGACATGGCTACGAAGTACCGATGCCCCGTCTACATCGGCGAGTTCGGCGAGAACAGCAACTCGTGGACTGCCGGATGCGTGCGCCTCTACGAGGAAGCCATGCAGTTCGGCGGCTGGACCTGCTGGCCCATGAAGAAGAGCAACATCAACACCCTGCTGCAAGTGAAGCGTGTCAGCAGCTACGACAACGTCATCAGCCAGTGGCAGAACGGCACCCGACCTTCGGAAACGACCCTCTGGAACGCCTGCAAAGCTTGGGCCGTGGCCCAGCACATCAGCAAGTGCACCGTCCGCACCGACTATATCGACGCACTTCTGCGCCGCCCCTTCAACGACGATTGTCTGCCCTTTGCCTCCTATCAGACAGGCGACTACATCTATGCTGCACACTACGACATGGGCGCTCCCGGCAGAGCATACTGGGACACCGACGATGCCTCCTACCAGTACAATGGCGAAGACTTCACCAACTGGCAGCGCGGATGGGTCTATCGCAACGATGGCGTCGATTTGTACAGCAGCCCTAACGACACAAAGAACTGTGGCTATTACGTGGGAGAGTCCAAGGACGGCGAATGGCTGCAATACACCATCGAGAATCCCAACGAAGCCGCCAACTGGCAACTGCAACTGCGCTACGCCATCAACTCCGGCACATCCACGATACGCATCACCGTCAACGACCGCCCTGTCACAGCCTCCACCAAGCTATCGTCGACAGGAGGCTACACGACATGGAGCACAAAGAACTTCACCGGCATCACTCTGCCAACCGGAACCTTGTGCGTGCGCATATATATAGAAAAAGGTGGATTGAACATCAACTGGCTGCGCTTCTTCGGCATGAAGCAGGCTTCGGAGCAGGACCTTCAGGCCCTGGAGCCTGATACCGACCCAGCACGCAACCACCTCGCAAATGGCGAGTGCGAATATCAGGGCGCATGGCAGACCGCATCGTTGGCATCCATAAACAACGCCAAGTACACTTGGGACGTCACCACCGACACTCCCGCCAATGGCAGCGGCGGAGCCCTTCGCATCGCCTCGGCACGCAGCCACTCGCTCAACACCGTCGTCTATCAGCCCGTGGAGGTAGTGGCAGGCCACGTCTATGCAGCCGACGTCGCCGTGCGCGGAGCCAGCGGCAACGGAGAGTTCTGGATACAAGCTTTCATGGTCGCCGACGCACCGAAGGACTATGCCGACACAGGTCTGGACGAAGCCCGCACCATAGGTCAGCTGAATTCGTGGAAGGACGGCAGCCTGGCCGCTTACGACGGCATGATGTCCGCCAAAGCCAAAGCAGGCAGCAGCCACAGCGCCGGCGCGATGAAGTGGAAGGCAACGACCACAGGCATCGTCTATTTCGCACTGAAGGTAGGCACCAACAAGACTGCCTTCAGCTACACTTTCGACAACTTCACCCTCACAGACCTCACTGACATTGAGACGGGAATCCAGAGCATCGGACAGGAACAGCTTTCTTCCCCTTGGCCTGATGCAAACGGAACGAAGTACTACACCACGACAGGCCAGCCCATCGGAGCCCATCCCAAGCATCCAGGTACATACATCGCCAGCGACGGCAAGCATACAAGAAAGGTAATGGTGAATTAGCCGAGGCCGCTTCCGCGATAAGCGTCCTGCGCTTCTGAGATAAGCGCCTGCGCTTACAGAAAAGCCCCCTTCCGTAGGCCAGACTTTGACCTAAGGGAGGGGGCTGAATAGTTTGCCGTGCCTGCCTATGCTCCGAGAAGCACAGGCAGGGGCTTTGGGTGTCAATTACTTAACAAGGACTTTCTTGCCATTCACGATGTTGATGCCCTTCTGCAGCTTCCCGAGGCGCTGGCCTGCGAGGTTGACTATCGTAGAGCCTTGCTGGTAGATGCTGCTGAACGAAGGCTCAACCTCGATGTCGTGGATGCCGTCGGGATCGATGTTCGAGTAGGCGCCATCGTAGAACCAAACCTTCTCATGGCCGGCCTCGAGCACAGGATAGTCGTCGGTAGCAATCGTCTGATACCAGACAACATCGTTCCTGTCTGCGTTGAGCTTGAAGCAGATCTCGCCGCTCAGCAGCTGTGCGTCGGTCACAAAGGTGGCATCCTGAGGATTAGCCTGCTGACCGCTGGAAGAGCCGTTGATGTAGTCGCCCTTGTAGTAGCTGTTGATGATCTTGGAGTTCGTACCGTTCAGAGCGCCGAAGAACTGAGCATAGCGTGCTGACTTCACGGTGCCGATGGAGAGGCAGTTCGTGATGGTCACGAGGGAAGAGTTCGTGTAACCCACCATACCGCCGAAGGTGCAGTTGCCCGGAACGTCTGCGGAGTTGTAGAGCTTACCGTCGAACAGGCAGTCGATGATGTCGCAGACTGCATTCGTACTGTTGTTGGTATAGCCCACGATGCCGCCATAGTTGCCGCCATTGCCACTGTCGTTGCTGTCGAAGGTGCCTGAATAGGTACATTTCTCAACGCGAATCGTACCATCATTGGAGCAGCCCAGGATGCCGCCTTGTCTGCCACCGACACTCGTATTGTGGATGTTTACGAAGCTATGGATGTTGCGAATGATCACGTTGTTGTCGCGAGCAAATCCGGCGACAGCGCCAGCGCTCTGGAAGGTGGTGTAGAGTTCGCCGTAGATGTTGAAGTTCTCGACAAGAGCATTGTCCGAGAGCACGCCGAAGAGACCGAAGAAGTTGCGGTCTGACGTAGCGTTGAAGTTCTTGATGGTGTGTCCCTGGCCGTCGAAGTGGCCTTTGAAGCAAGCATTGCCAGCCGGAATGGGTTCCCAGTTGCCGATAGCTGACCATGCATACCCTTCGTCGAGGTCAGCAAAGTCGATGTCGTTCGTGAGGACTGCATTGGCTGTAAGCTCGCCACTGTTAACGACTAAAGCAAACAGAGCAAGGTCGGCTGCCGTCTTCAACTGGTAAACACCGTCCACAGGCTTAATCATCAGGTCACAACCGTTCAACTCCTCGGCAATGGCAAGCGCTTCTTCTGTAGAGACATCTCCCAGAATGCAGGATTCCAAAGCAGCCGCAGCCTTCGCAGACCATTCATTGTAATCATCTTCGGAAATCAGGCTTCCTAACGTATCAAGATTGTCTTGCAGACGATTGGCTGCTTTCCACATGGCTATGTAGGCCATGCGGCAGGCATGAACCTCATTGAAGAGGGCGGAGAAGGTGTTGATGAGCGCCATCTTGTCTTCAGGATTTTCCGCCTTGCCAATAGCATCACTGAGGTCCGCCTTCAACGTCTCCGATATATTCGGATACTGGTTAAAGTTGGTAAGGTAAAAGTCGTAGTCATAATTTGCGATGACCTCGGCACGAGACACATAGCCTTTGAGCACATTCGTCAAATCGTTGTCAGCGTCGGCCGCTGTGCCGAGATAATAGACATGCACATTTCCGAAAGGCAGCCAGTCGCCGGAAAGACCGGTTCCAAGGCTGCGTACACCAACAGTCAGCTTGCCGTCGGTCACCTCCGTAGCGACAAAGTTCTGGTAACGTCCGGCACCAAAGGCAACGGCACAGCCGGCCGAAGAATTCGGAACCCAGCCATAGATGCCATCGAAGTCATACTCTATGTCGCTGGCATCAGCCTTGTCGTCAAAGACGACGTCCTCGCCAATAGACTGGACGTAGTTCACGGTGTTATTCATGAAGAGTTGGCCGGCATAGAACTTGTTGTAGATGTCATTACCGGCACGGAACAAGCCATTGAGCGACATCATGTAGATGCCGTTGGGCAACTCTTCGAGGCTCTGGCTGATGCTGAACGTGCCCAAGCCACCGGCACGCAAGATAGGCATAGGCTCAATGTCGGGATAACTCTTCAACTCCAATCCGTCCGACTCGGCATTCCATCCTTCAGCACCCTGTGCAAAGTTAGCGTTTTGCAGCAGACGTGTGACCTCAGTGCCTGGTGTCAGACCACCTGCAATGGCGTTCTCCAGCATCTGGCTTACAAAGGCCATTTCGGCAGCGATGCCTTCGTCGTCGAGGTTAAGCTTACTCATTATATAATTATAGGAACCGTTGGGATAGTCTGCACCCGGCTCTACGTAAGCCTCAAGATAAGTCTTCAGGAAGTCGGTGTAAGTGCCTTCAAGGTTATTATCGTCAATGTATTGGCCTGCTTCCTCACACGCTTCACGGTAAGCCGTGTAGTTTGCTGCAGAAACCAGAATGCTCTCCTTCAGCGAAAGGCTTTCCCTGTAAACTTCGAAGAACTTCTCGAGTGTCTCAATGCTTTCCCATGACTCGACGCACAGTTCGTACTCATCGAGCAAAGCCTGGTAGGCATAAGTCTCATTGATGAAGTCTTCCGCCTTGGAACGAACGTCGTTGATGAAATCTTCAAGATTGTCTTCGGTGAGATTGACATAGTTTTCGTCGCCTAACTCATAGACGATGCCTTCGCCACCGTAGGGCACGGGATGCAGAGGCAAAGCGTCTTCTTCATCGGACGGCTGTGCCTCAAGATCCTGAAGCCATGCCACGTCGAGGAACTCGCCTTCGTTCAGCAGCCAGCAAATCTTGCCGCTTTCGAGTTCGGATGCGTCCGTCTCGGTAGCAGGCAGTTCGACGGTGCTTGCAGAGCCGTTGATGGGACTGCCCATATAGTAGCTGTTGGGAAGAGAAGACTTGTTGCTCTTGACAGCGCCGAAGAACATTCCATAGACAGCAGAACGCACTGTGCCGATGGAGAGGCTGTTCTTGATGGTTACGACGCCGCCGTTGCTGTAGCCTACGAAGCCGCCGAAGGTGCAGTTGCCGGGCTTTGCGTTGTTGTTGACCACTTCGCCATCGAACAAACAGTTGGTGATGTCAACGATGGTATTGCCGTTGTTGTTCACATAGCCCACGATACCGCCGTAGTTGCCGCCGCCGCCTGCATCGTTGCCGTCAAGGGTTCCGGAGTAAACGCAGTTCTCGATAACGGTCTTGAAGGTCGTGGAGTGAGCGCCACCGAGGATACCGCCTTGTCTGCCACCTGCGCTTGAGTTGTTGATGTTAACGCAGCTGTGGATGTTGCGGATAACGGGACGGTCGTCACGAGAGTACGCTGCAACGCCACCTACGTACTGGACGGTAGAGTTGATCGTTCCGTCAATGCTGAAGTTCTCGATGAGGCAGTCGGTGGAGATAACGCCAAAGAGACCGAAGAAGTTCTGGCTTGAGTTGACGTTAAGGTCCTTTATGGCGTGACCCTGTCCGTCGAAGTGACCCTGGAAGCAAGCATTGCCGCCAGGGATTGCAACCCAGCTGCCGATGGGCGTCCATGTGAAGGTCCTTCCCTTTGCCTGGTATGCTTCAATGGTAGGGCCGAAGTCGATGTCGGCAACGAGGATGCCGTTGGCGTTGAGTGTGCCGCTGTTGACAAGAGCAGCAAAGCGCCTGAGCAGATTAACGGAACTAATCTCGTAGTAGCCGTCGGCATTTGTCGTCATGGTGAAGTTCTCGTCGAAGAGGTCGCAATAAGAGCAGTAACCATCAACAAAGTCGTGGTCGTCTTGCGTTATTTCTGAGTACGTGTTGGAGTAGGTGGCATCAGTATAGACGTCGCCGTTGCAGTGCTTGCGTCCGTTCATGTAGACTTGTCCGTGAGTGGGATCAAGCACGGGAGCTTCGTCAGTGCCAATAGTCTGATACCATGCTATCTCTGACTGGTCGCCATTGAGTCTGAAGCAGACGATGCCGGTGGGCAGTTGGTCAGCCGTGAATGCGAAGGTGTCGTTCATTGTGCCTTGTCCGTTGGCGTGGGGTGCGCTGCCTTCAAGCCAGCAGTTGCCCTGCATGTTGCCTGGGGTGTTGCCTCTCAGCCAGCCGATGAATGCGCCGCCGTAGGTGGGTGTAGCTTCCTCGTCGGCCATAGCTACCTTGCCCATGTTGAGGCAACCCTTCATCATGCCGCCAGTGTTGTTGAGGTATCCAGCGATACCGCCAACAGAGCCATTGGCTACGGTATATGTGACGGTGCCGTAATTAGTGCAATATAATATGGTATCCTCTGCCATGTAGCCAGCGATGCCGGCAAAGCAGTCGTTGTTGCCTGCCGTTTCCGTCAGCGTGCCGGAGAAGCTACAGCCTGTGATGCGGTTCTTGTACTGGGCAGAGCCTACCACACCGCCAACATGATGAACGTCGGCTGTGGCAACAGTGATGTTCAGAGAGGAATGCACATTCGAGATGCGGCTGGCAGACGACCAACCGATGGCTCCTGTGCCCGTAGCTCCTGTAACGGCAAGCGTGCCATCGATGCTGAAGTTCTTGACCGTGGCATTGCTGATGAAACCGAAGAGGCCAAACTTGCCTGCGCCTGTTCCCTGGAAGCCGGTAATCTTGTGTCCCTGTCCGTCGAAGATACCTGTGAAGGGTGCGCCATCGATGCCGATGGGAGTCTGCCACGTATTGCTGAGTGCGATGTCGGCAGTCAGCACGCCATTAGCTGCGCGGTTCGAATTGACGTAGTCGGCAAAGGCCAGCAGGTCGGCTTCTGTTCCAATCTCGAAGTTCTTGGCTTCTTCCTTGTAGCCGCCCAACGCCTTTATCTGTTCGTCGGTCATCGGCGTTTCCCAGAAAGCGACGCCTGCTACGTATGTGTCGTTCTTCTCACCATCCTCGTCACAGAAGAGGTAGAATCCAAACGGCTGAATCTTGAAGCGGTCGTTGTTGTCGGGGTTTGCCTCGGCTATCTTTTCGCCGTTCTGATAAAGGATGTTCTTGCCATCGCGATACGTCAGCACAAAGCGGTTCCAAAAGCCGTTCTTTATTGTACCTCCATAGCCAAGGGAGCCTACGCCTGCTGTGTTGTTGTGGATGAAGAGGTCGCCGTCGTTGCCATTGATGGGGTCTGTCTGGAATAAACCATCGTAGGGACCTGCGTCTTCCACCATTATGTCAAGCATAAGGGTGTAGGACTGTGAGGCTGTGGCGCCTTCTGCCCGCGATACTTTCAAAGCCGATGTGCGAGGCACAAAGATGGCTTTGTTCGTTTCGTCCGGACCGTCGGCTGTTATGATTCCTGCGTTCTCAAGGGTCGAGAGCGTAACGCTTCTTGTTCCCAGAGTGGCAGGTGTCATCACGAGGCTGCCCTTGTCGGGTGCCATCAGGTCGTCTGCATTGTTGAAATTCCACTGTGCTGTGGGTTCAGGAATGTCCTGCGCCATAACATGCAGACTGCTTCCAAACAGTCCCATCAGGACTAAAAGGAAGATGGAGTAGAGTTTCTGTTTCATGTTAGTTTAGTTTTTTAGTTAATACTTAGGTTGACTTTCTGTCGGTAGTTTTTTCTGTTTCAAGTGATTGCTTTCAGTATTTGATGTCTGCCAGGAAGAGCCCCTTTGCTGGGACACTCTCACCGGCTTGGCAGCGGTCCTTGGCTTCGACGATGCGGCGAACGTCGTCGATGCTCAACTTGCCGCGGCCCACCTCAACGAGTGTGCCCACGATGGCGCGTACCATGTTGCGGAGGAAGCGGTTGGCGGTGATGGTGAAGCGCCACTGACCGGGTGCCACTTCGTCCCAATGGGCGGAGCGCAGGTCGCAGAGGTTCGTACGGGTGTCGGTGTTCACTTTCGAGAAGCTGGTGAAGTCCTTGTACTCGAGCAGCACTTTGGCCGCTTCGTTCATCCGCTCGAAGCTGAGCGGGTAGGTCACCTGCCAGCTGTAGGCTTGCAGGAAGGGGTCTTTGCGTGTGTGGATATAATAATGATAGGTGCGTTCTGTCGCTGAGAAGCGTGCGTGCATGTCATCGGCGACCTGCCGGATTTCCTGCACGGCGATGTCCTGCGGCAGGAGCTTGTTGAGCTTGTAGGCAAGAGCAGCCTCACCCCCAACCCCACTCCCGTGGGAGAGGGGAGAACATTCTGCCGCCTCGGCGCAGCCCCCCTCTCCCACGGGAGAGGGGTTGGGGGTGAGGCTGAAGTGCGCCACCATCATTCTGGCATGGACACCAGTATCGGTGCGTCCTGCACCAACGACCTCAATGGGCTGCCGCAGTAGGGTGGAGAGTGCTTCCTGCAGCCGTTGCTGTATGCTGTCGCCGTTGGGCTGAATCTGCCAACCGTGATAGCGCGTGCCGTCGTAGGAGAGTGT
>JAFXZK010000035.1 GCA_017541265.1 Bacteroidaceae bacterium | reverse complement strand
TGTCAACTAAAGCAGGAAAATGTCAACCGAATCAGGAAAGCTGTCAACTGCTTCAGTAAAGTGTTAACAGATCCAGCAAAACGGCTGACAACCATATCAGAAAAAGTACAAAAAACTGTCAACCAAATTCAGGAAAAGACAGAAGTTTTCCACATTGCTACAGCCGCAAAGAAGCAATGCAGCAAAAAGCAAGGCGCCTGAGATACTTCTCATGTTTACCATAGTTTTGGGTGTTAAGTTATTATTTGTTTGTTTTTTGTTTATATTCTTGCAATTTCTTGAATTCCGCCAATTGCTCTGTGGCTTCGGGTACACCTTGCTGCGCAGCCTGCTCCACCAGCTGGATGGCGCGGTCCAGGTCGCCCTTCATGTAGGCAACGAGGCCTTCGTTCATCGTCTTCTGCGGACAGTCATTGACTTTGCCCAGGTGTTCCTCTGCAGCCTCCACGACGCCGCGCTGAATGGAGAGGTAGGCCATCGTCAGGTTAATGTACGAGTCGTTGGGATAGAGCAGATATGCCTTGCGGATGATGTTGTAGTACTTCTGGCGGTCGGAAGCGTACTTGCCTGCCAGCTTGTAGATTTCGTTCAGGTTGAGGTTGATGGGGCGTGTCTCGAACACGACTTCCGATTCCTCTACGGTGAACGGTCTTACTGTATATTCCACAGTGTAGTTTGTGCAGCGCAACTTGGGGAACACATTATCCAGATAGTATCTGTAGCCTGCGCTTGCATCCCTGCGCATCTGTGCCTCCTTCTCGTCGGGTCCGATGCTGCTGTTGGCTATCCTGAGCAGTATGTCGCGTCCGGGCGTGGAGGTGTCTTCCTTGAGCTGTTTCACGAATCCGGCCCAGTTCTCGCCCTTGCCGGATGCTTCCATGCGGATGCCTTTGGCGATGCCCGAGCGCTGCAGGTACTTCCTGAGTGCTTCCGTACGGTTCTCGCTGAGCATCATGTTATGCTTGTATGTGCCTTCGGGAGAGGCGTAGCCCTCTATGACCATCCTGGTGATAGTGACGTTGGAGTCGTTCTTGACGATGTTCACCGAGTTGTGAATCTTCTGCAGCTCCTCGGGGTTGGTCATGTAGTCAGGCAGGATGTCCCACTTGTTGACCACGAAGCAGAGATAGGCGGAGCCTTTCTCCTCGCGCACCTTGACGCTGTTGTCGGCTGGCGGCAAGAGATAGACGGGGTACAGGTTAACCTCTGGAGCTGCTTCCTCTTTCGGGGCGAAGCCAGCCACTATTTCCTCGCCTCTCACCTTCTGCTTGTCGCAGGCGCAGCTCAGGCGCTTCAGCTTCAGCACGGCATTCTCCATCCATGGCTCGAACTTCGTCGTCCGGAGATAATCGACGTTGAGGTTGACGCCTTTCTTCTTCCTGAGGACGAGTGCATCCGGATACTTCGGCCTCAGGTTGCGGTCGAAGTATATCTGCTGGTTGCGGCTGTTGAGGAATATCAAGGGAAGGCTCTTGCTGCGCAGACTTGTGGTGTCTATAATCTCAGGTGCCAGTATTACCGACTGCGATGCGGGGATGTCCTGAATGGCAGTGAACTTTAGCGATACCACCAGGTTGCTGTCAACCACCGCAAGAGCGGAATTGTTGACCTTCATCACATAGTCGTATTTTTGGGGGGTGTTGGACATTCCTGCGGCAGCAGGCAGCAGAAGCGACAGCAGGAGCAATGTCCGCCATTTGCTGGTCGTGTTTCCTTTTTGGTTGTTCATCTGATAGCCAGTCATCATTGTCACATATATATATAATGTGTATAATGTGTTAGAAGATATACAGAATGCTTATGCCCAACTTCGAGATGCCCCAATAGTTGTACCCGGCATCCTCTAACAGCCTGCCGCAAGTTTCGCATCCGCTCTTCTTATAATCTATATAGGTATAGCCCGCGCCTATCTCCGCACCGATGTTCCAGTGCTTCGACAGCGGGTATTCGTAGCCCACGCCAATGCCGCCGCCAATGAACCATCCCTCGTAGCGGTTCTGCTTCAGGTTCGTGAAGAACTTGAAGGGGATGCCCTTGTTGGCGATGTTGTACTGTCCGGCGTGTATATATGGCCCCCAGTAGAAGCCGTTCATCACCTGACAGGTGTAGAAGCGGTACTGCCCCTGTATCGCCCAGAACTTGTTGACTGTTTCCACGCCCCTTTTCCAGGGCCGGATGCAGCCGTACACGTCTATCGACGATCGTTTCGACATAGGCACCTCGACTCCTGCCGAGAGTGAGCCCATCATGTCACAAATAAGATTGTTGCTAATGGCTAACCGTTGCGCACGTGCCGAAACACATGCCAAAGCCAATATAATATACAAAATAAATGTCCGTCTCATTGGTTGAATACCAAAGTCTTTTTGTATAAAAATGTGAACGGTTTTTAAGCAATTTTATACAGATTGCTATTATTTTCACCACAAATCTAGAAAAAAAGTACAAAACAACATACGTCTGTGTTTGTTATTTTTAGAATTTTAACATTTTATAACAGTTCTTTGCTTACATAGTAGCTATTAAGCATTATTTCAGCAGTTTATTTCTCTGTTTTTTGTGCTTCAGTTGTTTACATCCTATGCCATCGAAGCCTCAATCCTATAGGTTATGAAAACGGGCAGCCAGAGGTGTGTGTTTGAGCCGTCAGTTTCCGTCAGGTTTTGTCAGGTTGCTGCCGGCAGACATGTGCCAGATGAAGGACTCGGGGTTGTCGGGATGTAATGGGTTGAAGTCCTGCCAGTCCGCGCGAAGATGTTCGGCCAGCAGCGAGTGTATCTGCTTCAGTCCCATGACCACCAGTTTGCTGATTTCCCATGCACCGAAGGTGTTGAAGTGCGTGTTGTCGGCCAAGGGTTTGTCCTGTCCCGGGAACGTGCCTGCGGGATAGTGTACGAGAGCCTTCTTCGACCCTTCTTCCCCCAAAGTCTCATAGAGCGTGGTTGACATCTGCGTGAGGTCTATGAGCGGCACTTGTTCGCGCTGTGCCACAGCTTTCATGGCTTCGGGATAGTCGCCGTGGGTATTGTTGATGTGGCCGTCGGGGTCGAAGGAGCGACGAGCGGTCGGCGTGCAGAAGATGATGTTCCCTCCGGCAGCCTTCACGCGGTCTGCAAAGATTTTCAGGTTGCGCGAATAGGAATACCAAGCCCCGTCTCCCGGTTTGTTTTCCTTCTCGTCGTTGTGTCCGAACTCCACAATGACGTAGTCGCCCCGCTTGAGACAGGCGAGGATTTTGTCGAGGCGCAGCTGTGCGAGGAAGCTGGTGCACGACAGGCCGCTCTCGGCATAATTGGCGACCACGACTTTATCGTCGAACCAGCGCGTAATCATCTGTCCCCACGACGACCAAGGCTCGTCCTCTTGGTCCACCACGGTGGAGTTGCCGCAGAGGAACACCGTTGTGACGTCCTGCACAGGCTCTATTCGAATGTGCCGAACGGCAGGCATAGGGCCGCAGAACGAGAGGTTGAGCGAGTCGTCCCAGTTCTTGTAGTTCAACTCGCGCGGCTTCAGTCTGACGTTGGTCTTCTCGTCAATCTTTGCGCTATGTTTGTTGACAACGAACGACAGCGTCTCGTACTTGCCTTTCCCCGTCTCGACCACGTCGAAATAGTGTCGTCGGCTCTCGGCCCTTACAACGGTCTGCCCCGCCTTCTTTTTGTTCCCGAGGGTAACGGTGACGCGATAGTTGCCGTCGGGCACGGCAGCAGAGAAGTAAAAGGGCTGCGGACTTACCTTATTGATGAGCGTGTCCACCACCTGTGCCCGGGAGAGGCCTGCTGCCAATAATGCAGCCATTAAAAGCAAGTATTGTTTCATATCGTTGACAGATTTGTTGTTGATTGAGCGGTGCTGCTGGCGCCCATTAAGTACGCTGGTTACGCCCTTCAGGTCGTTTCTTTCTTAGTAAGAACACTCCGGCAATGGCTAAAAGCAGGCTTGCGATGAACACTTTCAAGTCGGGCAATATGATAACTGGTATTTTTGTCATCTGCATATCTCCTAATTGCAACCAACTGTAAACAGCAAGAAGTGTAGCCGTGAGGTTGACTCCTGCATGGAGAACCACGCTATACCAGATGTTTCGCGACCAAATAAATATCAACCCGTAGAAAAGGGCACCGATGAAAGCGCCTGGGAAGTTACGAACGTGGAGCAGTCCAAACAGTATGGCCATAATCAGACAGACCACTATCTGTGTGCCACGGCGACGGAATGGAGAAATAGCCATTTGCCTGAAACATAGTTCTTCGAGCAGAGGTGCAAGCAACACGGCATGAACGCTCGACAAAAGGTCTTCGCGCAGCTCTGCGGTTGTGAAGGCCAGCGGTTCCATCTGTACAGTGTGGACCAGCGACGTAATGCCATATACGATATACTCTTTCGCTACAAGAAACAGAGGGGCAATCAGCAACAGCCCGACAAAAATGACGGTCTTCGGCAACTTCAGCGAAAATTGTCTGGCTTCAGGAAACAATTCAGGTTCGACCCGATGCACAAGGAACAGCGTCAGAACTATGCCTGCTAATGTTATTAACCAAGTCAGCAATTCGTCAAAGAAAGTTGGATTCTCGTCAGCAATAGGCAGAGCGGTTACATATATGATGGCTACGCCGTAAACTGCCGAAAGTATTGGTATCAGGGGCTTAAGATGGCTGGCTGCTTTGTTCATGACGCAAATTCCGATTTATCGTGCACAAAAATACGAAAAATATATGAGATGTGCGGTGAAAAGCGGTCGGTTTAACACAAAACTCACGGGATTCCGTGAGTTTATGCATAGAAGTGTATGGAATTTTTCACGCTTCAGTGATTCGTGATACGGCTTTTGAAGCGCCTGGGCAATGAGATGAACAAGACACGCGAGTAAAGCAGTACAATCCTAAGGCAATCCCTCTGCGGCTTGGAGGTAGGTTCCTTCGGGTTCTGAAACGAGATAGATGGCGCTATCTTCTCTTTCTGAGGTACCCAGGAACTTGCTGAGGAAGGCTTTCAGTTTCTCGATGACGGTTTGCTTCTTTTCCCCACTTTCTGGCAGGAAGGGGTTCGAAGGTGGCAGAATCTTGGCAATTCCTGTGCCCGTTTCTGTGACATAGCCGTCGCGGAAAGCACGTCCGACGAAGGCTGCCGTTTCCTTTGGCTTCAGGTTTTCTTCCTTGATGATGGCGTTCAGTTCCTTCTTCTTTTCCTGTTCGATATACTCTTCCCATTGTTCGCCCACATCTTCGCCCTTCTCTGGTGTCATCCTCTCGATGAAGTGCTCAATCAGTTCACGCTTGTCGCGCATATCTGGGCTTGCATCCATCTGTTTGCGAATCTGCACGATAATTTCTTTGTCTGTGCAGTTCGAGTCGTGATATTTCTGCACGAGGGCCAGGATATAGTGAATGTTGATTTGGTCGTGACGGACCAGTTCTATCTCGAAGATGAGGTCGTCGTTGATGCTTTCACGGTCTTTCTCTTCCTTCTCTTCACGAAGTTTCGTGTAGTAGGTCAAATACCATCCCTTGTAGTCCTGATAGTCCATTTCGGAGATGATTTTGGCTTTCTCGTCGAAGGCATCGAACACGCTCAGCACATTCCTTAGCCTCAAGATTTCGCTCATCAGTCGGACAAAGGCTTTCTGTCCTTCTTCGTCGAGCATGTCGTTCATTTCGTCCAATGGATAGAGGCTGAGCAACTGTGTTATCAGTTCCACATAGGGCAAGTGGTCGCGACCTTTCACATCCTGATAGCCCAAGCGATAGTATTCCTCGTAGGTCTTCATGAAGACGAGTCCCTTCGCATTGGGGTCGCCAAAGACGGAGAGTGCTTTGTCCGTAGCGTCCTTCAGGTTTCGGAAGCAGACGATGTTGCCACAATCCTTCACAGAGTTCAAGATGCGATTCGTACGGCTGTAGGCTTGCAGCAAGCCATGCAGTTTCAGGTTCTTATCGACCCAGAGCGTGTTGAGCGTCTTGGCGTCGAAGCCCGTCAGGAACATACCCACCACGATGAGGATGTCTATGTCCTTGTTCTTCATCCTGAGCGACACATCCTTGTAGTACGATTGGAAGTTGTCCCCATCTGTCGAGTAGTTGCAGCCGAACATCTTGTTGTAGTCCTTGATGGCCGCTTCCAGAGCGCTTCTGCTTTGCAGGTCCAGTCCTTCCGTCCCTTCGGGGTTCTCGTCCTCGAAGCCCCATTCGTCCTGTTCTTCCTCGTTGGCTGAATAGGTGAAGATGGTGGCTACTTTCAGGTTTGGAGCGCCTTCTGCTGCGAGTTGCTTCTTGAACTCGTTATAGTACATGATGGCTGCCTTCACGCTATCCACGGCAAAGATGCTGTTGAAGCCTTGTGTCTTGTAGGTCTGCTTCTTCTCTTCTACGTGTTTGCCTTTCCTGACAACGTCCTGCACGTTCAGCAATCGCTTCATGCTGTAAGCCTCGTCTGTCTGCTTGGTCTTGGTGGCAAAGCTGTCTATGATGTAACGTGTTACGATTGAGATTCTGCGAGGGTCGTGAAGTGCTTCTTCCGTATCGATACCCCATACCTGTTTGCGTTCCACATCACTCTTCATCTTCATGGTCGAGTCGTAATCCACATGGAAGCGAAGCACATTATTGTCGCCAATTGCGTTAATGATGGTGTAGGTATGCAATTGAGAGCCGAACAGCTGTTCCGTGGTGGAGTATTTGCTGCCCTTGTTGGCGTTTATGGCGAAGATGGGCGTACCTGTAAAGCCGAACATCATATAGCGCTTCATCCTGCGTGTGATGAGTTGGTGCATCTCGCCAAACTGGCTTCTGTGGCATTCGTCGAAGATGAGCACGATGTTCTGCTTCTGCAGGATTTCGCGGAGTTGCTCGTCACCGTCGTAGATGCTGGGCTTCATCAGGTTCGACAGTTTCTGAATCGTCGTGATGATGATGTGGCAATTGTCGTCCTTCATCTGCCTTTGCAGCACGCGGGCCGAAGTGTTCGAGTTGGCGCAGTCTCGCTCGAAGTTGTTGTACTCCTTCATCGTCTGGTAGTCCAGGTCTTTCCTATCGACCACGAAGAGCACTTTCCTGACTTCTGGCATTTGCGAGGCCAGTTGTGCCGTCTTGAACGAGGTGAGCGTTTTGCCCGAGCCTGTTGTGTGCCAGATGTAGCCACCTGCCTTGGTTGTGCCTTGCCAACGGTTGTTGATGGCGGTTTGGATGCGCAGCAGTATCTTCTCTGTGGCTGCGATTTGGTAGGGACGCATCACCAGCAATTGCTTATCGACGTTGAAGACGCAATATCTGGTCAGGATGTTCAGGATGGTGTGCTTGGCAAAGAACGAGGTGGTGAAGTCGCGGAGGTCTGTCAGCCTGTGATTCTCCTGGTCTGTCCAGTAACTGGTAAACTCGAAGGTGTTGCCGTCGGTCTTGCCTCTTGCTCCTTGCCCCTTGCTCCCTTCTCTCTCTTTGGCGTAGCGAGTGGTATTGGAGTAGTACTTTGTCTCTGTGCCGTTCGAGATGACGAAGACCTGGACGAAGTCGAACATAGCCCTTCCTGCCCAGAACGAGTCGCGCAGATAGCGGTTGATTTGGTTGAAGGCTTCCTTGATGGGAACGCCCCGACGTTTCAGTTCGATTTGCACCATTGGCAAGCCGTTCACCAGAATGGTGACATCATAGCGGTTCTTGAATGTCCCTCCCTCTTCCACATATTGGTTGGTGACTTGCAGGCGGTTGTTGTGGATGTTCTGCTTGTCGATGAGTCGGATGTTCTTCGTTTCTCCGCTGTCGAGCGTGAGGGCCAGGATGTAGCCTTTGCCTTGCAGCATCTCGGTCTTGTCCTCTATCTTCATCTGCTCGTTCGATATCATGGGGAGCAACCGCGCCCACTCGCTGTCGCTCAGCGTGATGCTGTTCAGGGCTTCCAGCTGTTCGCGGAGGTTACGGAGCAGACCTTTCTCGTCGCGGATGACGTGATAGACATAGCCCTGCGCCATCAGCTGATTGATGAGGGCCGTCTCCAGCTGCGCCTCGCTCTGATAGCCCTCAGCAGGCCGTTCCTGCACCTCATAATGCGCCATTACGGTCTGGTGCTGCTCTTCCACTATAATCTTGTAGTCGTCCATAAATGAAATGTTATGGTTGTCTCTAGTTAGAACTAGTCAAAACTAGTTAGAACTAGTAAAAACTAGTCAAAACTAGTCCCCCTAGCTCTAGTTAATATCTCCCCCTCGCTTTTGCCAGCTCCACTTCCAGGTGGTGTTTTTCCCTTTCCAGCGCTTCTATCTTCTGCTCCAGGATGGGCACTTGCTGGCGGAGGCTTTTGTTCTCTTCTCTCAGGCGCTGCAGTTCCTCGTCCTGGCCTTTTCTGTAGCCTGTCCTTGCTGCGTACATGCGCTCCTTTATGCCTCCTTGTGTGACAAACTGCTGGTCCAGACCGCTCAGGTAGGTCTTCATCATCTTGTCTGCGATGTGGAGCAGCGTCAGAGCCACATTGCACAGTTCCTCATCGTTCCAGCGGACGAAGTAAGGCTCGTAGTCGCTCGTCTTGTTGTGCTCGCGACAGAAGCGCAGCATGGTGTCGTAGCGAGGGTGTGAGGCATCCCAGACGGCAAGGTGACGGGTGGAGAGGTAGTCCTCGTAGTCAGCCCTGAGTTCTTTCAGCGACGAGCGGGCCACGTTCAGCAGTTTCAACTGCATCTCTGTGGAGGTCATGCCGTCGGCAAGCCCCTCGATGATGTTCTGCTTGCCCGAGCGGGCAGCTTGCACCATCTGATCGACGGTTCGGTCGCCATGCTCCGGGAGGAAGCGCTTGCAGAAGTGGTAAGTCATGGCGTACAGCACCTCGCTCTTCTGGTAGAAGAAGAGGTCTTGATACTGCACCTCGTTGAG
>JAFXZK010000034.1 GCA_017541265.1 Bacteroidaceae bacterium | reverse complement strand
TATCAAGTACATTGACTACAAGGATCCCGAATTCCTGAAGAAGTTCCTCAACGAGCAGGGTAAGATTCTGCCCCGCCGCATCACCGGCACTTCCCTGAAGTACCAGCGCCGTGTCGCCCAGGCCGTTAAGCGTGCCCGTCACCTGGCTCTGCTGCCTTTCGTAACTGATTTGATGAAGTAAACTGTAAGGAGAAAGATTATGGAAATTATACTGAAAGAAGACGTAATCGGACTCGGTTACAAGAACGATATCGTGAACGTAAAGCCTGGCTACGGCCGCAACTTCCTGATTCCTACAGGCAAGGGCGTTATTGCCAGCGAGAGTGCAAAGAAGGTCCTCGCCGAGGAACTCAAGCAGAAAGCTGTCAAGCTCGCCAAGATTAAGGCTGAGGCTGAGGCTCTTGCTGAGAAGCTGAATGCTGTAAGTCTGACCATCAGCGCCAAGGTGAGCAACAGTGGTGTCATCTATGGCAGCGTGAACAGCCTGCAGATTGCCGACGAGCTTCAGAAGCTCGGCTTCAACATCGACCGCAAGACCATCGTTGTCAAGGACGTAAAGGCTGTCGGCGAATATGTTGCTACTGTCAAGCTCCACAAGGAGGTTGCAGCACAGGTGCCCTTCACCGTTATTGCAGAGAACGCTCCCGCAGTCAAGGAAGAGGCTCCCGCAGTAGCAGTAGAAGAAGTTCCTGCTGTTGAAGAGGCTCCTGCACAGACAGAAGAATAAACTTTGGTCATCATACCAACAACCCAAAGGGGCACGGCCGCAAAGCCTGTGCCCCTTTGTACCATAAAGACCCTCTCCTAACCTTCCCCTCTATGGGGAGGAATAAAATTGTAAATCGTCAAATTGTAAATTACAAAGGTGAGCATCATCAAATGTCCCGAATGCCGCGGACAGGTTTCAACAATGGCAGGCACATGTCCAAACTGCGGCATAAAGATATCCGGCCAACTCCGCACTTGTCCTGAATGTGGCAGCTATTGCCTCATATCGCAAGAGGTATGTCCTGAGTGTGGGCACTCCCTCCTGCTCCCCCAAGGGGAAGAAAAAGAAGTCTCCCCTCGGGGAGATTTAGAGGGGGCTGCCCCTCGGGGAGAATCAGAGGGGGCCATCCCTACAAGGAGAAAGAGAGGAAAAAGGAAATGGAAGTGGGGTTGCCTGACAGGGGCTGTCGTATGCCTTGTCCTTTTCGGCATTGGCTTCTATTATTATAATATGTATAGGATGCAGCAAAAGGAGCAGGCAGACTACGAGCGACTTGCAGACGTCACCAACCCGGAGTTTTATCAGCAATTCCTCATCGACTATCCTGAAAGCCGGCACTGCGACGAAATCCGTGAGCGGATGCTTGTGCTTCAGGAAGAAGCAAAGGAATGGGAACAACTGCAGAAAGGCATCACCCGTGCAAGCGTCTCACGCTTCATGCAGAACCATCCCGGCTCCCTTCGTCAGCGCATCTGCGAGGATATGCTCGACTCTATCGACTGGCATGAGGCACAAGCCATCGGCAGCGAAGAAGCCGTCACGGATTATTTGGCAAAGCATCCATCCGGCCGCTACGTCACTGAAGCCGCCGAGAAGAAGAACACACTGTTGCTCACAAAGGTAACTCCCGAGGAATGTGCCATGATACGCGGGACACTCGAAGCTTTCTTCTCCAAAGCCATTGCCAACCAAGACTCTGTGGCCGCTCGAGAGGCAATCCCAGACACCACAATGAGCTTCTGCGGCAACAAAAAAGCCAATGCCGAGACCATTGTTCAGTATGCACGCGAAAAGATGGCCAAGGATGTCATTGGGCTTCACTACGCAATCGAACAGCAGATGCATGTCCATAAGGAAACGCTCCCCGACGGCAACACAGGCTTTGCGGTTGAAGTTAAATTGCAGGAGACTATCAGCCGAAGCGACACAAGCCAGCCAACATCAAACATCTATCGCGTCACCGCCCTGCTCAACCAGGAGCAGAAGATTGTGCGGTTGAACATAATCAAGGATTAGGGAATAGGGATTAGAGATTAAGGGATGAAGGCTTATTTGAAGCTCATAGCAATTTTGTTGCTGCCGTTGGCATTCGTCATCTGGTATGCCTACAGCCCTGTGCAGATACCGCCCCCAGAGTGGAAGCTGA
The DNA here is from genome assembly GCA_017541265.1 of Bacteroidaceae bacterium. GTDB lineage: Bacteria > Bacteroidota > Bacteroidia > Bacteroidales > Bacteroidaceae > Physcousia. The sequence goes on along the minus strand of JAFXZK010000034.1, from coordinate 7,888 downwards.
GCAAAATCCGAATCCAGACCCCCTCTACCTCCCCCGTAAAGGGGGAGAAACAATTGCGTCCAAATAAAACTAACGATTCCGGTCAGAAAGCCTCCCCTTCACGGGGAGGTTTGGAGGAGTCTATGTCTCTTCCCGACACTACCGCCCACCGCATCCTCTTCTTCGGCGACTCGATGGTGGAGGGACTCCTGCGACGCATGAACTGCTATGCCTATGCCAACGGGCACACGATGACAAACGTCGTCTGGTACAGCTCCACAACAGAGATATGGGCGCAGACCGACACGCTCCGATACTTTCTGAATAAGGTGCAACCCACCTTTGCTATGATCAGCATAGGCGGCAACGAACAGTTCGTCAAGGATGCCGCCGGACGTGAGTCCTTCATACGCAAGATACTACAGGAGCTTGGCGACACGCCTTTCATTTGGATTGGTGTTCCGGCATGGAAGGAGGACACGGGCATCAACGACCTGACGAAGCGGATAGTCGGTGAGAGCCGCTACTTCGACAGCCGCGGACTCACGCTCCAGCGCGGACGCGACCGTATGCACCCGACTTTCCATGCCGCCGCCCTCTGGATGGATACCGTCGCCGTATGGATGGCAAGCCCCGCGACAGCCCACCCCATCCGCATGGACAAGCCGACGGATGGCAGGAAGCACACATACAAGACCTACGCCCTGCAACCTATAAGAAATTGAAAAATTAAAACCTCCCTTTCACCTTTTATCATTCCATGGTTTTCACGACGATACAGTTCTGGGCAGCCTTCATCGCCTTTCTCTTCCTCTTCGCATTGCTGCGGAGGGCGAAGCGCGAACTGCTCATGCTCTACGTCATCGCCGCCAGCCTCGCCTTCTTCTACCTAAGCAACCGCTGGCTAATGCTGCTCCTGCCTGCAACAGCCCTTGTCTCGTGGGTGCTGACAGAGTGGATGTCCGCGATGAAAGGAGCAGGACGCAAGGCCATGCTCTTCCTTATTGTCGCACTCGACCTCCTGCCGCTCTTCTTCTTCAAGTACGGCCATCCCCTCTCCGAACTGATGAGCCAGATGCTCACCACTAACTTCTCCCTTCCGAGCATCGCCCTGCCCATCGGCATCTCCTTCTACACCTTCCAGGCTATCAGCTACACGGTTGATGTCTATCGGCGAGACTTCTGCCCGGGCGCCACCTTCCTCGAATACCTCCTCTACTTGTCCTTCTTCCCGCTCCTGCTGGCAGGCCCCATCACCCGTGCGGGAACCTTCTTTCCGCAAATCAGGCGAGAGAATGTTGTCAGCGAACGTCTCCTCTACATGGGCTTGTGGCTTGTCATCCTTGGCATCGTCAAAAAAGCCGTTGTAGCCGACTACATCGCGCAATACAACGACTGGATATTCTCTGCGCCGGACGCCTATTCGGGCTTCGAGTGCCTGATGGGACTCTTGGGCTTTACGATGCAGATTTATCTGGACTTCAGCGGTTACAGCGACCTGAGCATCGGTATAGCCGCCATGATGGGCATCCGTCTGCGCGAAAACTTCCTCTTCCCCTACCGCAGCCGAAACCTTACGGAGTTCTGGCACCGCTGGCATATCTCGCTCTCCACCTGGTTCCGCGACTACCTATACATCCCTCTTGGCGGCAATCGTCACGGCATCCTCTGCACCTGCATCAGCCTGCTCGTCACCATGACGGCTGCTGGCATCTGGCATGGCAGCACCCTTATGTTTCTCCTATGGGGAGCATTGCACGGCATCGGGCTTGCCATCCACAAGCTCTTCCAACCCATACTCCGCGGCATCCGCGACAATTGGCTGACCATTTCCGTCTCGCGCATCATCACCCTTTGCTTCGTTGTCATTTGCTGGGCACTTTTCCGTTCGCCCGACATTGAGACGGCACGCCAGCTCTTCTCTGCTATTTTCACACGCATGGATTTAGGCTATGTGAAGCCTTTCTATGAAGCACGATGCACATGGTGCATCCTGCTTGCATCCAGCTTGTTATCACTTTTTGTTGGAGAGAGGCTTTATCGTTACGCTGAAGCCAAGTTCATCCATTGGCCCTGGCTTATGAAGCTGCTTGCCTTCCTGTTTGTCGTGCAGATGGTTATCGAGTTGCACAGCAGCGACATCCAGCCCTTCCTCTATTTCCGCTTCTAAGTCTACATAACGGGTTCTGGCACGCCCCTGTATTGCGTACAAACACCAAGAATTTTGAGTGGTGTATTTTGTACTTTGAATTATTTGTCGTACCTTTGCGGTCGTATAGAGAATAGAATCCTTAATTCTTAACTCTTAATTCTTAATTAGAGAATAATATGGCACAGAAAGAACTGCAGCTCAAATACGGCTGCAACCCGAACCAGAAGCCTTCGCGCATCTACATGGAAGAGGGCGAACTGCCCATCGAAGTCCTCAGCGGGCACCCCGGCTACATCAACTTCCTCGATGCGCTGAACAGTTGGCAATTGGTCAAGGAACTCAAGGCTGCAACCGGCCTCCCGGCAGCAGCCAGCTTCAAGCACGTCTCGCCGGCAGGAGCGGCAGTCGGACTGCCTTTGAGCGACACATTGGCCCGCATCTACTTTGTGGACGACATCAAGGTGCCTCTCAGCCCCATTGCCTGTGCCTACGCCCGTGCCCGTGGCGCCGACCGCATGAGCAGCTATGGCGATTTCATTGCCCTGAGCGACACCTGTGACGAAGCTACCGCCCTCATCATCAAGCGCGAAGTGAGCGACGGCATCATTGCCCCCAACTATACCGAGGAGGCATTGCAGATACTCCGCGACAAGCGCAAGGGCACATACAACATCATCAAGATAGATTCCGACTATGTGCCTGCCCCCATCGAGCGCAAGCAGGTGTTCGGCGTGACCTTCGAGCAGGGGCGCAACGAGGTGAAGCTCGACGATCCTGCTCTCTTCGAGAACATCCCCACAGCCTGCAAGGACTTCCCCGAGGCTGCCAAGCGCGACCTCATCATCGCCCTCATCACCCTCAAATACACACAGAGCAACAGCGTCTGCTACGTCAAGGACGGCCAGGCCATCGGCATCGGAGCCGGTCAGCAGAGCCGCATCCACTGCACACGTCTGGCAGGCAGCAAGGCCGACATCTGGTGGCTGCGCCAGAACCCGAAGGTGATGGCACTACCCTTCGTGCCAGGCATCCGCCGCGCCGACCGCGACAACACGATTGATGTCTATATCAGCGACGACTATATGGACGTGCTTGCCGAAGGCGAATGGCAAAAGTTCTTCACAGAAAAGCCTGAGCCACTCACTCGCGAGGAGAAGCAGGCCTGGATTGCGAAGAACACTGGCGTGAGCCTCGGCAGCGACGCTTTCTTCCCCTTCGGCGACAACGTGGAGCGTGCTCACAAGAGCGGCGTCGAGTACATTGCACAAGCCGGCGGCAGCGTCCGCGACGACCATGTCATCATGACCTGCGACAAGTATGGCATCGCAATGACGTTCACAGGAGTAAGGCTGTTCCACCACTAATAAATGAAGAGTGAAGAATGAAGAGTGAAGAATTTGCTACTGCTCTCAATTCTCAATGTTCAATGGTCAATGTTCAATGATATGAAATTCGGAGGCGATGACATAGATGCCGTTATCATGGAAGGCATCACCTTTCGCGGTGGACCTAAAGGCGGCGCGAAGAAGGACGAGGCCAAGGTGAAGACCAAGGCTAAAAAGAAGCAGTACATCACAGGCGCTCACGGCAGCGGCGCGGCAAAGAAGAAAGCCGACATCCGCCGCCAGCGGGCAAATCGGCATAAATGATTAAGGATTGAGGATTGGGGCGTTATTACGTCATACCGTTATTACGTCATTGAAAAAATATAATAAAACTAAATAAAGGACAATCATGAAGCGTTTAATACAACTACTGACTTTTTCCTTTGTACTTTTCAATTGTCACTTTGCATCGGCACAGACTGAGGTGGAGCCTTTCGTGCCCGGCACCACAGTCGAGGGTGTCACCTACTACTTGCCGCGAACGGCTTTCCGTGTCACCGTCATCGCAGAGAAAACAACCACCCGCCCCGGCGACTTCCACAAGTACGCCGACCGCTACCTCCGCATGCAAGACGTGCCGACAGAGGAGAGCGTGACGTGGAGCCTCAAGAGCATCACACTGGAGCCTTTCGGCAAGCCCGACAAGAGCAAGGCATACAGCGTCAAAATTAAGAGCAAGACCGTGGCACCGCTCGTTGGCCTCAGCCGTGACGGACTGCTGCTGAGCATCAACTGCGACGCACAGGAATCCTTCCTGCCCGACCTGCCAAAGCCCGAGAGAGGACAAGCGCCTGAAAACCCACGCAGTTATATGACGCAGGAGATACTGGCGGCAGGCAGCTCTGCCAAGATGGCGGAACTCTGCGCACAGGAAATCTACGACATCCACGAGAGCAAAAACGCCCTCATCCGGGGCGAAGCGGACAACACGCCCAAGGACGGCACACAGCTCAAGCTCACGCTCGACCAACTCGATAAGCAGGCTTCCGTACTGGAGTCGCTCTTCTGCGGCACAACGCAGACCGACACAGAGGTCTTCTCCTTTTTCTATGACCCGCAGCAGGAGACCGACCGCGACGTGCTCTTCCGCTTCTCACAGAAGCTCGGCGTGTTAGATGCCGACAACCTGGCCGGCGAACCCGTCATCGTTTCCCTTAAAGTTCTTGAGACCATCCCGTCAACAAGTTTCTCGGCAGATGCGGCCAAGAAGCGTGCAAAGATGGAGCAAGGCGTCTATTACAACATACCTGCTAGAGTCAAGCTAAACATCACCTATAGCGGTCAAGAGTACGTCAACATGGAGACACCGATGGCCCAGTTCGGCATTGTGGAGATACTCTCCAACACCCTCTTCGACAAGAAGACCAGCACACAAGTCACCTTCTTCCAGACTACTGGCGGCACAAAGGACGTAATGGAGTAGCCTTCCCACTGCACTTCACATCACTTTCCGACATGATTTATAACGAACAATACATTTTTTATTTAATAATGGTATAAATTTTATTTTAATTGTATATTTGCAGACAAAATACATAATTACGTCGCAAAAGACAAGAAAGAGCCTACCATTCGGAAAGCAAAACCAAGGATATAAATATATAAAACAAACCAAATAATTAACCCATTAATTCATTAACAAACAACCAAAACTATGAAAAAGTTATTTACTTTAGTTTTTGCAATGATGGCTGCTGTTAGCATCAATGCAGATGATGCGTTGTACCTCGTTGGCGATGGTACACCTATCGGTTGGGAAGGCGATGTAAACCAGCGCCAGTCAACAAGAATGAGAGAAACCAGCCCTGGCGTCTATGTATGGACGGGCTTTCTGAAGCATGGCAACGAAGGCTTTAAAATCCAGGAAGGAACTAGCTCCTGGGATGTTCGCTACTGCCCCTCATCGGAGAATTTTGCCATTTCACAAGCAGGTGGCACTGACACCTACCAATCGGCAAATGACTGGAAGTGGAATCCTTCAGACGAGGAGTGGAAGTGGTACACTATTACGGTTGACAAGAACAATGGCACATTGTCTTGGCAGGCTGCCACTCCTACGCTTTTGGTAGCTGATGGGGAAGGCTATTTCAACATCGGCACACCGGAAGAACTGAACACATTGGCTCTTATGTGTCGCAACAACTTAAACAAAGAGAACTACAAAGTTAGGCTTACTGCCGACATTGACTACACCGCCTACAAGAATGGTAGCTTGGATGCCATCGGTATCACAGAGAAGTACGCTCCCTTCCGCGGAGAGTTCGATGGTCAGAACCACACCGTAACTGTTGACTATGAGTCTTACAGCACTCGCTTCGGTTTCTTCGGCACTATTGAAGAAAACAGTACGGTTCACAACCTCAAGGTTGCCGGTAAGATTACTGCCACCAACCAGAACCAGACAGGCGGCATCTGCGGCCTGCTGAAAGGCGGCTCAAAGATATACAATTGTATCAGTGCAGCAGAGATTGTTGACAATCAGAGTGGCGATGGCACTATCGCAGGCATCAGCGCAGTAACTTATGGTGCTTCCACCATTGAAAACTGTGCCTTCTTTGGTAAGATTTCTGCTCCTAATCGTGATGGCAATGGTGGCATCATCTCATGGTCAAATAATGGCTCAGAGACAACCATAAAGAATTGTCTTGTCGTTGCTGACATCAACTGGGGTGGCGGTGCTGACTTCGGTCGCAACAACCCCTCAATTGTTAACACCTTTAAGACCACAGCAAGCGACGAAACTCTGGCTAACGGTCAGATGACATACAAGCTTAACAGCCAAGTATCTGGTGCTGAGAACTGGTTCCAGACGCTCGGCACAGACGCAATGCCTACTCCCCTCTCTTCCAGCGAGAAGCTTTATGCCAACGGAACATTCTATTGCGACGGTGTTACTTCTAAGGGTGGCGATGTCGTTCTGAGCAACACTGACGAATCCGTAGTTGACCCCCACGTCTTTGGTGCAGATGGCGTCTGCACAGGCTGCCATGCTGTAGGCCAGGAAGCAGAAGCAGTTAGTGGTGTTTATCAGCTCACAAAGGCTGGCAACCTCCTCTGGTGGGCTCAGTATGTAAATGCTGGCAATCCTGCATCTGACGCTGTCCTCACAGCAGATGTTGATATGAGCGCTGCCAAGTACGTTCCTGCCGGAACTCCCGAAAGCAAGTATGTCGGAACCTTCGATGGTCAAGGACACTCCGTAACCTTTGCTCTGAACAATCCTGAAACAAACTATCAGGGTCTCTTCGGTGTTGCTACAGATGGTGCTACCATTAAGAACATAGTCGTTAAGGGTTCTGTTTCCGGAAAGAACTATGTAGGTGGTATCGTTGGTGGTTCCAACAGCGGCACAGACGGCAAGAAACTCAGCATCATCAACTGCGGTAACGAAGCCACAATCACTGCTGCCGAGGCTAATGGCGCAGGTATCATCGGTGTGAATATGAGCGGAGCTGCTCACTTCTTCATCTCTAACTGTTACAACGTTGGCAACGTAACTTCTGGTCGTGAAGCTGGTGCCATCACAGGCTGGACTGGCGGCGACAAGTCTACCATCGAGAACACATACAACATCGGTGTCATCAAAAATGGCGAAAACATAACTACTGACTTCGTACGTGGCGGTGGCGATCTGAAGAACTGGTACAATCTGTCTACCAACGACGCACAGGTTACAAGCGGCGAACTCTGCTACAAGCTGGGTGCTGCCTTCAGTCAGCTACTTGGAACAGACGCTTATCCTGCATTCGGCGACGCACCCGTTAGCTATGTTGGCGATGCAGAGTATGCAACCATGTACGACACCACCACTGGCTATGAGCTGAACGGCAATGTGAAGGCTTATGTTGCTGTCCTCAATAAAACTTGGCTTGACCTTAATGAAGTTGAGAATGTTCCTGCTGGCATGCCTGTTATCCTGAAGGGTACTTACTACAACAAGATTGCTGCTGATTTGCCCGCAATCAATATTGCCAACGACCTCAAGGGTACAGATGCTGAAACAGCAGCTGACGGCACGATGTACATCCTCGCCAAGGAAGGCGAGACTGTTGGCTTCTACAAGGCCGAAGGTACCATCCCCGCAGGCAAGGCCTACTACCAGAGCACAAGCGGTGTGAAGGCATTCTTCTTCACAGAGGATGATGCAACGGGCTTGACCGACCTGTCCGACCAGTCTGACCTGTCCGACCAGTCCAAGGCCATCTACAACCTCGCCGGTCAACGCGTCCAGAAGATGCAGAAGGGCATCAACATCATGAACGGCAAGAAGGTGCTCTATTAATTCAAAATGAATAAATTCAAAATTCAAAATTAATAGCCCGTTCGGGCGGATTTGCAATCCGACCGCAAAGAGTATAGGGATTTGCAATCC
>JAFXZK010000033.1 GCA_017541265.1 Bacteroidaceae bacterium | reverse complement strand
CAACAGCAAAGGTGGAAGGGATAAACAACAAGATAAAGGTGATGAAACGAAGTGCATATGGATTCAGGGACGAGGAGTATTTTAGACTTAGACTCTATGCACTACATGACTGCCATATCACTCGAAATGTCGGATGAACCAAAAAATACCTGTACTTATTGCCAGAAGTCCCCGTACTTGTTGCCATAAGTCCCTGTACTTATTGCGACAAGTACGGGGACTTCTGGCAGCGTTTGGCAAGTGTTTGATTTCTTGGTTGTTCCTTTTATGATTGTCAGTCGGCGTATTGAAACCTGTTTTGTGCCCAGAATGCTTGGAAGTGAAAGTGAGCCGACCGCGTTTTGCACGAAATTTCTTCTTTTGTGCAAAAAATGTTGCCAAATTATTTGCAACGTACCGTTTTTTGTTATATCTTTGCACAAAATTAAAGAAAATGTGCAAATGAAATCAACAGAAGTCCCTTCATATAACCAAATGATACGGCAGAGCATTCAGGACCATTGGTTCCTGGATTCCATGTCGGACTACGGTCTGTTCACTCTGCAATATAAAGATGTAGCACGCATCATAGAAAAGCTGCATATCCTGTTTGAGCAGGCAGGCATCGAGCCGGGCGACAAGATTGCCCTTTGCGGACGCAACCTGAGCCGTTGGGGTGCCGCCTTCTTCAGCATCCTGACATATGGCGCAGTGGCAGTACCTATCCTCCACGAGTTCCATCCCTCGCAGGTGCACGATATTGTGAACCATTCCGAGTCGAAGCTTCTCTTTGTGGGCGACAAGGTCTGGCCCAATCTCAATGCCGACGAGATGCCTGATCTTCAAGGTATTATCTCGCTGGTCGACTACAGCCTCTTGGTGTGCCGCAACGACAAACTGGCCTACGCCCGCGAGAACCTCAACCGTCTCTTCGGCGAAAAGTACCCCAATCGTTTTCTCCCCGAATGCATCAGCTATTATCAGGACAAGCCCGACGAAATGGCTGTGCTCAATTATACCAGCGGCACAACGAGCAACTCCAAGGGCGTGATGATTCCCTACCGTGCCCTGTGGAGCAATTGTGACTTCGCCTACCATGTGCTCGGAAACGAAATCAAGGCAGGCGACAAAGTACTCTCAATGCTGCCGATGGCTCACATGTACGGTATGGCATTCGAGTTCACTTTCGAGTTCATGGTGGGCGTGCATGTAAACTTCCTCACCAAAGTGGCCTCGCCGACAATCTTGATGCGAACCCTTGCGGAGGTGAAGCCCGTCATCCTAATTGTCGTACCGCTCATTATCGAGAAGGTGGTGCGCAAGGCTGTGATGCCGAGGATTCAGGATCCGAAGGTAAGGATGCTGATGAATGTCCCCATCATAGGCGACCGCATCCGCAAACGTATCTGCGACGGACTGACACAGGCGCTTGGCGGCAACTTCTACGAGGTCATCATCGGAGGCGCTGCCCTAAACCAGGAGGTCGAGCAGTTGCTTCACGAGATAGGTTTCCGGTACACTGTCGGCTATGGTGCGACCGAATGTGCTCCCATCATCACCTACAACGACTGGAAGGATCAGATTGTGGGCAGTTGCGGCAGGAACGTCATCCATCAGGAACTGCGCATCGACAGCCCCAATCCGGAGTATATCCCCGGCGAAATCCTGACGCGCGGATTGAATGTCATGCTCGGCTATTATAAGAACGAGGAGGCGACGAAAGCCGCCATCGATGCCGATGGCTGGTACCACACGGGCGACCTCGGCGTGCTCAACAGACAGGGCAACCTCTTCATCAAAGGCCGCAGCAAGAACATGCTGCTCGGCGCCAATGGGCAGAACATCTATCCCGAAGAGATTGAAGACAAACTCAGCAACATGATGCTTGTGAGCGAATGCCTTGTGGTGCAGAGGGATGACAAGCTTGTCGGTCTTGTCTATCCCGACCAGGAGCAGGTCAAGAAGCTGCGTCTCTCGAAGACCGACATCGAGACCATCATGGAGCAGAATCGTAAGGAAATCAATCCGAACCTGCCCAGCTACGCCCAGCTCTTCAGCATCAAGGTGATGGACAATGAGTTCGAGAAAACGCCCAAGAAAAGCATCAAGCGCTTCCTCTATCAAAACTTGGAATTGTAGCCGTATTTGGAATCCTGTCAGACTGCGGCATTAACCTTCTGTGCTAAAGCCCAGTCCGAAAGCAAACTGGTTATTGTTCGTGCTCCAGTCCTCCCATGAGAGGGCTGGAGCACAAACGTGAATGGATATCAGTCAGACTTTGGGAGGACTTATACTACAAAAAAACACGAAAAACTTTGGAACAAATCATAATAATTCATACCTTTGCATTGCATGAAGACAGAATAGAGGCTTTTTGTTGTTGAATTTAGGTATTATATTTAAGGTAATGAGAAAGTTTTTAGTTGCAGCGACTCTATTCCTCGGTGCCTTGTCAGGGCAGGCTCAGGAAAAAGTCATGAACATTCAGAAGACAGGTGGGGCACGTACCCAGACCCGTGTGGCAGAGGTAAAGGAAATCGACATTCACACTCCCCCTGCCACCATGACTATGAAGATGAACAATGGCGCCGTCTTCCGTACCGACGTGGACGAGGTGGAAGAGATATCGTTTGCCGACACGACGTACAACTTCAACAGCGCCGGCAACCGCATCCTGGAAACGGGCGACCTCTGCTGGCCTGAAGACCGCTTGCTGCCCGTCTTCCTATCGCCGGCAACCACGGTCAGGTCGTTGGATATGAGTGCGGCCGGGCTTAGCGACGAAGAGCGCGTTATGTTTTGCACGTTGCAAGGCATCATCAACCGTACCCAACCGCGCATCATTCTTTACAACCATAATGAGGAGGCACAAAACCTCTGGCCTTCGGCACACAGCCTCAAAACCTCTGCCATCCCTACTGCCAGACCTTATAATTTGGTAAAGCTGTTCCAAGAAGAAATCAATGGTTTGGTGCTTTACAGCAATGAGTTGTCGGGCCATTATTCCAACCTTGCCGTCACCATTGCTGGCCTGGACCGCTTACTTCCCGTGACTGCCGCTATCAGGGACAAACTTGTGGCTAACGGCATGGACTTTCCTGTTGTGGAGGACCTCACCTCGCTTACGATGAACAACGCGTTGACTATTTACAACTATCTCTACAACAACTACTGGAGCCGCTGCAACCACCGCCTGCTCATCAACGAACGTCCCAACATTCCTTACGTGCATGACATCGGCGCAGCTTGCGGTTCAGCATGTATATGGCTCGACCCTCGTGTCTCGAACGAATGCACTGTGCTCGACAAGTTCCTCAAGGATATGACACCTGGCCGCGACATCGTCTTGGGCTGGTATCCCGAGGAACGCTCCGGTGTGGGCGAAGCTACAAAGTATGGCCTCTCCACCGTGCCTGCCGACTTCTTCGAGAACACCACTGTCTATACTGCTGTCAACAAGCCCGTCAAGATAGCCCCAGTGCCCAAACGTCCGAAGTTGGAGAACAAAGTGTATGCCACCGTCTATATCAGCGACGGCGACAATATCCAGTACTGCCAGCACGCAATGGCTAAGATATTCGAGCAGAGTGGTCGCGGCCAAATGCCTATGAACTGGACCATCAGCCCCGCTTTGGTCGATTTCGCCCCCATGATGCTGAACTACTATTACGGCAAGGCAACGAACAACGACTGCTTCGTCAGCGGTCCCTCGGGCTTGGGCTATTCAATGCCGTTCAACGGATTAGGAGAGGGCAGCGGTACGTACTACAACTCTTCTGGCCCGAAACTTGCCCCCTACATCCAGCTGACCCAACGTTACATCGAGAAAGCAGGACTGCGTGTCATCACAATATGGGATAATATTAGCACGCCTCAGCGCAAGGCTTTTGCCGACAACTGTCCCTATCTGTACGGACTGACCATCAACGACTATGAGCGGCAGAGCGGCAGACTTCCCTACGCTGTGCAGTCAGGATGGCTGCCAATCGCCCCACAATATCCTTGCTATCGCGGCGATATAGATGGGATTACCGACTTCTTCAACCGCGACATCAAGAACTTTAAGGGCACGGCACCTATGTTCGTCACCGGACAGGCTGATGTCTGGCACTTAGGTCCAGACAAGCTCATTGACTTGAAGTCGAAGCTCAATGCTCTTTCCCCGAACAATGTCAAGATTGTCCGTGCCGACCACTGGTTCAGCTACTACAACGAAGCACGCCATTTGCCATTCAACCTCACGATGTTGCAGGATATGGCAATCTCCTCGTCTTCTAGCAAGACTGGAGCCAGACTTGCTGCTGATGGGTCTCCATCAGAGGGTTACATCTGGATTTCCAAGACAAAAGACGAAACGGGTTGGGTACAGATGGACTTCAAGGAAAACTACAAGATAAGCCGTTATGTGGTGCGTCACGCCGAGGCTGCTGGCATGGATTCTGAACTCAACAGCCGTGACTTTACAATCGAAACCAGTCTCGACGGCGAGACATGGAGCACGGTTGGCACCCATGTGAACAACATCGCGCCCGTAACCGATGCCTCCATCACTCCCATCGAAGCCCGCTATGTGCGAGTGAATGTCACCAAGGGCGGCGCCGATGGTATTGTCCGCATCGGCGACATTGAGGTTTACGGCGCACATTAATCAGCCGTTTCTTAGGGGTGCTTGCTGTAGTCGCGTTCGCCAAATATCAAACTACCGATTCGAACCAGTGTGGCGCCGTGTTTAATGGCGATAGGATAGTCGGCACTCATGCCCCAGGAACGCTCTTTGAATCTACCGTCTGACAATTGTGTAATATGTTTGAACAACTGATTTGCCTGCTCAAACTCGGAGGCGATGAGAGCCTCGTCGTCTGTGTTCGTTGCCATACACATTAGGCCGGTAATGCTGACGTTGGTGTACTGTCGCCAGGCACCGCTCTCCATGAAGCGGAGCAGTTCGTCGGGTGCCCAGCCGTACTTTGTCTCTTCCTTGGCTACATGCACTTCCAGTAGGATGGGGATGGTGCGACCGACGCGCTTTGCCTGCTTGTCAATCTCCTTAATGAGGTGCTCGGAATCGACTGCATGGATGAGGCTGACGAAGGGTGCAATGTACTTTACTTTGTTTGTCTGCAGATGACCGATGAAATGCCACTCGATGTCCTTCGGCAGTGCCTCGTACTTCTGCACCATCTCCTGCACATGGCTCTCGCCGAAGATGCGCTGACCGCCATCGTAAGCCTCCTGTATCATCGAGGCTGGGTGGTACTTACTGACGGCCACAAGCCGCACGCCCTCGGGCAAAGTATGCTTAATCTCGTTTATTCTTTCACAGATCATTAATTCCTTAATCATTAATCCTCGCTTGCTTTGAACTTGAAGACATCAATAATAGCAGTTTCTGTAATAGAGACAATCACCCATTCGCCAAGAGTTCCTTTCATGCCTTCATCCAGTCTGGCAAGGGCACGGTGGAAGTCGTTTGCCTGGACGAGGGCTGTCTGTACGGTGCGTTTCTCCACGCCGCTCTTCTCGTCGAGGGTGATGTAGGCGATGCGAGCCTTGAACCAACGGTCATCGTTGAGGTCCTCGCTGTCCAAGAGGTCAGAGAGGCGTGCCCGCTTGATGTCTGTCACGATGAACTCGCCTGTCATGAAGGGCGTGATTTCCTCTATAAAACGCTTTTCGGCTTCGGTGAAGCTGATGGCATCTACCAAATAAGTCTCTGTGGTCTTCTTGATGAGACCGCTCTCCAAGGTCTTGTCGTAGCGGACCTTGCATTCAAACCATTCGCTTTGCATCTTAATTATTTACTATTTACTGTTTGACTTAATCTCTTTAACAACGGATTTAATGGGTTCCTCTCGTCCGGTCTTCTGCTTGTTCGGGCGGGTTTGTAATCCGACCGTATTGGATATAGGGATTTGCAATCCCACGACTCTTGTTTTATCGCATTACAAATGCTTATATTCGATACTGGCGGATTACAAATCCGCCAGAACGGCTGCTGAACCAATATCCTTAATCATTATTCTTTAATCCTTTTTATACCAGAAGAAGAACTTGTTCTGTTCGTGCTTCTCCTGCGGTGTCTTGGCGCTGTAGATGGGCTGGAGCGTATAGGGGTGATAGCCTGTTGCCCAGCAGGTGGTGCTTACGGTGAGGGGCGTCGGTGTGAAGTCCTGCACCTGTTCCAGCTTGTAGTTCATCTGCTTGGTGATGGCTGCAAGGTCGGCCATATCGCGAACCGTACAGCCGGGATGCGAGCTGATGAAGTAGGGAATGAGCTGCAGCCTTAATCCAGCCTTTCGGCAAGTCGTGTCGAAGATGCTTTTGAACTGGCGGAAGAGGCTGAACGACGGCTTGCGCATGATGTTGAGCACCGCATCGCTAGTGTGTTCGGGTGCTACCTTGAGGCGACCGCTGACGTGCTTCGTGATGAGTTCCCGAGTGTATTCCCGAGCGGCACCGTTCAGGGCTTCGTCCTTCCAGTCGTGCAGGAGCATGTCATAGCGGACACCGCTACCGATGAAGCTCTTCTTGATGCCAGGCAGTTTGTCGACAGTCCGATAGATGTCGAGCAGGGGACGATGGTCGCCGTTGAGGTTTGGGCAAATGGCAGGATGGATACACGAGGGGCGTTTGCACTTCTCGCACATCTCCTGTCGCTTTCCCCGCATCATATACATGTTGGCACTCGGTCCGCCAAGGTCGCTGAGGTAGCCCTTGAAGTCCGGCATTTTAGTAATGGCTTTCACTTCGCGGAGAATGCTCTCCTTCGAGCGGCTCACGATGAACTTGCCCTGATGTGCGCTGATGGTGCAGAAAGCGCAGCCACCGAAGCATCCGCGATGCAGCGTCACGCTAAATTTAATCATCTCGTAGGCAGGGATGCGTTTGCCGTTGTATTTGGGATGAGGCAGGCGTGTGTAGGGTAGGTCGAAGCTCTGGTCAAGCTCTTCGGAAGTGAGAGGAGGGTAGGGGGGATTGACGACAATAAATGCCCCCTCCCCGCTCCCCCTTTGGGGGCGTGCTTTTGAGCGGCGAGTCGGCGGAAATGTAGCACTCCCCCAAAGGGGGAGCGGGGAGGGGGCTAGTAGCCTCTGGGCATGTATATTGTTGCTTTCTTCCTCGATGTGGCGGAAGTTCTCGGCATGAAGGCGAGGCTGTTTGAGGCAGTCTTCGTAGCTGTGCAACACGATATCGTCCTCCCTGATGCCGCCAGGAATGTCTTCCTTCTTGCAAAGCCAAACCGTCTGTGGCAACTCCATAGCCACTTCGCGAAGCACTTTGCGCGTGATGCAAGCCTCGCCGTTCTCGTTGTAGTGGAGCAGGGGATGAGCGTCGTTGATGGCTTCCGTCAAGAGTCTGACAAGTTCCAGCGTTGGCTTCTCGCCCATGCCGTAGGTGATGAGGTCGGCATCGCAGTCGCAAAGGATGCTTGGACGAAAACGCTCCTGCCAATAGTCGTAGTGCATTACTCGCCGCAGGCTTGCCTCAATGCCGCCAAGCACAATGGGCACATCGGGATAGATCTTCCTTAATATATCCGTATAGACGATGGTGGGGTATTCGGGGCGAAGGTTGTGCCGACCGTCGGGGCTGTAGGCATCTTCGCTTCGGAGGCGACGGGCTGCGGTGTATTTGTTGACCATCGAGTCCATGCAACCAGGCGAGATGCCAAAGAAGAGCCGCGGCCGTCCCAGCTTTTTGAAGTCACGGAAGTCGCCGTGCCAATCCGGTTGCGGCACAATGCAGACGCGTAATCCCTCTGCCTCCAAGAGCCTGCCGATGACTGCTGCGCCGAAGGCAGGATGGTCAACGTATGCATCCCCGCTGAAGAGAATCACATCAGCACATTCCCACTCGCGCAAATCCATTTCCTTGCGTGTAGTAGGCAGCCAGTCAGTCAGGTTTGTCATTGAACATTGACCATTGAACATTCAAGCCCCTAATCTCTAATCCCTAATCAACCTTCAGTGATGCTTTCAGCGTATCGAGTTTCTTCTTTTCCCAGTCGATGTAAAGCAGGATGAGCTGGTGCAGGCCGAAAGCCTTCATGTCGTTGTGGAAGAGGATATGTTCGCAGAGGTCAATCAGCTGCGGGTCAGGTTCGCCTGTCGCAAGCAAAGAGCGGACATTGAGGCGCAACTTCTCCAGAACGCTGTCTTCCACGATGCCGTTGCTGTCGAGCAGGTCAGAGAAGAGGGCATAATGCTCGATGGTATTCAGGTGGGCTTCTTCGACATTGAGCTTGCGAGAGCCTTTCATATTGCAAAGAATGGTAAACATCTAAGTGAATTTACAATTTGACGATTTACGATTTACAATTTACTTTCCTAACAAGTAGTCAACGGCTATGCCGAGGATGTTGCGGCGGACTTCGTCGTCTCTGATGCATTCAAGCGGGAAACCGAAAGCCAAGACACGGTAGCCGGGACCTGGGTAGGCAATGGCTGCGGAGTAGCCTTTTGCTGTATATGCCATTGCGCTGAAGGCGCCGCCCACGGGTTCGATGATATCTGAACTCTTTACCCAGTAGTTCTGTTCGCTCGGCCTGCTATAGATGACAGCCGTATTGTTCAAGCCCTGGACGGTGAAGATACTGTCCGCAGGAATGGATGCTGCATAGCGGAACTTCAGTTTGTCTGCCACAAAGCCGTCCTCTCCGGCTGAATGTGCATCGCTTCCGATGAATGCTCCGCTGACGAGAATGGATGTGCCCTGAAGTGTCATCTGCGAGATGGCTGTGAGCATCTCTGGCGTGAATGCTTTGCGGCGGGTCAGGGAATAGCCGTCGTCCTTCTGTGCACCGAGGATGATGTCGGCAATGTTATAGCGACGAAGGTCGAGACTTGCAAGCTGTAGCGGCGTTGTGCTGCTGATGTTGCAGTCGGGATGTGTCCTGAGGATGTCCTTGGCTGCCAGCACGCTGTAGTTGTGCGTATTGCCTGCCAGAATCATGCCCTCCCATTCGTCGCTGCTCACGCCAAAGCCTTCACCTGTCTCTTTGCCGTACTGACTCTTGTCGAAGCTCAGCTGCCTACCGCAATAGCCGGGAGTCCTCACGTCGATGACACCGGGGTCTGCATCGAAGTTAAAGCCGCCGGTTGCCTCATTGTCGAAAGGTTGTGGACCTGCCAACCTCTGGAAGGCATCGACAAGCAGGATGGTGGGAGCGTAGGCATTTGAAGACACAACGGCACAGACCTCATCGCTCAGCAGGCTTGCACCGCCGTCGTTGACTGCTGCCACGCGGAAGCTGTAAAGGGTTCCCGGTGTGGCTTGCATCTGATAGATGCAGTTGCCGCCGGCTATGTATTGTCCGTTGTCGAAGTCCTCTCCGGCTTTCTTTGTATAGACGATGTAGCCCGTTGGAGCTGCTGTGGGTTCTGCAACGTCCAGCCTCGGAGTCCAGCGCAAGGTGATTTCGCCCTTCTCGCAGCTTGCTTCGGCAGAAAGGCTGGCAACAGGCAGGGGCTGGATGACATAGTCATCCTTGCTGCCGTGGATGGCGGCAAGGAAGCGTACGATTCCCTTGTAGATGGAGCGCGACATGAGGAACTTGAACCACGGGTCGTGTCCGAGACACATGTCTGCCCAGTTCTGATGGCTGAGCATCTCGAGGAGAATGGCGGGAAGCTGTGCGTCGCGTGACTCGCCGTAGTTGCGGTCGTAGAGGTCCCTACGGTTCCAGATGCCCAGCTCGCGTGTCATGTCTGCGTTGATTTGCGTCATCACCAAGTCGCAAAGGTCTCGGCTAACAAGCCTTGAGAGTCCTGTTGCGGTCTTGCCCTCGTAGTAGCCTGTCGTGTAGATGCCCAGCGAACCGACCAGCGAGTTGTCTGCTCTCCAGCCTGCATCGCTATGAACAGCCATGTAGAGTTCTATGGGGACAGCGAGGCCGCGAACGGGTTGTCCGTCGAGCACAGGCGGAATGCCGGAGCCTTCGGCGTCGTTCAGGTAGTTGCTGCCTCTTGCCACATAGTTGACGGCAAAGGGTCGTGTGTTGACGTCGTCTCTGCCGTCGTCGTTACCTCTCTTGGAATAGACGCTGTCCGGCATACCGTACCATTGTGCGGAGTAGCGTGCAGCCTCGAGGAATCGGGGCAAGTCGCTTCCGATGGGGAGTGCCATCGTGGAGTCGCCACGGACGATGTTGCCCATGCCGCCGCCAAGACGGACTGCATCTGCTGTCACGACGCCTTTGTATTCGCTCAGGTTGGAGAGCCTGACGCAATTGTCCTCGCTCTTGCCTTTGGTGAAGTGGAAGGTGCCGAGATAAACCCAGGTGCCGCCGCCCATCTGCTGGTTGACGCGGAAATTGGTTTCTATGCCGCCGTGCTTGACGGTATAGTTGGCATCGGGGATGCTGTTCGGCAGAGTCTGATAGGAAACATAGACGGCATAGTCGTCTTCGATGAGAATGTCCGGTATCCAGAGGACATCGCTTGTTGTCTTCAGGCTTTGTGTTGCCTCTGTTATCTGGAAGGTGCCCATGCGGAAGGGATTTTCTCCGTTCTCATAGCCTTCATGTGTATGGGCGAAGCCGATGCCGCCGTATTGCCAATGGTACTTGCTGACGCGCTCTTCATAGCGACTGCCGTCCATGATAGCGTCGTTGTCGATGATGATTTCCTGCTTCTGCCAGTCGCGGTCTCTTGGTGTGAAGACCACGGCGCCGGCATTCTGCAGCATCGGGATGAGATAAGGTATCACGAAGGTTTGCGTGAACATGTCCTCGGTGGTGCAGAAGAGCCTCGGCCGCTGCCATATCCATTCCTGTTTGGTGTGGTTGAAGTATTTGCCGTGACTCTGACAAATGCCGAGATGCCTGCCTTGCAAGCCTTTTTTGATAGTGTAGGGCTGGTTCAACGATGTCACCCAAGGATTGCCCTTGAAGAGTTCGCGCTTATAGACGCGGGCTGTGTCCGGTCTGTCCATCATGCTTGTCGGAATGAGCAGTTCGATGGGTGTGCCTGCTGCGACGATGCTGAGGTCGTAGTTGCTGAAGTTTGCTGGCAACAACCGCTTCACCTCAGAATAGAGGTCGCCCACGACGAGAGGTGTGACGGGCTGTGCGATGAAGTTGTCGCTCAGCACGATGGTCAGGTGCTTCGTCTTGGCATCTGTCTGAATGTCCTCAACGGTTATCTTGCCCACGTTCGGGAAGTTCGGATTGGTGTAACTGGCAAAGTATTGACGCAGATTAGCGATGCCGTCCGCCTGGGAAAAAGTGAAAAGGTGAAAAAGTGAAAGGGTGAGAAAGAGTAGTATGCGTTTCATAAATTGGGGATTATGTATTGGGGTATGAATGTTCAATTTTCAATGTTCAATTTTCAATGTTCAAATTGTAAAATGCTTTGGGTGTCGTCCCTTGAAGTTGCTGTAGTATGCTTTAATCTCCTGCATCTGCGCCTCGATGTCGCCGTTGGGGATGATGGTCTTGGTGCAGACAATCTTCCGTTCTGCGAAGTCAAGTCCGTAGAGCAGGATGGGAATCTGGGCTTTGAGGGCAATGAAGTAGAACCCCTTCTTCCACTCGGGCTGAGCCTTGCGTGTGCCTTCGGGGGTGATACAGAGGCGGAACGTCCGCGCCTTCTTTGCCTGTTCGGCGATGATGTCCGTAGAGTGCATCTGCTTGCTGCGATAGACGGGTATACCGCCGAGCCTGCGCATCAGGATGCCCATGGGCCAGAAGAACCACTCCTTCTTCATCAGGAAGTCGCAGTGGAAGCCCTTGGCGCGGCTGTAGAGGTTGCCGATGATGAAGTCCCAGTTGCTCGTGTGCGGAGCGAGTGCGATGATGCACTTCTCCGGCATCGGCTCTGTGACGTTTTCCTCAAAGCGGCACCAGCGGAAGAGAAGCCAATGACTAAAAGAGTGAAAAGGTGAAAAGGTGAAAAGGTGAAAAGGCTTCATTTTTTCAACTTTTTAATGTTTCAACTTTTCAATTTTTACAGGTTCTGAATCTGTTCGACAATCTCGTCGGTGCGCTTCTGCATGTCCTCGCGCAGCTTCTGGAAGAACAGCTTGGTGCTGCCCGGCTCCACATGCGAGAGACGGGAAATCCAGTCGTTCTGCATTTCGAGGATGCCCTGCACGACGTTCTCGATGTCCTGCATGTTGTCCTTTCCCGTGGTGAAGGAAGCCGCGGCGATGCACTCTGCCAGCAGTTCGCCGCAGAGGTAGTTGATGTGTTTTTTCAGGTCCTTGCGTTTCATCTTATTATATATTTATATATAAGGTAAGTTTAGACAGACAAAGATACATCTTTTTCCCGATTTGCCAAACGAAAGGGGCAAAACTTTCAGATTATTTTGCATTTCCCGACTTACAGCGCCTCGAAACCACAGAAAACGAATGCTTCAAGTTTCGGGTGTTGACCACGGATGAATATCTTTAACATGTAATTGCCATGTAATTATCCACGAATTGCTCATATAATTATTTCTGTGCTTTTTGTGTGAGATATAAAGTTTAGAGTCTTTTCGTGTCTTTAGATGTTAAATACCCCTGGAAGCTTTTGCATTTCAAGATTTTTCTGTACCTTTGCCCGCAAATCACTAAAACCACGAATAAGTAATGAAACGACTCCTTACCATTCTGCTTCTCCTGATGACTGGTGCTTCGACCTTTGCACAGACAGAGTTGACGACCTCGGAGGCCAAATCTCTCTATAAGGAAACCTCAAAGAACCAGCAGAGCGTGCATGACCCCTCTGTCGTTTATGCCCCCACGAGTGGGCGCTATTACATCTTTGGCTCACATCGCGCACAGGCCTATACCACCGATTTGCAGAACTGGACTTGGTTCACGTCGCCCTGGAAGGTGGGAACTAACAACAATGCCAATAATGCCGACGCTTTTGTGACGCCTATGGTGAAGAAGGTGAAGAAAGCTGGGGTGGAGGTTGACCTGCCTACATTCAACGCCAAGGATTGGGCTGCACGCACGGATGCCAACTACAATATCGACGGCAACATGTGGGCACCGGATGTAATTTACAATCCCGTGATGCAGAAATGGTGCCAGTACCTGAGCGTGAATGGTGACCAATGGCACTCCAGCATCATACTCCTGACGTCCGACAGGATAAGCGGTCCCTATGAATATCAGGCTCCTGTGGTGATTGGAGGTTTCGATAACGGAAGCCATTCATTCAAGGAAACCGACGTGGAACTGGTGCTGGGCACGATGAACACCTTGCCCTCGCGCTACAACAGTCCCTGGGCGCACACGTCGAAGCCGAGTCTTCCCAATTGCATTGACCCCTGTGTTTTCTACGACGAAGAGGGCAAGCTTTGGATGGCCTACGGTTCGTGGAGCGGTGGTGTCTTCATGCTGGAACTCGATGAAGAGACGGGGCTGCGCGACTACGACGTAACCTATAGTATCAGCAATGGTGACCCCTATTTCGGAAAGCGTATTGCCGGCGGCTACTATGTATCGGGCGAAGGAGCCTATATAGAATACATCAATGGCTACTACTACCTGTTTATGAGCTACGGGTTCCTCGACCAGAAAGGTGGTTACGAGATGCGCGTGTTCCGCTCGAAGAAGCCCAATGGCCCCTATACCGACGGAGCTGGGCGCAGTGCAGTTTTTAATAGCTTCACACTGAACTACGGCCCCAATGCAACGGCTCGTGGCGAGAAGCTGATGGGACCCTACAGTCATTGGGGCTATATGCCACAGGGCGAGCGCTCACAGGGGCATAACTCCGTGATTGATGCCCCCGATGGTCGTACCTACCTGGTTTATCATACCCGATTCTGTAATGACAACAAGGATGCATTCGAGGGGCATCAGGTACATGTGCATCAGTTGTTCCAGAACAAGAATGGCTGGCTCGTTGCCTCCCCCTTTGAATACAATGGTGAGACAATCACCAACGAGGACATAAAGACAAGTCAGCCCTTCACAAGAGGAGAGATAGCAGGCACTTACCAACTACTCATTCACAAGTTTGCCAACAACCATAACGACTTGGAACAGGTGACACCCATCACTGTCACCCTGAACGACGATGGCAGCATCACAGGCGACAAGACAGGGTCATGGAACATAGAAGAGGGGAGCCACTACATCACTCTGAACATGGGGAATGTGGCATATAGCGGCATTGTCTATGAAGAAACGATGGACTACACCAACATGCACGCAGTAGCCATCACTACGGTTTCCAACGGCGGTGTCAGCGCATGGGCTTACAAACTGCTTCCCAAGTATGAACTGGCCTACCAGGTAGTGACACAGAAGCTGCCCGTCTCGAAGTATCAACGTATCAACAGGAACATAGACCTCTACGGCAGCATGTCCCTCTATGGTGAGCAGACACGCTTGGAGTGGAGCAGCAGCAACCCCGATGTCATCAGCGACTGCGGCAAGTATTGTCCCGTAGGTCTCGAAGAAGACACGGAGGTGACTCTCACCGCCCGGCTGGAATGCGGCAACTATTTCTGGCAGGAGTCGCGTCCCGTCAAGGCTCTCTCGGAGGCAAATGCCAGACACACCAATGAGACATGGGCAGACGGTATGCTTGCCTGTTATGACTTCGACGACGACAACCTCTCAAACAAGCTGAATCCAACCGAAAAGGCTCTCTTGAAGCATAACGGCACGACAGCCGACCCCACTGTCGATGATGTGGAAAAACTTCGCAACGGCAATACCGTACACTTGTACTTTGGTATTAACGGCAAGGAGAGCTACGTCTCTATTCCCAACCCGCTAAGGGGAAAAAACCTCGGAGGCGGTGCCACCATCTCGTTCTTCGTGAAGCGCACGGACGATAACCTGTGGGATGCCCTCTTTGGCATGAGCGACGGCACCCAGCGCCTCTACATGACGGGCAATCTCTATGTAGGCTTCAACGACGGCATAGGTAATTACATCGACATCAATTATCCGCAGACGGTGGAAACTGGAAAGCTGAAACCCGGCAAGTGGGACATGGTAACCATCACCTTCTCGCGGACAGTAAGCTCCACTCAGGGCGGAATCACCATCTATGTGAATGGCACCAAGAACACGGACAAGTACAAGGAGTCGCTCAATGGCAGGGAAGCCACCACGAAACAAGGTTTTGATTACAACCTGGTACTCGACCTCATGGCATCGTGTGAAGAGCTGTGTCTGGGCAAAGGCTCGTTCTGGGGTTCTGCCGACGTCCGCCTCGACGAAGTGAGAATCTACGACCGCATACTCAGCCTGTCGGAAATCACAGCCCTGCAGCAGATGACCGACCGAAGCAATGGCGACGACATAGCCGAGGGCATACAGGAAATAGCCAACGCCCAGCAGCCAGCATCCAACGACCTATACTACGACCTTCAGGGACGCCGCACAGAGCATCCCCGGAAGGGACTCTACATCAAGAATGGCAAGAAGACACTGGTTCGTTGAGGGTTTCATCTCACACAGAAACCACAGAAAGCACAGAAATGACTAACGGTTCCCTCACATGCAGGGAAGGCTTTTTGTGCCCGATGCTGAAATAATCCGATGATTTCTTTGTCCGTATCGGAGAAATCTCTGATTCTTTAAATCCTGATTGTACTTCGTGTTTATCTTTAACATGTAATTGCCACGTAACGAGCCATGTAATTGTCATATAATTATTAATGGTAATTCGGGATCATTGATGGCAATTTGTGTTTTTCTTTTAACATGTAATTGCCATGTAACAAGCCATGTAATTGCACATGTTATTATTAATGGTAATTCGTGGGTCATTGATGGCAATTTGTGTTTTCTTTTAACATGTAATTGCCATGTAACAAGCCATGTAATTATCATATAATTATTAATGGTAATTCGTGGGTCATTGATGGTAATTTGTGT
>JAFXZK010000032.1 GCA_017541265.1 Bacteroidaceae bacterium | reverse complement strand
TTTTCAATTTTCAATATAATGTCGTACCTTTGCACTTGCCTTAAGACAAAATCTCACAAAAGGACGTCATTGAACAAGAACGGAACAAAGAAAAAACACCGCCTGATGCGGTTCCTGGCAGGGATGCCCCTGGGTGTCCTGTACCTGCTGAGCGACCTCGCATTCCCCATTGTCTATTATATAATAGGATACAGGCAGCGGCTGGTCCGCGAAAACCTCCGCTGCTCCTTCCCCGAGAAGAGCGAAAAGGAAATCCTGCGCATAGAGAAAGCCTTCTACCACAACCTGTGCGATGTCTTCATCGAAGCCTTCAAGTGCCTCAACATCTCCGACGAGGAGATGCGCCGCCGCGTGGAGGTGCTGAACTGCGAACTGCCCGAGCGGATAGCCTCCGAGGGCAGGAACGTCTTCATGCTTCTGGGGCACTGCGGCTGCTGGGAGTGGTTCCAGGAAGTGAGCGTGCGCTACAAGAACCCCAAGAAAGGAGCCGAGATATACAAGCAGATCGAGAACCGGTACTTCGCCTCGCTGATGCACGAGATACGCAGCCGCTGGAATACCGAGCAGATAGAAATGGCGCAGACCGTACGCACCATGCTGAAATGGAATGCCGAGGGCAAGACCTTCCTGTGCGGCTTCATCCATGACCAAAGGCCAAGCACGAAGGTGAAGGACGGACTCATGTTCCTCAATCAACAGACATGGTACACACCCGGCGCGGAAGAGATAGCCAGAAAGGCCAACGCGGAACTCGTCTATCTGGATGTGGAACGCACCTCACGCGGACACTACAGACTGACATTCACCGAAATGAAGCCCGAAGGGGATGAGGCCCACCGCCCCTACCCTCTGTCTGCGTGCTTCTGGCGCCTTCTCGAAAAAACCGTCCGCAGGCAGCCCGAAATATGGCTATGGTCGCACAACCGCTGGTATAAACAGGGTTTTTCATGAACGGGACAAGCAAGCCTTTCTGTGTGGATGCCGTCATCACATGGGTAGATGGCAACGACCCGGTGCTGAATGCAAAGAGGGCCGAATACATGCACGGTGACGCCACACTTCTGGCAAAGGACATCGCCGGCCCCACACGATACGTCGAACGTGGCGAGATACATTGGTGTGTGCGTTCCATCAACAAGTTCATGCCCTGGGTGCGACGGATTTTCATTGTAACAGACGGGCAAGACCCAAAAGTGGAAAGCTCGATACCAGTGGAACTCGTCGACCACAAAGTGCTCTTCCAGGGGTATGAGCAGTACCTCCCCACGTTCAACTCCCTTAGCCTCGAAGCCATGCTCTGGAGGATTCCTGGACTGAGTGAGCACTTCGTCTACTTCAACGACGACCTGCTTGTCTGCAAAGAAGTGAGTGCAGACACCTTCTTCCCCCGGGAAGGACACATCAACTGCCACGGGCGCATGGCGTCGCAGCGGTGGACACGCCTTTGCTATGACATCAAAGAACACTTCGGTACTTGTCCGGTCAACCATGTGAGGCAGATGATGCTCGCAGCCAAGATAGCAGGAAACGACAGCAGGTTCATTCATCTCTCACACACGCCGCACCCCCTGCTTCGCAGCACATTGGAGCAGTTCTACACCCAACATCCGGAACTTCTTGTCCAAAACATCCGAAACCGCTTCCGCAGCCCCCAGCACTTCCGCACCGACGAACTCTGCTACACATTACTCCTCGGCGAGGGAAGACTGCACATACGTCCCGTCCGCCCTGTACTTATGCGGTATTATTCCACAAAAGGGATGATGAAGCTGGAATGGACACTGCGCCGTGTAACCAAACCAGGCAGCAAGGTCTGCTTCGCCTGCTTCTATGCCTTGGACCAGGTAGGCGACGACATCTATGCCCGAATCAGCCAATTCACAGAGGATTTGCTAAAAGCATAGCAAATCCCTTGCTTTTCCGCTCAGACTCCAAGCAGACACTTGAGGTAGTACTTCCAAAAGTTGAAGCCATGCAACAGCTTTTGCCCCAAGCTTCTTGGCACACCCACGAATGTCTGGTCTATCATTCGCTGGGACGCGACATAGACAGAAAGGAGTCTGCGCGGATAACGACAGCGCCTCACCAGCGTGTCCGTTTCTGCGTCCGATAATTCTATGCCAAAGACCTTCTCATGGAAATTCCGCACAATAAGCGCTTTCTCCTGCATGTTGAGTGTTCTGTTCCTGCCAGAGAAGCCACCCGAGGAGAACATCACAAACGGTTTGTCCACAAAGCACACCTTATGCCCCACGGCAATGAGACGCAACATCATGTCGTAATCCGCCGCAAGCCGATAGGAGCAGTCATATCCATCCGCTTCCAAGAGTGCACTCCGGAGAAACAGCATCGAAGGGTGTGGAATGGTGCAGAACAGGAAGACTCTATGAAGGTGGCGCTGCGGATGCCTGTGCAACCGGTGGCGGAAACGTGAGCCGTCAGGTCGTATCGGGGCAAAGGTAAAGCTGCACCCGCTCTCCTCCAAAGCCTTCACCGAGAGCGCAAGCCCGTCCTGACGATAGTAGTAATCGTCCGAGTTGAGGAATATGACATACCTGCCCCGTGCAAGGGCTATGCCTCTGTTCATCGCCTCGTAGATGCCCGTGTCGGCTTTGCTCAGGATGCGGATGTCATGCCTTCTGTTATCGTATGACTTCAGGAAGTCGAGCGTCCCGTCGGCGGATGCGCCGTCGATGATGAGATGCTCCAATGCAACGCCTGTCTGTGCTTGCACGGAATCGAGGTTCATGGCAAAGGTTTTTTGCCTGCCCTCCTTCAAAGGATTGAAGCAGACAGTCACGACAGAGACCAGAGGCTCCGCCCCTTCCCGGGAGGCGACCGGCTTTTCTATCAAGTCGCCCCGCAACGCTTCTGCGGATGGTATGTTAGAGGACATCATTGAATCTTTCCGGTATCTTGACCACAATCTTCAGCTCGAACATTGCAGGCTTATTGAGCGCATAGGGCGGACGGCACCACGTCTGGCAGATGCGTGCCAAGCGCGTCCAGCGGTCGAAGTCGCGTGCTTTCTTTTCCGTGGCATAGCGTATGGTGCGGCTGCGCTTGTAGATATGCTTCTCCCATCCCTGCGCCACTCGGTCCACATCGCCCAGGCGGTCTTCCAGAATCTTTCTGTCCGCATAGCCGAAGTGCAAGAGATACAAGTCCTCTGCGATATGGAAGTTGTGCCCTTTGACACGGTGGAAGCCACTGCCCCACCGGCAAGGCTGCGCAATAATGGAAGGCTTTGTATAGCGCGTGCCTATCTGTGCGTAATGTCTTTGCGCGAGGAATGGTGACTCGAACGACAAATCACCCTCCTCGCCCAGCTTCTGCCCGAAATCGAGGCCCAAGGGAGAGAGGCACATGTCGATATCCTGACGTGACAGGTACTCCCGAAGCCCCATGCCAAGCTTCGGGTCAACGACAATGTACTCGTCGGCATCCACGCCAATCACCAGGTCATACCCCTTGGCAAAAAGCTCAGCAGCCTGCTCCGAAAGGAACTTCAAACGACCTTTCTCTGCTGCCACCACTTGCGTGCCTATCTTGGGATGCACGGACACGTTGGTTTCCCGACAGAAGTCGCCAACAGCCTGGTCCTCCCCGTCATAAAAGATGTAGAGGTTCTCCTGTCCCAATTCGCGACCATAGTATTCCACCCACTTGCGCAGGAAGAAATCGTCGTTGCGGGCCATCGTGAGTGCCGCTATATGTTTGTTCTTTTGCATTTCAGGTAATACTTTATGTAGTTGAACCATCTGGAGAGCTTGGCTACCGGTCCGTTTGGAATACCGATGAAGCGCTCCCTGATGAGTTTCTGCGATTGCTTGTATATGTCTATGTACTTGCTTGGATAGATGCGATGGCGGACGATGTGCTCCACTTCCCTGCTTTTCATCTCTGTATGATAGAACCTCTTAAAGAATCCATACAGGCTTCGGGCACATTCGGCATAAGCAAGTTCGCGGTTTTCTGCCGAGAAGCCTCCTAAAGTGAAGGTCGAAAAGGAGAGCGGGACGAAACATCCCTTGGCGCCTGCTTCTATCATGCGGAGCAGAAGGTCATAGTCGGCAGCAGAGCGATAGCTGGTGTCGAAGCCGTCGAGCTTCAAAAGCAGGGCACGCGAGGTGAGCATGGACTGGTGCGAGAAAGACCAGCTGATGAGGAAGCGATGGATCCGCCTTTGCGGTGCCAGCTGTGTATGACGACGAATTTTAGGAGGATAGAAACGCACAGGAGCGAAGGAGAAGTTGCATTGCAGTTCCCCGATTCTCTTGACGGAGACTGCCATTCCTCTGGCATCATGGAAGTAGTCGTCGCTGTTGAGGTAGATGATGTACTTGCCGCGTGCCAGTGCGATGCCACGGTTCATGGCTTCGTAGATGCCGCTGTCTGGTTTGGAAAGGATGCGGATGTCATGTCTGGCATTGTTGTACCCCTTCAACCATTCCAAAGTGCCGTCGGTGGAGGCACCGTCGATAATGAGGTGCTCGAGGCGGACGCCTTCCTGTGCCTGCACGGAGTCGAGGTTCTTCCGGAGCAGTTCCCTGCGCCCCGCATCAAAAGGGTTGAAGCAGGCGGTCACGACGGTGACGTCAACATCGCATGAGATGTTGCCACACACGCCCTTGACAATGACATGTCCTGCAAATTCCTCTATGGATGGTATTCTCGACATTTTTCTTATAACTCCTTTCTTCTTATACACCTAACAGATAGTACATTGTCAGGATGTTTGTGACGAACAGCAAGCTGCTGACAATAATAAGAATCCTGATAAGCTTGTTATGCTGTTTGCGCTTTGCCTTCAAATGCTCATACACCAACAGGCATGGGGCTGCCCTTTTCATGGTCTTTCGCCAAAGCTCCGGATAATACTTCTCATGGAGCCGCTCTATTTCCGCATCGCGTTTTGCAACCAGGGCTTTGGACGAGCCTGTGCTCAAGCCTCCGACCATAAATTTGCAGAAGATAATATCCACCTTCTCAAACCTCTTTCCCTGAACAAACATGTCAAGCCATTCATCCCAGTCAGCATACACCTGAAAACTCTCGTCGTAAGGACGGTTGAGCATCAGTTCTGTCTTTGCCAGCATGGCTTGATGGCAAATGTTCCCGCTGAAGAAGAACGCCATGTCCAGTTCCACTGGTGCGACATCCAGTCTAGTCTTGCCATTCTCGAAGACCATCAGCCAATTGCCATATATTATGTCTGCATCAATCTTCCTCTCGAAAACTTTCTCCAACACGTCGTCATCATAGAAGACATCTCCCGAATTCATATAGACACAATACTCGCCTTTGGCGTGCTTGGTGCCTTTGTTTTGGGCATTGTAGGCTCCCTTGTCCGGCTCACAGCACCAAAAGGCAATCTCGGAGTCGTGCTCTTGGAGGAACTCGCGGGTTCCGTCTGTGCTGCCGCCGTCGATGACAATCCATTCGAAGTCGCGGAATGTCTGTCGCCTGATACTCTGCCAGGTGTTTTCCAATCCCTTCAAATCGTTGTATGCGATTGTGATAATACTGACTTTCATACTGCTATGATGTGTAATTAGACATTGTCAATAATGTGTTTCGACCAAAACTCCTCGTATTGGTATCTCTTCCAGGCGTGACAGCCAAAGGGAAGCTGCCCCCTGTTCACTTCTTTGAAGATATACTCCGGGGATGTCTCGATGGAGAACATCGACGCTTTCCGGCAGCTGGGTGTCTTCAGCTCCAACCTTGTGCCTTTCAGGTCATAGCAGAAGAACACATCCTCCCATCTGTCCTTCTTCGTCTCCATGTATTCCCCCACGCTCTTTCTGCCGAACTTAAGACGCTTCCAAAAGCCGTAAAGCAACTGCGACGGGTTGGTTATCTTCAGGAACTTGTCCACCTTGCGCAACGAGAACCCGCCGTTCCCCACACACATAAAGCCATAGCCTTCCTCGTGGTTCCGCCAACCCTCAAACCAGGGCGCTCCGACATAGTCATAGCCCTTGCCGCACCAATAGTCCAGCCTGTCCTCGAACACCCATGCGTCAAGTTGGTAGATGAGCATGTATCCGTACGAGGCAAAGCGCTCATAAAAGCCTCGGCTCTTCAGCAAATCGTTATACCCTTCGATGCCTTGGAAGTACCTTCCCTCGAATCGCTCTGTCCGGAACGGGCGGCCGGCCAGCTCCGTATATGCAGCCACGTCAAGCTCCTGCGGACAGACAAGACACATGTCATGCCCGCCAAGAACCTTGACGCACTGCCGCAAAGACATCCGCTCCGTCGCGTCCGGAGAGGTCTTATACACCGGTATTACAACTATGTCTTTTCCCTTTGCCTTTCCCATGGAATTAAGATGTTTAAAAAGTGCGTGGACTTATGCCAATAAGTACACGGACTTATGGAGATAAGTACACGGACTTATGGAGACAAGTACGCGGACTTTTCGGAACAGGTACGCGGACCCATGAAGACTGGTCACTTTATTATTCTGATTTTCAGTTGTATTTGTCATTTTTCTTGGAAGGAATAAAAGGTAGGAAATCAAACAAGGAAACCAGCTTGTACCAACGGTAGTCCCAACGCGTGGCACGCAAATCGTCGCTCAGGGCCCTGTCGCAATCTTCCTTCACTCCAGGTTCGCGTTCGGTGCGGAACCATCGGATGCTGAAATCATACTGTTCACCGCGGACCATCATCCTCCGGAACGGCGACATCCTGACGTTCCCTATAGCGTACGCCAACACCTTTATCTGGTCGATAATGCCCCTGTTTGCCGCGTTGGAACTTGCGCCGACTTTGTTCTGGTGCTGCCGGAAATAGTTCAGCTTGCGGCGCAATTCGCAGATGGGTCCCTCTCTGAGCATCTCTATCCAGCACTGCATGTCGCCGGCTATGCGCAGCCGCTGGTAGGACTTGTCTATCCGCTGGAAGACATCCTTGCGGAACACGACCATGCTGGCGTTGTAGATGAAGTTGAAGTGCAGCATGTTGTGGCGGATATAGTCCTCGCCGCGATAGTAGTGTATGGACTCATCCTCTTTCCACTCGTCCCAGTCTCTGAGCAGCACCCTGTCCTTTTCGTTTACCTGATAGCTGCCCGTCCGGACCATGACGCAATCCTCGTGAAGGTAGAACATTGCCATTGTACTCTCCAAAAAGCTCTCATCGGCATAGTCGTCGCTCTCCGCTATCCAGATATATTTGCCTTTTGCCAGCGCAACCCCCTTCTCCCATTGCAGGAAGGTGTTGCCCGCATTCTCCTCATTAAACACGATGTGCGACACTCTGGGATGGTCCTTGTACGCCATGATGACCTCCCTGCTGTTGTCTGGTGAGCAGTCGTCCAGGATAATCAGCTCGAAGTTCTGGAAAGTCTGGTTGAGGATGCAGTCGATGCGCTCCCGCAGGTAGGCGGCATGGCCGTAGTTGGGGACAATCACAGATACCAATGGCGTCTGCTGCCCGGCCCATTCCGTTGGTGCGCTTCCTATGGGAATATGTTTTGGATGGACCTTGCGATGCCACCAGAACTTGCGTTTCAGGGCCTTATACCTTTTTCTGTCCTGAAAGCGTACGCCGAAGGCCTCTATCTCCTCCCGCAGATGCTTTTCACAGAGCAAAGGCGCAAGATGAATTTCCCTCTGCAACCTTCGGTACTCCTTTTTCGCTTCATTAAGACTCGTTTCCATTGCCTCTGTCATTTATTACCATTTACCCTGCAGCCACCTCACAAATGGCAAATTGAAGACCAATGCCCATAAACACGACCACAGCAGGGCGCCAAGCCCCATAAGGACAAAGAAACACCACTGAAAAGTGGAGTTATCGTAATACTGCACTATCTGCGACTTCAGATACGAGGCTGCAATCACCAGAAATGCAGCATGCATCAAATATACTATTAGGGAGTTCTTACCAACAAATTGCAGAAACCTGCTTCTGCTGGACAACTTGCTGACCTGGAAGACAAACAGTGTGCCGCTTGTCGCCAAGAGAAAGTATGCAGGCCACTTTTCCGGCGCAACCGAGGTGATGGCACTTATCGAGAGAGGTCCCCAGTCCAAATAATAGAATGTCAGGATGGCAAACACGGCATAAACCCCGCCTGCCAGGTAACACATCCAAGGCTTGAGACTTATCTTCCTCACAAAAGCCCCGATGGCAAGAAACAACGGGAAGACCAATGCCTGCTGCCAGCCCAGCCGGTTTGCCTCCGGCGTGTAGTACATCATTGCCGCACCGATGACCGACATTAACACCAGAAGGAACCAGACCACTGCCTCAGACTTGACATGTTGGCAGAGGAGCTTGAAGATAAGCTTTGCCCAAAATAATGCCCAAAGGAACCAAGGTGCATTGTACGACCAGGCAAAGTCCTTTCCTAAAAGCGCCACTGTTGCGGACATAATAGACACAATGGTTACTGATGGTAACAGCAGACGCTTTGCGTCGGATAATATCTGGTGAGGCAAATCTTGTGCGAATGACGAGCAGAAACCCGTCACAAAGAAAAAGGCAGCCATGTTACATGGCGCTGTCCACACTGCCACAAGGATATTTTGGGCATATGCGGCATGTGAAATCATATTCACCCCTCCACTTCGCTGTTCTATAAAAACGATATGCCCCAGGATGACCATTATCGAAAGTATGCCTTTCATGACATCCATTTCCGGCAGGCGCTGCTTTTGTAGAGTTTGACTGCTATTACCCTCCATAATTATTGTTATTTATAATGTTCTTATCAGTCGAGCCGGACATCCCGCTATAACTGAATTTGCCTCAAAGGAATGTGTCACAACTGCATTTGAGCCGACTATCACGTTATCCCCAAGCGTAACACCAGGAAGGATGCAGACTCCGTCGCCAATCCACACATTCCTGCCAATCTTTACCGGTTTGTGACTGAGGGGACGTTCTTCTGGTGCTTCTTCAAGGTCCTTGGAGTCTAAGTTACCATGAAAATGGTCTGCAATGAACACCTTGCTTGCAATCATCGTGCCGTCGCCTATCTCTATATGGTCAATGCATCCAATGTGGCAAAAATCCTGTATGTTCACGTTCTCTCCGATGTTCAGGGACGGAGAGAACTTTTGGTCATAGTACTCATCTAATGCCTCAAGCCTGAAGGCCCGCCCTGCATAGAAGTTCTCCCCAATATGTGTGAAGCGGGCGCCACACATTACAGACATCGGCCCCACATACCAGTTCTTGCTTTCTGTAAAGAAAGAAGAGACAGACATGTGCCCCTCCGGAGGCAGGCGGTCCGCCAAGTACCTTATGTCATCATCCGACATTAAAGACAAGTGCCTTACCCTCTTTTTCAGGACAGAGTATTCATCACTATTGCATAGACACTCCCGCATTACCTTTTGCCCGTCTTCGCTAAGCAAGTACTTCTTTAACAGGAAACGGCCTATCGCATTTCTGATTCTTTTAATCATTTCCTTCTTTTTAATGGTTTGGCAATAACTTGTTTTATGTCCCTCAACGGGTTTTCCATTACGACAGGAGCTTCCTGTAGTTGTTCTCCCCTAATCCCATCACATAATGCAGGGTGTCGCGTATGATGCCATCGTATGATTGGTTTTCTGTCTGCTCCTTTAGCCAAGCCATTGCCCGGCAGAACTCTTCGGCAGTATTGAACATGTCGTTATCCTCGCCGTAAGTCATCTCGAAAGCATCTCCGTCCTTGTATCTCAAACACGGGATGCCTGCCGCCATGATTTCGTAGTAGCTTGTTGTATTCACAGCAATAGAGAAGTCATACTTCTCCTTGTCGAAACAATCCGTGAGCTGGACTTCCTTGTCTATAACGGTCATGTGCTCCTTCGCTGCCAAAGCCTTGTAGCTGTCATAGTCGTTGGTCGGATGCAGCTTGAGGAAGAATGTGTATGTGTCCGTATATCGCGACAAAAGGGCAAGAAGCTTTCTGTCCGACTCGTCATAGTCAATGTTTGACAAGAGAACGAGGCAACTCTTCAGCTCATTCTTTCTCTTGGGTTGCTGAACATCCATCTTCTTGGGATAACCAGCAACGAATATCTCTTTTGCCTTAACTCCATATTTCAGGTATTCGTCTTTCGTGTACTGTCCCCAGGTAAGACTATAGTCCACGTCCAGATTCTCATAGTTCAGGCAATGTATCGGTATGTTTTGGGTAAAGACGACATGCACGGCATGAGAGAGACCGAAGACCTTTGCTTTCCTGCATTTGAAGAATTGGCAAAGCAAACTGTTCCAGGGATGTATAGCCGAATATGAGACGAAATGAGACACTTGGTTTAGCTGTTCCTTCATGGCATACAGTTCGTCGATGCTGTTCAGCACAAAGCACACCCTGTAGCCCAGCTGCTCTTTCTCTCGCTTTGTGAACTTATAATGTCTCGCCGCACGCATAACAAAAAGCTTTGACAGCCATTTGTTGACGATTGACCGGTGCGGCTTGTATTTGATATTGAAGGCAATGTCGATGACCTTGTAGTCGTCGCCCAAAAAGGAGCAAATGTTGTGGAATGTCGCTTGATGGTCCTTTCTGTCTATATCATAGTAAATGACCTTTTTCTTGTCAATTCCCTGCAAGAACGAGAGGTCGAGTGCCTGCTCCGTCTCTTTTTCTTCAACGCCCTCTATTGCGTCCGCAACAGCCCATATCCACAGATATATTGCCAAGACTTGCGAAATGTCGATCCCCCGATACCTCGTCGAGAGACTTTTCTTCAGCTGCTTGTATCTATCGAATGTCTCGTTCATGTGTTCTAATCTCAAAATCTAATCAATAAGCTGATAAATGGATGTCACGTTCAAAGTGTGGTAGATAGACGGTGTTAGTGATTTTAGTTGCGTGCCATGTGTATGGGCATAACTGATAAATATCTCATTATTTTCATGAGTCAGCGACACCTCTTTCTCAGAAAGCACGTTGCCCGAATAACCATCATAACCCACCAAATAAACTTCTCCATCAGTCAGCTTCAGACTCAGCTGGATGGCAATGGCTGTTACTGAATCCTTGTACTCATCAATAAAGGAAATCTCATCCAGCTCAAAAGTGCTGGCTTCAGCAAACTCGGGCACCTCGGTTCCCATAGTTCGGGGATAAGGAGGCAACACACAAGTACCGGCATATTTGACCTTACCCACATTGTTTGTCAGGCGATGACCTTCGTTACCTACCAGACAATAGAAGATTGGCTCCTTACGGTTCAAGAACAAATTGGCATGACGAGCCGTCGAAAGTACTATGGCTGTTTCTGGATTTTTGTTAAGATACTCATGGATGGCTTCTATATGCTCAATCACCGTGTTACCCCCACCAACCACAATCACCTGCTTGTATTTTTTTGTCACCTTTAGCACAGGGTATTTTGCGTTGTCCACTTTCTTGTCCATGCGATTATCCAATGCACGCACGATACTATTGAAGGAATACACCCGATTGCTCACCCATTCCATTACCTCTTTCTGGGGAAAGGAGTTAGCACCAGAAATCATATACGGCAGACTGGTGCCCCAGCGATACTTCTCATAAAGAGGCATGAATGCAAGAATGGCATCACCTAACTTATTAAAGTTTACCTTCAGACCGGCGTGTTTGTTGAGATAGGTCAGGAGCAGCTCCATATTCAGATTGCCTGCGCCACGCCCCATACCCAGGATGGTAGCATCCACGCTATCTACATCACACTCTATAGCTGTCAACGTGTTAACTAAACCTAATTGTAAATTGTTGTGACCATGGAAACCAATCTTGCAAGTGAGATGCTGTCTAACTTTGGCAATGATTTGTTTTACCTCCTCTGGAGTAACACTGCCGTAAGAATCCACCATATTGAAAACATCCACTATGCCATTCAAGCAAGGAAGCTTTTCATATAAACCTTCATACTGATTCCATTTGGACATATACATCACATTGAAGGCAACCTCAAAGCCATACTCCTTCACCTTTCCTGCCAATACGACGGCACGCTCCAGGTTCTCAGGGTCAACCGCCAGACGTATCATATCAATCACACCCACCAGAGGTGCAACCAACTTTTCCAAATCTTCTTGCTTGGTGCTTTTCTCATTTAGCATCACTGCCAACTTCTGCTTGGAGTTCTCGCGGATATATTTCAACACGGACAGCGGGCAATAGCCAAACTTACCATTATACTCCTTCTGTGGATTATTCCTATAACCCAATTCAAGGCAATCAATCGGAAGTTCGTTCATGGCGCTTATGTAAGCGTCCACGACTTGTGCATTGAAGTCCCAATGAGTATAATACCCACCGTCCCTGAGCGTGCAATCAAGTATTTGCATATTATTATTTCTGTAGCTTTGCAGCCATTATCTCATTAACTTTCTTCAAGTCGTTGGGCGCATCAACCGCCACAGTCTCACTGTCCACCTCAATGTACTGGACTTTGTAGCCGTTCTCAATGAAGCGGAGAATCTCAATATCTTCGATGGCCTCAATCTTGGCCTTGCCATACTTCTTGCCGTAGTCGCAGTAGAACTTCAATGCGGCAGGTGTAAAGCCATACACGCATACCTGCTTGTAGTAAGCATAGTCAATGCTGCCCTTGGGGTAAGGAGCGGTGGAACGTGTCAGATAGATGCCAATACCTTCTTTATTGGTAATAACTTTGGGGACTGTGAAGTTCACCACATCCACAGGATCGTTAATCTTCGTCATCAGGTTAGATACCTGAAGCTCTGGATTGTCAAAAAAAGGCAGGATGGCTTTTTCCATCACCTCCGGCTCCATCAGAGGCTCGTCTCCTTGGATGTTCACATAGAGGTCTGCGGGAATCTTCTCTGCCACTTCACCCAAACGGTCTGTGCCAGTACGGTGAGAGGTAGAAGTCATGATGCACTTCATGTCGTACTTGGTACAAGCATCATAGATGCGTTGGTCATCAGTAGCGACATACAACTCGTCGAAATACTTCACTTGAGAAGCGTGCTGATACACCCACCATATCATGGGTTTTCCACAGATGTCTGCCAATGGCTTGCCCTGAAAGCGCGAAGACTCGTAACGGGCAGGAATTACGCCTACTATTTTCATTCTAATTCTTATTATTTCAAAACTTTAGATTATGTTTACAGCTGCTGCATGTCGTAGAGACGTTTGTAGTAGCCGTCTTTGGCGATGAGTTCGTCATGCTGGCCGCTTTCGACTATCTCGCCTTCATAGAGGACATGGATGATGTCGGCGTTCTTGATGGTAGAGAGTCGGTGGGCGATGGCGATGGTGGTGCGCGACTTCATCAGTCGGTCGAGAGCTTCCTGCACGAGGTGCTCACTCTCGGTGTCGAGCGCGCTAGTTGCTTCGTCGAGGATGAGGATGGGCGGGTTCTTGAGGATGGCGCG